>JAUNHA010000047.1 GCA_030524135.1 Eubacteriales bacterium
ATATTAACCGACAGCCCCTTTTCCTTATACAAGAAGCGCTGCTTCCAAAACCGGAAGCAGCGCTTTTTATTATGCTTATAATTGCTGATCAGAAAATCATACGACGAACAGCGAAATAATAAACAGAATGATAACGACCGTAAAGCCCATCACGGCAGTCATTCCCGTCTGGCATCGATATGCCTGCTTCGTGTCCATATCAGAGAACTGGGACACAACCCAGAAATAAGAATCATTTGCATGGGATGCTACCATGGAACCGGCTCCAATCGCAAGTACAATCAAAACTCTCGCAATCGGTGAAGTGAAACCCATATTTGCCATAAGCGGTGCCATCATACTTGCAGTCGTGATCATCGCAACTGTAGACGCACCCATTGCAAGCTTCAGGATCATTGCAATAATAAACGGAATAAATACACCGAGCCCTGATGCAAGAAGTCCTGTCGTCGCGTCCGCAATCGGAAGAAGCTTAAGAATCGCACCAAAGGATCCTCCTGCTCCGGTGATCGCCATGATCGCTGCTGAACTCGTAACGCCCTCTGTTACCCAGGAAAGTGTATTCTTTTTCTCAGATTCCGGAATCAGCGTCATCGCAAGGAATACACCAAGCAGCAGTGCAATAACCGGATTTCCGATGAATACGATAAACTTATAAACAATGCCCTCTCCAAACGGATAGTTCGGGAATGCAGCAACTGATGCCAGTGCAATCAGTATGATCGGAAGCAGAAGTGGTGAAAATGAATGAAGCGGATTCGGAAGCTTTCCATATTTTGCCTCAAGCTCTTCCAGCGTATACTTGGAATTTGCAGGAATCTGTACCTTGCTGGACACCTTCAAAGCGTACAGAATTGTTACCAGAACAGCAGGAATAGATACGACAAGTCCTACCAGAATGGTAAGTCCGAGGTCAGCCTCCAGCGTTCCCGCCATTGCAATCGGACCGGGTGTCGGCGGAACCAGACAGTGCGTCGCATACAGACCGCCCGAAAGCGCTGTTGCAGTCACCGCAAGAGATACGTTACTCTGTGCCGCAAGTGCACGGCTGATTGGCGAAAGTACAACGAAACCGGAATCACAGAACACCGGAATTCCGGTAACATATCCCATGATACCCATTGCTACAACACTGTTGTTCTTTCCGACAATCTTCAGAATGAAGTTAGCCATGGTAATGGCTGCGCCGGTCTTTTCCAGAATTGTTCCGATAATCGTACCGCAAAGGATTACAATACCGATACTGGTCAGGATAGATCCAAAGCCCTCCTTGACCGTTGTTACAACCTGCTCAGGATCAATTCCCCAGATCAGTCCTACCAGCACCGCAATCACGGTCATAACGATGAACGGATGCATCTGGAATTTGGATATTGCAATCACCATCGCCACAACTGACAAAATGATCAGTGCAAAAAGAAAAAATGTTTGCATACTCTTCCCCTCCTAGAGATTTTTAATCTGCTTCATAATGCGAATTCAGATGATTTATGATCAGGCGCATCAGATATTCGCGCATGAAGTCATTTTCCCCAATCAGACCCGCTGCCTCATAAAGACGCTTTACCCGGTACTGAAGTGTGTTTTTATGAATGAAAAGCTTTTTGGCTGCCTGTGTAACACTCTTTCCTTCATTCAGATAGCATTTCATACAGTTGATATAGGCAGGCAGTTCCTTTTGCTTGATATTTGCGTTCAGCCGGGCGGTATAACGTTTGATAAACCGTTCTTCTTCCGCTGCCGAACGCGCAAGCATATAAGCGATATGATCTTCACTGTCAGACAGATTGAGAAAAGCTTCTTTCATATGATAATCCGCCCACCTGACTTTCTGCCATATTTCCTGCAGCTCAGCAATCCTTTCAATCGGTTCAGATATGATCACTCGTACCTGAAAGCTGAGTGACAGAATAACTTCCTGTAATTCTTTTACCCAGTTATCCGAATTCAGAGCACCGGCACTTTTTATTATTTTAAGTTTGTTTCCTTCCAATCCATAAATATCTTCCGGATGTTTGATCAATTCCAACTTTTCCAGTTTTTCCAGAAGCGCCTCACTTTTCCAGCCATTCTGCGCGTCTTCTCCGACCGCTTCAGGGCATAAAAGCCTCACACAGAGAAGCGGATATTGCGGCTGCATTTTTGACAGCTGGAAGAATTGCAGTATTTTTTCCGGTCCTGCGGTTTTTTCACCCGAAAGCAGGCGAAACAGCCTGCCTTTCAGCTCCGTATCCGCAAGCCGCCGGTTCATAACCGTTTCAAGTTCAAAATATTTTTCCGCATAAATACGCAAAAGATTTGCCAGCTCCATGACATCCGTCTGCCGTCCAAAAATCCCGATAACGCCAATCATTTCCCCCTGACAGAACAGAGGGGTATTATATCCTTCCCTGCAGCCCGGATATGCTGAAAGCATATCGGTTGTGATCAACAGGTCTTTTCCTGTTTCTGCAACCTTTCGGGCGCCCGTATGCATTGTTCCGATTCGCTCCGGATCTGTGGACGCAATAATGATGCCATCCATATCCATCACGTTAATCGTACGTCTGCGGACCTTCGACGAGATTGCTTCAACCATCTCCTGTGCCAGTTTTGTAAAATTCGACAATTTCATTATATAAATATTGTATCCCCGACTGCCAGATGACATTCTTTTATGCCTTCTGTCTCAAGCGCCATACACTCAGCATGCTGTCCGGAACAGTGATTCATACCAAGTACTTCGATGCCCATTCGTTTAAATTCTTCCAATGTACTATGAATTCTTTCTTCATCCGCTTCAACAAGATGCGTACCGCCAAACAAAGCATATATCGATTTTCCAAGCCTGTCGTGAATGCTTGTGAGCATATTCAGGATCCCCGGATGAGAGCATCCCACCAGTACAACAAGCCCCTTTTCAGTCTCAAACACCATTGCTATTTCATCCGAAAAATCGTCCTGAAGCATACCCTCTGCTGTTTCACGGACAAACCTTGATGGAATGCCTTCAAATGCATGGGAGCGCTTAAAATCCGATATCAGATATACGCCTTCCGATAGCTCCATCTGTTCCGCGCATGCTATGTGCCGGATGTCTTTTTCCTTGAGAAATTCTTCTGATATCCCTGATGAAAGATCACAGTATTTTATCCCATCTGATGATGCATACTTTTTTTCAAAAAAATGCCCTCCGGTATAAAGCCCTCCGCATTTATTCCCGCATTCTGCAAAATCCCGGAAGCCCGCTGCATGATCGTAATGATTATGACTTAACACGACTGCATCCATACAGGAAAGGTCGATTCCAAGCTTTCTGGCATTCTTCAAACTTCCGTCCCCGGCTCCACAGTCAAACAGGTATTTTTTATTTCCGTGTTCAATATAAAAGGAAAGTCCATGCTCATTTATAAGAGACTTGTGCTCTGAACCACAATTTTCCATCAGTGTTACAATCCGCATTTTTATAAACCTGCCTTCTCCATTTGGCATTTTGCAATATTTTTGTACAAATTGAATATCTGTAAACATAATAATACACCTGTGATTAGTGATTTTCAATGTTCTTTTACTATGCCGAAAAACGGAAATTTGTGCTTTCTTTTGAGTGTTTATGGTATGCATCACAAATTGTTTTTCTTCACACAAAAAGAAGCTCTGCTCCTCGCCGGGAGTAAAGCCTCTTAGGAATATATCTTTTTATTCTATTAATCCAGAATTTTCCCATCGATCGAGATCGTAACGACCTGCCACGGAATAAACTTCCCGCTCGCCTGCAGGGCTTTTTTCGCTGCTGCCTCAAGTCCGCCGCAGCAGGGAACCTCCATTCTCACGATCGTCACGCTCTGGATATTATTGCCTGCGATGATCTCCGTCAGCTTTTCGCTGTAATCAACATCATCCAGCTTCGGACATCCGATGATCGTGATCTTTCCTCTCATGAATTCCTCATGCATTCCGGCATATGCATAGGCGGTGCAGTCCGCCGCGATCAGAAGCTTGGCTCCGTCAAAATACGGCGCGTTGACCGGAACGAGTTTGATCTGGCACGGCCACTGCCCAAGCCGGGAGACGGCTGTCCTCCGCTCTGCCGGACCCTCTGCCCTGGCTTCTGCCGGCACATCTGCCGCTTCCTGCATCATCCTTCTCATCTGCATCCCCGGACAGCCCGGATGAAACTGCTTCTGACCATTGTTCTTTTTATTTTCCATAACTGCCTCCTCATTGTATGCCGCCGCTTCCCGTTCCACAAATGTAATTGCGCCTGTCGGACAGGTCGGCAGGCAGTCCCCCAATCCGTCGCAGTAATCATCGCGCAGAAGCTTTGCTTTCCCGTTTACCATCCCGATCGCGCCCTCATGACAGGCCGCCGCACAGGCTCCGCATCCATTGCATTTTTCTTCGTCAATCTGGATAATTCTTCTTTTCATTTCCCCTGACCTCCTTGACTTTTCAAACTGATTATACTAACATGAGCAAAAAAGGTATGTTTGAAATCAAACAAACAAGGAGTGCATTTGAAAAAATACATCGAGATACTGAAAAATAACCCGCTGTTTCGCGGATTATCTGAAGATAAGCTGCTTTCCATTCTCGATCAGGCAGGCGCCGTCATCTCCAGAAAGCGTGCGGGTGAATATATTTTCCACGCCGGTGATACCACTGCTTCCATGGGCTTCGTGCTGTCCGGCAGTATCCTGGTTATCCAGGAGGACCTCTGGGGACACCGCAATATCATGGCGAAACTCGCTCCGGGCAATGTATTTGCCGAGCTGTTTGCGGCAGTTCCCGGTTCCGTGCTGAACGTAAGCGTAGCGGCGGATACAGACTGTGAGCTTCTCTTTCTAAACATGAACCGTCTGCTGAATTCCGGCTTTCCGCCCGCCAACCTGATCTCTGTCCTCGCAGGAAAAACCATGGCGTTCAACGACAAGATCTCTCACATCAGCAAACGGAGCACGCGCGATAAGCTCCTGTCTTTTCTCTCCGCACAGGCGGTCCAAACGGGCAGCCCGTCCTTTGACATCGCATATAACCGCCAGCAGCTCGCAGATTACCTCTGCGTAGACCGGGCAGCGATGTCTGTCGAGCTCTCAAGGCTGCAAAAAGACGGTTTTCTCCGCTATCATAAAAACCATTTTGAACTCAGAGAATCCGGAGAACGTGCCTGCATGACAACAACGAAAAAGACAGCGGAATGATCTGTCATTCCACTGCCTTTTTCATATAATATACTGTTCTGTTTTGCTTCTCTTTTACCGGCTTAGCCTTTTCCGGTGATCACCGGATCCGTCGGATCGTAATTCTGGCTCATCGGAATGACCTGCTCTACCGCAGGACGGTCAAGCGGTCCGATATTCCATAAGTCGTCATAGATCGTGATCTGCGTGCCGTTCGGGCAGTTATTGTATACCCACTGCGCCTGATCCGCTCTCAGACGGACACATCCGTCCGAAGACTGCGCGCCAAGATAGTTATAGGAGCCGGCATCAAAATGATAGGAATCCGCCTTATCCTTATAGATCAGGGAATGCACAAGATATCCGTTATAGAAACGGTTCAGGAACTGGCAGTAAATGCCGCGTCCCGTCTGTCCTTCATCGTGCATATATTTCCAGCGGTATTTCACATAAAACTTATAGGTACCCAGCGGCGTTTCCTTGCTGTTCAGTGTGGTGAGGAATACCTTGTACGGAATGATATATCCGTTGTCCCCATCCTTCGTGTAGATCGTAAACGAGTTGCGCGCACGGTTTACCCTGATCTGGAAATCGCCCGGATTTCCCATGACCGGTTCAAGATCCGTTACGAGCTTTCCGCTCTCATCAAAATAGAACTTGTACCCGTCAAGATACTGCCAGCCTGTGAGCGGCACGTTATCCTGCATGTAATATTTATCATTATTTACATATGCCCAGCCGGTATACGCAGAGCCGTCCGCCTTCTGATAGCGGAGCGCGCCGGACGCGTCATAGACCATGCCCTCATACTGTGCGCCGTAGAAATAATTCGCCGTGGATTCCGGGAACTTTACGCCCTTTTTCCAGAGGCGGTGTTCAATGCCGGTGATATAAAGACCGGTTCCGATCGTTCCGCAGGTCATGCCGTTGCTTGCCCAGCCGGTTACCGTTCCGTCGCTGAGCTGCGCCCTGTACCAGATATCATAAAGATTTCCGGTATAGCCCTGCAGACGCGTCTGGAAGGCTGTGACTTTTCCGTTATCCGGGGTCTGCACGGTCGTCTCATTGAGCGCCCAGTTGCTCCAGCCCGCATCAGAATGAAGGCGGTAGAACACATTTCCCACGCCTTCCTCGAGACGGGAGCGCATGCCGATGAAGCCATCGCCTACCGTATTCCACTGATCCGCATCCACGGAGGTCTTCATCGTATAAACGTCGAGTACCCCCTCCGTATTAACAAGCTGTGTATTGGTAAACGGACGCATGCCGAGAATGTCGTCCGCCACACAGGTACCATCCCCGTCCGCAAGCTGCGACTGGTCGATATATCCTGCCGGCACCACGCCCTGCGATACATTGCTGCCCTGCCCGGAGGATCCGGAAGGACTGATCAGCTGTACGCCGTCTCCGTTTCCGGTGTCGCCCGGCACGATCTCTGCAGCGCCGCCGGCGCCGCCCGGTCCCTGCGGTGCAGTCTCAGTATTCTGGCTCGGAGCATAAATAATATTGCTCTGCTGCGTCTCCGCCGGAGCTGTTGCAGCGTCAGGAGCGGCCGTCTCTGTCGGAGCAGTTGTCTCTACTACGGCACTGGACGAGCCATCCGGCGCATTTGTTTCTATTACGGTTGTTTCATTCGTCTGGCTTCCGTCCGGGTTGACCGGAATAATGATCGTCGCCGCAGACGCTGACACGGGCGTAAGGAACAGCATGGACGCCGCCAGTGCCGCTGAAAGTCCGCCCTTGATATTCTTTCGCATTTTACCCTCCTGCGTACAGATAATTGTACGCTGTATAATAATTCATTTCATGATTGCACGGGGATTTTTCGCCCATGCCTATGTAGTCTAACACAAATCCCCTGTTTCTGCCACCCGTGTTTTTCAGGGTTACAAAACTGTAAACTTTTCGTAAGCAATTCTCCTTAAAAACGGAAATAAATAAACGGATTGTACGCATCGCTTGCGAGCAGAATAATACAGAAGAACAACAGCACCGGCACATAGAGGAGCCGGAATACCGCATTGTCTGACGCACGCTTCATTAAACCCGCCGGAAGCACGCCTGCAAACAGGATACCGAAAAGCGCCGTCACAAGGCAGCGTCTTCCGAACAGCTCCGTCAGCGTATATTGAAGCGGATATCTCGGACAGAACATCGCCGTGATGTATTCGCCTGCCTGCGGCAGCGTATCCGCGCGGAAAAATACCCAGCCGATCAGTACAATGAGCAGCGTATAGATATGATTGAGCGGCCGGATCGGATTTTTATCCAGAAGCTTCCCCAGAAATATGCGTTCCAGCACAAGAAACAGCCCGTGGAACAGTCCCCAGACAACAAAGGTCTCACCCGCCCCGTGCCAGAGCCCCGTCGCAAAGAACACGATGAGCAGATTGAGGTAGGTGCGCATATTCCCCTTTCTGTTTCCGCCGAGGGGAATATAGAGATATTCCTTAAACCAGGTGCTTAAGGAGATATGCCAGCGCCGCCAGAACTCCCGCACCGAAGCGGAGATATACGGCAGATTGAAATTCTCAAGAAATTCAAATCCAAACATCCTGCCAAGTCCGATCGCCATATCGGAATAGCCGCTGAAATCATAGTAGATCTGCAGCGCATACAGAATAATGCCCGCCCAGGCAAGCGTCGTGTTCAGATAAGTAAAATCCATATCAAAGATCAGATCGGCGCCCTTTGCCATCGTATTTGCGATCAGTACCTTTTTGGCAAGACCGAGTACAAACCGCTGCACGCCGGAGGTGAACTTTTCCACACTGAGCGTTCTTTGATCGATCTGCTCCGCGATATCCCGGTAGCGCACGATCGGTCCCGCGATAAGCTGCGGAAAAAAAGTGATGTACAGCGCAAGCTTATAGAAGGATTTCTGCACCCTTGTCTTTCCCCGGTACAGATCGATGACATAGGACATCGCCTGAAACGTATAAAAGGAAATCCCGATCGGAAGCACGATATTTTTGACAGGCAGCGTCTCTGTTCCCGTAAGGCCGTTCAGAAGCCCGGCAGCAAAATTATAATACTTGAAATAACCGAGCAGCAGCAGATTGAGACACACACAGACGGCGAGCACCGCCTTCTTTGTCTTCAGATTCTCTCCCGCGAAATGGATTCCCATGCCTCCTGCAAAGTTGAGCAGGATGGAGCATATCAGCAGCACAATATAACGGGGTTCCCCCCAGCTGTAAAACAGCACGCTCATAAGGAGCAGCCAGATATTCTGAAGTGTCTGTCCGTCCTTTCCTGCCGCCCTTGTTAAAAGCTGCAGGGCATAGTATACGATCAGTGTCAGCGGAAGAAAGATCCACAAAAAAATCATCGAGCTGAAAACCATGTATGCCTCCGAGTAGAATTAATAAATATCCGCCTTCTGGAACTCGTCCGTATAAGCGAGCGCCGGAGCCGCAACGCCCGGAAGGACCTCCAGCTCATGAAGATAGCGCTCTGCGAGCATATAGACAAAGACATCCGGCTGCTGCTCCGCCACGTCGGCGAGATCCAGATAATATCTCGATGCGATCGTGCAGTCTTCCGTCCGCCCCTTAAGGAAATCCGCGATATTCCAGCGGAAGGAATCCCCTACAAAATACAGGCTCTTTTTCGCGCAGCGGCTGTCCGCAGAGCGGTAGCGCTGATAAACCTCTTCTCCGCCGGGTGCCTTTACCAGATAGGTTTCATCCGCCGGCAGCGTTCCCTCTGCACGGAACTCCTGGCTGTTAAAGGAATCCGGAAGCTGGGCGAGCGTCTGCATATCGCCCTTCTTATACATTTTTTCCCCTGCAGGATACGCCTCATCCGAGCCGTCTCCGAGGTCGGTGATCGTAACATCAATATACTCCGTCAGATAATTTCTGTCGGTTTCCGCAAGCAGATCAAAGAGCTCGTCCGCACAGACCTTCGCTCCGATTTTATTCCAGTGCGTGTCGGATTCGTAATAGAGCGGCCAGCCCGCATAGACAGCTCCTGTCCCGTCGCTCTCCTTTGCCGCGGCAGTCGCCTCCTCTGCCGCCGTTTCCAGTCCTTTCTTTTCCGCCATCATGACATCCTTCGGATAAATGATCTTGATATCCGGCGCATGCTCCTCCAGATAGGCAAGAAGCTGCTCCGTCCGCTGCGGATTTTCCTCCATCACCTTGATGTCAGAGGGCATATAGTCCGGTCCGTAGATCGTCTCCTTATCCGGCGCGATGATCAGAACAAAATCCGTCCCCTCCTCATAAAGCTTTGTCTGAAGGCTGTAGAGCACTTCGGCAATCTTCGCCATGCTCTCCTCGGAAAACGGGTTGGTATGCTTGTAGTTTTCCAGCGGCTGTCCGTCAGCTGCCTTGTAGAACAGCCACGGCGCCTCGGTCCCGAGGATCACCTGATCTGAATCAAGCTGCTGAAACAGGCTCATTTCCACATCCGATTTGATTGATACCATTTTTTCTTTATACGGCAGGTGATCGGAATAATATGCATCAAACGCCTGCGGAACATTCAGGATGTCTTCCGCTTCCGTAACCTGCGGAAGCTCCGCCAGCACCCGGTTCTCCGAGTTATCCGTCCGTTCTTCTTCGGGCTTCAGATACCACGACAGCGGAAGCGCCGTGATCATCAGCACAAATACGCCGATCGTTGCAATCCGGATCCACTTTTTTTTCATGCTCTCACTCCTGTTTTCATCTTGATTTACCTGTAAACCAGGCCGGTTATCCATTTGATCCTTTCAGCCTATAATAACAGCTTCGTAAAAAACCGTAAAGCCCGGGATGCTCTGCCTGCAGCATTAACAGTGTTTTTTGCGGCTGCGGCAGTTCGTTTATATATTTTCTGTTATCTTTTTCAGTTACAACAGAAAAATTTCCAACATTTAACTCTGTGAGGAAGTCCTCGCGCAAAAGTGCAGCCTCTACCGCCGCATGGAATTTCCCGCCTGTTTCCGTATCGAATGCAGTGTACATCCTGCGCAGATCCTCAAGATGCTGCCGATGCTTTTCCCTGACGGCCGCGGCATCTCCTGCCTGCATCTGCGTCGTCCATGAGGTCGCAACGCCCAGACGATAGACTGACATGAAGCGGTCAAAGTAATATACGCTGCCCCTTGACGCCATAAAGATATGAATCGGAATATCGCCGATCGGACAGTCATGATACCAGGCTGGAAGCGCCTGTCCAAGCTCTGTCTTAAAGAAAAGCGATGCCGTCGGATAATTAAACGGCTTGTCGATCACCTCTGCAGCGGGAACCGTCCGGCTCTCCCGGTAAGGCCGTATCTCTTTTCTCACAAATGCCTTTGATTCCGTAATAATCCTGGCCGCGTGAAAGCACATGCTGCACTCCGGGTGCGCCTCCATATAATCTGCCTGAAGCTTAAGTTTATCCGGATCGCACCAGTAGTCATCCCCCTCGCACATTGCGATATATTTTCCGCGCGCCCGCGGAAAATTAAATGCGCCCGAGACATTGCAGATTCCCTTCGAATACTGGTTTTCCGTCCGGTATATAGGCTTTATGATATCCGGATACTTCGCCTCATATTCCCGGATGATCTCCTGTGTATTGTCAGTTGATGCATCGTCATGGATCAGAATCTCATATGGAAAATCCGTCCGCTGCGACAGAAAGCCCTCAAGCGCCTGGCGGATATACGGACCGTGATTATAGGTGATACAGGATATCGATACAAGCGGCTTTTTCTGCTCCATTACTGTTCCTCCCCTGCCCCGCGCGGGCGCATGCCCCGGAGCACCTCTTTTAAATAGAAAAAGCTTTCGAGTCTGAAAACCCATGCAAGGCCGGCATATAAGACCATTCCCGCTGCGATCTGTATGCAAAGCCAAAACAGGCTCGACTGAAGCAGCATGGCTGCCGGACCGCCTGCCGTTCCAAAAAGCCCCTGAACTCCGCCCGGAAGGAGATAGACCAGAATGCCCATCACGCAGGATATCATAAATTCCGGGAGCACATCCCTCCACTGGCGCAGAGGGCCGTAGGAAAGGAGTTTCCGGTTCGGCCATGCATTGATGACCGTGCACACAAAGTCCATCAGGGATTTCAGCGTGATCATGACAAAGACGCCATAGCGGACGCTTAAAAAAAGCACCATAAGACCCAGCGCTTTTTTGACCAGCTCAAGCTTCAGATACAGATCACTGCGCCCCTGCGCGTTGATTGCCTGCAGATTTGCGATGTGAATGGGCCATACGCTGTAGCCGAGCGCACAGAGTGCAAGATAGGGAACCGCTCCGGACCAGTCGGCTCCGAGCAGCGTATCCACCAGATTTCCCGCCGTTGCCATAAGCCCCGCCATCATCGGGAACATCAGAAAGCTGCCCATCTTTACGGTGCGGCGCAGCATTGCCGAAAGTGTCTCTTTTTCATCCTGCGTCCTTGAAAAAGCCGGCAGCATGACTGCCTGCATCGTCTGTGCGGCCGCATTCGCGATCACCTGCGGAAACTGGTTTCCCCTGCTGTAAAGACCCGTGAAAACCGGGTTATACAGTCTGGATATCACCGGAGTATAAAGATTATTATAGATCGTATCGATCAGGCCGCTCATGAGCACCTTCCAGCCGTAGGAAAACAGCACGGAAAGGCGTCTTAAGGAAAAGAGCGCCTTCGGCCGCCAGGGCAGGAGCGCAAACAGAATGCCGGCAAGACAGATATTTTTGATAAGCTGCTGAAATACAAGCGCCCAGGTTCCGGCGCCGCCGAACGCAAGCCCTATGCCGGCAGCACCGGAGATGAGATCCGCAAGCACCGTTGCCACGCACTGCTTGCGGAAGTCCATATTTCTTGCAATATATGCGATTTCCACGGAAACGACGGCTCCGAAAAAAAGGATCAGGGACAGCACGCGAAGCATCGGCCCGATCTGTGCATCCCCGAAATAGGCGGCGCAGAACGGCGCGGCAAGATAGATCATAAGATACAAAAGCGCCGCGACTATAAGACAGAGAAAAAAGACGGAAGAAAAATCGATATCATCCGCCTTTCTTTTCTGAATCAGTGCCGTCTGGAAACCCGTCTGTATGATCACGTTGCCGATCGCCACAAAGATCAGCATCAGCGCCATCGTACCGTAGCGTTCCGGTCCGAGAAGGCGCGCGAGCACGATCGAGATCACAAACGTAATGAGCTGATCTCCGCCATTTTCCAGAAGCTTCCAGAAAATGCCGGAGGCCACGCTGCCCCTCATATCCTTCTCATGTGCCTGTCTCTGTTCTGCCAAGCGCTTTCCCCTTTTATACGGCTTTATGCCACTTCATTCATTTTACTGAGCTTTGCGGCCTGATCTGCCGTGATCAGCGCCGTAATAAGCTCATCCAGATCTCCGTTCATGATCGAATCGATCTTATAAAGCGTCAGCTTGATTCTGTGATCCGTCACGCGGCTCTGCGGAAAATTATAGGTCCGGATCTTTTCCGAACGGTCTCCCGTTCCGATCTGGGAGCGCCGCAGATCATCCTCTGCATTGTGCTGCTTTTCAAGCTCCATTTCATAGAGCCTTGCGCGCAGCACCTTGAGCGCCTTGTCCTTGTTTTTGAGCTGTGATTTCTCATCCTGACAGGAGATGACGATGCCGGATGGATAATGGGTCAGTCGGACCGCACTGTCCGTCGTGTTGACGCACTGTCCTCCGTTTCCGGAAGCGCGGAACACATCCCAGTGGATATCATTCGGATTGATCTCCACATCCACCTCCTCTGCCTCCGGCATTACCGCCACAGTCGCCGTAGAGGTATGGATGCGGCCTCCGCTTTCCGTTTCCGGGACACGCTGCACGCGGTGAACGCCCGATTCGTATTTCAGCTTCGAATACGCGCCGTCTCCGATCACCATAAAGGTGATCTCCTTAAAGCCGCCGATTCCATTTTCGTTAAAGGAAACGAGCTCGGTCTTCCAGCCGTTTTTCTGCGCATACGCGCCGTACATGCGGTAAAGGTCTGCGGCAAACAGAGCGGATTCATCGCCGCCCACGCCCGCGCGTATCTCCACGACAATATTCTTCTCATCATTCGGATCCTTCGGAAGCAGCAGGATCTTAAGCTCCTCTGCAAGGTTCTCCTGCGCATCTCTGGCATCGGAGAGCTCTTCCTTCGCCATTTCCCTAAGCTCCTCATCCCGCTCCGTATCCAGAAGCTCGAGCGCTTCCTTTTCATTTTTCTGCGCGTCCTTGTACGCACGGTAAGCCCGTACGATCGGTTCGAGATCCGCCTGCTCCTTCATGAGGCTCCGGAAGCGTTTCTGATCTTCCGTCACATTCGGCTCGCCCAGTGCACCCATGATCTCATCATAATGAGCAAGGATGTCGTCCAGTCTCTCTATTGCCAGCATAAATTTCCACCTTTTATTTCTTTGCCGTTACCACACGGTCTTTTCCCGCAAGGTCCCGTATGACATTTATATCCTGAAATCCGGCATCTTTCAGAAGCTCACATACCGCCACCGCTTCATCTGCGCCAATCTCGAGATAAAGGCTTCCGCCTTCTCTCAGATACGGTCCTGCCTCCTTTGCGATCCTGCGGTAAAAATGCAGTCCGTCCTCGCTCCCGTCAAGCGCGATCCGCGGTTCGAAGTCGCGGACCTCGGGCAGAAGCGTCCCGATCTCTTCCGATCTGATATACGGCGGATTGGAGACGATCACGTCAAACTGCTCCATTCCGAGTTCTCCCATGATATCATAGAGCCCCGAGAACAGATCCGTCTGTACAAAACGCACCTGCTGCCTGTACTGCTCCTCATCCGCTGAAAAAGCGCTGCCGCCGGAAAAGTCCTGCCTGCCGCCGCGCCCGCCTGCATCATGAAGGAGCCGCATGGCATTTTCCCTTGCGACATACAGGGCATCCATGGAAATATCAGCGCCAACCACCTCCCGGTAGCCGCCGAGAACGGCAAGGGAAGCCGCGATGCACCCGGATCCCGTACACATGTCGAGAATGCTTACATCCGGCTGTGGAAAATCAGAAAGCACCTGTTCCACGAGGGTTTCCGTATCCTGTCTCGGAATCAGTACATTTGCGTTCACCGCAAACGGAAGACCCATAAACTGGGTTTCCCCGAGAATGTGCTGCAGAGGCATCCGCCGCCTGCGAAGCGCGATATAATTCGCGTAGTCCTCCGTCATCGCGGAGAGCGCGGTATTTTCATAGAGCTCTGCAAGCTCCCGCTCGCCCTCCATCAGATATTCCGCAGCCGTCATGCCGAAGGCCTCGCATAAAAGCAGCCGCGCGTCGAGTTTTGCATCCGGCACGCCGCTTTCGGAAAGGATATCCCTTCCCTCTTCATATAGTTGTCTGAGCGTCATGATACTTTCGCCTCACTTTCCGCTCTTTCACACACAGTTTTTCCGCCCCTGTCCGCGTTCGTCCCGCCGGCTGCAGCTGACTTAAGCAGTGCCTGTCCAAGCGCGTCCGGTCCGTCCGGAAAATTTTCCGCCTCGTAAGCCTGCCAGTCAAATACAGCCTCTACCGCGGCGATCGCGACCTCGATCATATCCCGCTCCGGCTCACTGGTCGTCAGGTTCTGCATCCACATACCCGGTTTTGAAAGGATATTTACGACCGGATTATCACAGCGTCCCGCAAGGCTTAAGAATTCATAGCTCACGCCCGCGATCACCGGAATCAGCAGAATGCGCACGCCGAATTTCATCAGCGGGTTTTCCACCCGGATCACCATGAAAAACAGGATGCTGATGATCATTACGATAAAGATAAAGCTGGTTCCGCAGCGCTTGTGCTGCTTTGAGGACAGCGCCACATTGTCCACGGAAAGCGGAAGACCGTGCTCCACACAGTTGATGCATTTGTGCTCCGCCCCGTGATACATAAAGGTCCTGCGGATATCCTCCGTACGGGAGATCAGCTTGATGTATATAATAAAAATTGCGATGCGCAGCACCCCCTCAAGCACCGCGACCAGCGTTTCGCTCTGGATAAAACGGCGCATGAAGCCTGCCGCAGTCAGCGGCAGCCACAAAAAGATCACGAGCGCAAGGACAAACGAAACCGCCATCGCAAAGGTCATCAATACCCTTTCAAGCTTGTCTCCGAATGTTTTTTCCAGCCAGAGCTCGATCTTTCCCGGCTCTCCCTCATCCTCATCGTCCTCAAAAAAAGAAGCCGAAAACGTCAGGGACTTAAGCCCCAGGATCATTGAATCCGCAAATGCGAACACGCCGCGGATAAAGGGCAGCCCCGCCCATTTATGCCGCTTTGGAAAGCTGATATACTCATCTGTCTTTACTTCGATCTCCCCGTCCGGCTTCCGCACGCCCACCGCGTAGCGATCGCCGTTGCGCATCATGATGCCCTCAATGACGGCCTGTCCGCCAATTCCGCTGTATTTCATCTGATTTCACTTTCCTTCTTCGCATAAAAATCGAAAACCGGACAGCACGAAAGCGTACCGTCCGGTTCTATGACATTCTTATCTATAATTACTTCTGCATTCCATACTTTCTGTTGAATGCCTCGATACGTCCGCGTGCTGCAGCAGCCTTCTCCTTACCTGTGTAGAACGGATGGCACTTTGAGCAAATCTCGACCGTGATGTTCTCCTTTGTAGAACCAGTCGTAAAAGTGTTTCCGCAATGGCAGGTAACAGTAGCCTGATGATATACCGGATGGATTCCTTCCTTCATTCTTTTCACCTCTTTCACAATTTTTGGCGATTCCCAACCGCCACGTCAAATATATAGCTTAGAGAGTATATCACAGGAAGGAAATGAATGCAAGCGGTTTTTAGTCTCCGCTCTGCACCG
>JAUNHA010000048.1 GCA_030524135.1 Eubacteriales bacterium
ATGATATCGGCTTCGGCGGACTTGACCATGTAATCGCGTCCAAGAAGGACATCAATATCATGGTATTCGATACCGAGGTTTACTCCAATACCGGCGGACAGTCCTCCAAGGCTACGCAGCCGGGTGCGGTTGCACAGTTCGCTGCAGGCGGTAAGGATGTGAAGAAGAAGGATCTTGCATCCATCGCGATGAGCTACGGTTATGTATACGTTGCACAGATCGCTATGGGCGCGGATATGAACCAGGCTGTCAAGGCGATTGCCGAGGCAGAGGCTTATCCGGGACCGTCCCTCATCATCGCTTACGCTCCGTGTATCAACCACGGTATCCGCAAGGGTATGGGCAAGGCACAGACCGAAGAGAAGCTTGCAGTTGAGTGCGGCTACTGGTACAACTTCCGCTTCAATCCGGAAGCTGCAAACAAGTTCTCGCTTGACAGCAAGGCACCGGATTTCTCCAAGCACAGAGACTTCCTCAACGGCGAAGTTCGTTATTCGTCTCTTGCGCTCAAGAACCCGGAGAGAGCGGCAAAGCTCTTCGATCAGAACCAGAGCGATGCAGAGCAGAGAAGAAAGTACCTCGAAGGTCTGGTAACGCTGTACGCAGCACCGGCAGAAGAGGCTTAAATCCAAAGCTAAAAAGCTATAAACTATCCCTGATCCGCCGCATGCCGAAGGCATGTGGCAGATCAGGGCAAAAAAAAGAGACTTCGTTGCGAAGTCTCTTTTTGCATCCCGGAGAAACCGGCTTATTTGAGCGGAAGCTCTCCCTCGTATGTATAGCCGTCTGAACGGTGATTCGAAAGCAGGGCCTGTATCTTGGAAGAGGAGTGAAGCGCATTTTCCAGAGATACGTCGTAGTTGAACGAATTGATGATCGACGCCAGGTACTTGCTCATATCCGCCTCATAATACCAGTCCTTTTCATAGATCTCTGCCGGACGGTAGTTCAGGTTTGTCGTGATAACGCAGTCGATATAGCCCCGTGCATAGAATTCGTCAAACTTGTCAAATCCGGAGGTGAATAGACCAAAGGTACAGCAGACGATCACGTTCTTTGCTTTTCTTTCCTTGAGTTCTCTCGCGGTATCGAGCATAGACTCACCGGAGGAGATCATATCATCCACGATCAGCACGGTCTTTCCTTCAACGGAAGCGCCGAGGAATTCGTGTGCGACGATCGGGTTTCTGCCGTTTACAACGCGGGAGTAATCGCGGCGTTTATAGAACATGCCCATATCCACGCCGAGGTTGTTTGCGAGATAGACTGCTCTGTCCATCGCGCCCTCGTCCGGAGAGATGACCATAAAGGTATCCTTGGTGATCACAATGTTCGGATCATATTTCAGAAGCGCCTTCACAAAGGAGTAGGTCGGCATGAAATTATCGAATCCCTTTAACGGAATCGCGTTCTGTACGCGCGGGTCGTGCGCGTCAAAGGTGATGATGTTCTTAACGCCCATATGCGTCAGCTCCTCGAGCGCCATAGCACAGTCGAGGCTTTCTCTCTGGGAACGCTTGTGCTGACGGGACTCATAGAGGAAAGGCATAATGACGCTTACTCTGTGGGCGCGGGCAATGGATGCGCCGATGATGCGCTTCATGTCCTGATAATTGTCATCCGGAGACATGTGGTTGGTGTATCCGTTGACTGTATAGGTGTTGGAGTAATTGGTAATGTCGCAGAGTACAAATTCATCCACGCCTCTGACGGATTCCTTGATGACGCCCTTCGCTTCGCCGCTGCCAAACCGCGGGCAGTCGAGGTTGAGAAGAAAGGTGTCCGGAGCAAAGTCGCGGAGCATGAGGGAGCCTTTATATTTGTCCCTGATGATATTGTAATCGTGTTTTCTGAATCTGACGAGACACTCGTCTACCTTCTTTCCGAGCTCTGCCGCACTCTTGTGCGCTGCGAGCTTAAGAGGTGCTACAGGTATGTCTTCGATAATAAAATCGTGAGCCATGAGTCCATCCTTTCCTGTTAGGCCGAAATTGGGAGGGTCTTCCCCTCCGTCTCTAAAAATATATCATTCTAAAATATTCCGGTCAATAAGAGTTTACAAAATAAAGAAAAAAAGGTTTTGCGGGCTGCCCTTATTCTGAAAGATTCCTTGCCCGAACGGGGAAACTTGTGTATACTAATAACGCCGAACACGGATCGCCGTGTTTTTTGTGCAGCATTTTTTTCATTATTAACAGTACAGATACAGAAAAATGACCCTTCTCGTATCCGGCGGGCTTCGCGGGGAGAGGAAGGGTTTCAGGCAGGAGAAACATATGAGTAAACCGATCGTCGCAATTGTAGGCAGACCGAATGTCGGAAAGTCCACCCTGTTTAATGCAGTCAGCGGTACGAACCTGAGCATTGTCCAGGATACGCCGGGTGTGACAAGAGACCGCATCTATGCAGACTGCGAGTGGCAGAACAGGCATTTTACGCTGGTAGATACAGGCGGAATTGAGCCGGCCTCTTCGGATGTGATCTTAAGGCAGATGCGCGAGCAGGCAGAGATCGCCGTGGAGACCGCAAATGTCATTATTTTTATGACCGATGTGAGAGAGGGGCTGGTGGATGCGGACAATGAAGTCGCAAATATGCTCAGAAAGAGCAGAAAACCGATCGTCCTCTGCGTCAATAAGGTAGACAGCTTCAAAAAACAGGAAAATGACGTCTATGAGTTTTACAATCTCGGTCTCGGGGACCCGGTGCCTGTTTCGGCGCAGGGACGTCAGGGAATCGGCGATCTTCTTGATATCGTGGCGGAGCACTTCCCTGTAAATACGGCTGAGGAAGAGGAGGACGACCGCACAAAGGTGGCGATCGTCGGAAAGCCGAACGTCGGCAAATCCTCTATCGTGAACCGGCTGCTCGGAGAAAACCGCGTGATCGTCTCGGATGTCGCTGGTACGACGCGCGATGCTGTCGATACCGAGGTGAAGCACAACGGAGAGGAATACGTATTCATCGATACCGCGGGACTTCGCCGCAAGTCGAAGATCAAGGAGGAGATCGAGCGTTATTCCATCATCCGGACGGTGGCCGCCGTGGAGCGTGCGAATATCGTCGTCATCGTGATCGACGCCGTGGAAGGCGTGAGCGAACAGGACACGAAGATCGCCGGTATTGCGCATGAAAGAGGCAAGGGCGCGATCATCGTGGTCAACAAATGGGACGCGGTGCCGGAAAAGACGGACAAGAGCATGAATGAATATCTGGAAAAGCTTAAGGAAAAGTTTGCCTTCATGCCGTATGCCCAGTATCTGTTCATCTCCGCGCTGACAGGACAGCGTCTGCAGAAGCTCTATGACGAGATCGACAGAGTGCGCCAGAACCAGACCCTTCGCGTGCAGACCGGAATTATCAATGAGATCATGGCGGAGGCCTGCGCGATGAAGCAGCCGCCGTCAGATAAGGGAAAGCGGCTGAAACTCTACTATATTACACAGGTATCCGTGGAGCCGCCGACCTTTGTGATATTTGTAAACGACAGAGAGCTGTTCCATTTCTCGTACCAGCGCTATATCGAAAACCGTCTGAGGGATGCGTTTGGTTTCTTTGGAACACCGGTACGTTTTATCATCCGGGAGCGGAAGGACAAGGATGCGTAAAGGGGAATATGGAGTATGGAACGAATTGTATGCCTGATCATAGGGTATCTGTTTGGTAATTTTCCGACAGGCTATCTGTACGCAAAGGCGCACGGAGTAGACATCACGAAGACGGGAAGCGGAAACATCGGAACGACAAACGCGCTGAGGACGCTCGGTCCGAAGGCCGGTCTCATCACGATGCTGGGAGATTTTATCAAGACCTTTCTGCCGCTTTTTATTACGGCATGGCTTTTCAGGGACAAGACGGATATGCGCTATCTGCTGACCGTCTATACCGGACTGGGTGCGGTGCTCGGACATAACTATCCGGTATCGCTTCATTTCCACGGAGGAAAGGGCGTTGCCTGCACCGGAGCGATGATCATCTATTCGGATCCCGTGCTGCTCGCGGTCTGCTTCGTGCTGTTTTTCGGCGGAACACTTCTGACAAAATATGTTTCAGTTGGTTCCCTGCTTGTGGCAGCGGGATATCTCGTGACGAACATCGTGCTTGTGATCTCCGGCAGAAAGATGGGATGGAATGCCTCGGAAGCGCTCGGGGCACAGTACCACGCCGAGTTTTTTGTGCTGGTGCTCCTGGTATCAGCGCTGATCGTTTTCCAGCACAGGAGCAATATCGGCCGCCTCATAGCGGGAAATGAACGGAAGCTTTCCTTTGGAACAAAGAAGAAGCAGTAAATATATCATTACAGACGAAAGAAAGGATATTCGGGATATGGCAAATATTGGGGTATTGGGATCCGGAACCTGGGGGACGGCGCTTGCGATCCATCTTGCAAAATGCGGGCATGCGGTCACGCTCTGGTCCGCGTTTCCGGCAGAGATCGATGCGCTTAAGGAAACACACAGGCATAAAAATCTGCCCGGCGCTCTGCTGCCGGAGACGATGTGTTTCACGGCTGAGCTTCCGGAGATCTGCGCGGGAAAGGATCTTCTGATTCTCGCGGTTCCTTCTATATATACAAGAGAAACCGCGCGGAAGATGCGGCCCTTTGTGCCGGAGGGCCAGATCATTGTTAATGTGGCAAAGGGAATAGAAGAGGGAACGCTGAAGACGCAGAGCGACATCACAGAGGAAGAGATTCTGCAGTCGGTCGCAGCCGTGCTTTCCGGGCCTTCCCATGCGGAAGAGGTCTCTGTCGGCATGCCGACGGCCGTTGTGGCTGCCAGCAGGAAACGGGAGACTGCGCTCTACATTCAGGAGCTATTCATGAACCCACAGTTTCGCGTCTATATTTCTCCAGATATGCAGAGCGTTGAGGTCGGCGGATCCCTGAAAAATGTCATTGCGCTGGCGGCAGGAATGGCTGACGGACTTGGCTACGGGGACAACACGATGGCCGCGCTCGTAACCCGCGGCATCACGGAGCTCGCCCGACTTGGAATGGAAATGGGCGGAAGTCCGATGACCTTTTACGGTCTGACAGGGCTTGGCGATCTGATCGTCACCTGCGAATCGCGCCACAGCCGCAACCGGCGCGCAGGCGTTCTGATCGGACAGGGAAAGAGCATGCAGGAGGCGATGGATGAGGTGCAGATGGTCGTCGAGGGCGTCTATTCCGCAAGGGCGGGTAAACAGCTTGCGGATAAGTACGGCGTCCGCATGCCGATCATTGAGGAGGTAAACCGCATTCTGTTTGAGGGCAAACCTGCGGCTGATGCGGTCATGGATCTCATGTGCAGGGATAAAACTGCCGAGCACCCCGACCTGAAATGGGAATAAATATAACTTCAAGTTATAAAAGCGAAAGAAAAACACATTTCTTTCTGTTTTTTCAAAATGGACATTGACAGGGCATCTTTCCCTCTCTATAATGACGGAAAGATATAGGTTGAGATTATATCTGGCGATCGGAAAGAACTTTCGAAAGCGGAAAAAGATCTCTTCCGGCAGAAGTATGAACTTGGGGAGGATATCATTATGAAAATGAAGAGAACGATGTGCGCGGCAATGGCGGCAGCGATGGCAGTATCTGCAGCAGGCTGTGGAAATTCAGCTTCCACTTCCGAAACGACGGCAGCAGCAGGCGGTTCAGAGACCACGGCGGCAGCAGGCGGTTCTGAGACGGCAGCAGCAGACAGCGGAGCATCCGCAGAAGGCGAGTTTGTCCTGGGCGGTTCCGGCCCGCTGACCGGTAGTGCTGCAATTTATGGAAATGCAGTAAAGAACGGCGGCCAGATCGCAGTTGATGAGATCAATGCGGCAGGCGGCATCAACGGACATCAGGTAAAGTGGATCTTCGAGGATGACGAGGCTGATGCCGAGAAGGCGGTAAACGCTTACAATACCCTGAAGGACGGCGGTATGCAGATGTTCGTCGGAACCACGACCTCCGGCGCTTGCATGGCAGTGATCGCTGAGACAGAGAACGATAATATGTTCCAGATCACTCCGTCAGGTTCTACCAAGGACATCACGGCTCCGGCAAATGTATTCCGTATGTGCTTCTCCGATCCTGCGCAGGGTACAAAGTCTGCAGAGTATATCGGACAGAACAAGCTTGCAACCAAGGTTGGCGTTATCTATGATAACTCCGATGCATATTCTTCAGGAATCTATGAGAATTTCGTAAAGGAAGCTCCGAATCAGGGCATTGAGGTCGTTGGAGCAGAGTCCTTCAACTCTGAATCCAAGACTGATTTCAAGACCCAGCTTCAGAAGCTTAAGGATGCCGGCTCCGAGCTCGTATTCCTTCCGTTCTATTATACGGAGGCATCTCTTGTCCTGAAGCAGGCGAATGAGATGGGCTGGGCTCCGAAGTTCTTCGGCTGCGACGGTATGGACGGTATCTTAAGCCTTCCGGATTTTGATACCTCCCTTGCAGAGGGCCTTATGCTCCTTACTCCGTTCTCAGCGGATGCATCGGATGAGCTTACGCAGAATTTCGTTGCAAAGTACAAGGAAGCTTACGGCGATACGCCGAACCAGTTCGCGGCAGACGCGTATGACGCGGTATATGTAATCAAGGCAGCTGCAGAGACTGCAGGCATCACGCCGGATATGAGCGTATCTGATATCACGGATGCAATGGAGCCGGCTATGCTTGAGGTCAAGATGGACGGACTGACCGGTAAGGACATCTCCTTCGATGAAGAGGGTGAGCCGAACAAGGCGCCGAAGGCAGTCGAGATCGTATCCGGTGCTTACAAGTCACTTGAGTAATTTACTTAAAATGTAACAAAGAATAAGCTTACAGTTTGAGGGCTTTCATACGGAAGCCCTCAAATTATATATCATCTTCGGAAAGGGCAATTATCATGTCAAGCTTTCTCTCTTATCTGATCAACGGAATAAGCCTTGGCTCTGTTTATGCGATCATCGCGCTTGGATATACGATGGTTTACGGCATTGCCAAAATGCTTAACTTCGCACACGGAGACGTCATCATGGTAGGCGGTTATACGGTATTTATCTGTACTTCCATGCTGGGCCTCCCGCCTGTCGTGGGTATTCTTGCGGCAGTCGTTATCTGTACCGTGCTGGGCGTTTTGATCGAGCGCATCGCTTATAAGCCGCTCAGAGGCGCCTCCTCCTTAAGCGTCCTGATCACCGCGATCGGTGTCAGCTATTTTCTGCAGAACGCGGCGCTTCTGCTGTTCGGCGCAGATACGAAATCCTTCCAGTCCGTGATCAGCATTCCTTCCATTACACTTATGAACGGAGAGGTGAATGTATCGGGCGTTACCATTGCCACGGTCGTAAGCTGTGCCGTGATCCTGATTGGGCTTACCACGTTTATCAACAGAACGAAGACCGGTCAGGCCATGCTTGCAGTTTCCGAGGACAAGGGCGCTGCGACGCTGATGGGCATCAACGTCAACCGGACGATCGCCATCACCTTTGCGATCGGTTCCGCGCTTGCGGCGATCGCGGGCGTACTTCTTTGCTCCGCATATCCGGTGCTTTCTTCAACGACCGGAGCGATGCCGGGCATCAAGGCGTTTACGGCGGCTGTGTTCGGCGGTATCGGTTCTATCCCCGGTGCGCTCATCGGCGGCCTTGTCATGGGTGTGATCGAGAACCTGTCGAAGGCCTACATTTCTTCACAGCTTTCTGACGCGATCGTATTTGCCGTACTTATTGTCGTACTGCTTGTAAAGCCGACGGGCCTTATGGGCAAGCAGATTCAGGAAAAAGTTTGATGGCGGAGGTTGTTGCATCATGAATATGAAATCAAAAGCATTCAGAACAAATGCGGTAACCTATGCGATCGTAATCGCGTTTTATCTGATCTGTCATGGCCTTATCATGAGCGGGAATATGTCTTCGCTGATGAAGGGCCTTATGGTTCCGCTTTGCTATTATGTAATTCTTGCGGTATCGCTGAACCTGGTTGTCGGCATTTCCGGAGAACTGTCCCTCGGCCATGCGGGCTTTATGTGTATCGGCGCTTATTCGAGCGCGATCTTTGCAGTGCTCGTGGACGGGAAGATGCCGGAACTTCTTGAACTGGTGCTCGCCCTTATCATCGGCGCGGGCTTCGGCGCGCTCTTTGGCTTCCTGATCGGTATTCCGGTGCTCAGACTGCGCGGCGACTATCTTGCGATCGTAACGCTCGCATTCGGCGAAATCATCAAAAACGTGGTAAACGCGGTTTATCTTGGCATCGATGAAAACGGCCTACATTTCTCGATGAAGGATTCGCTGAGCCTCGGCCTCAGTGAAAACGGAGATACCATCATCAACGGCGCGCAGGGCATCAGCGGCCTTCCAAGGACAGCAAACCTGACGGTCGGCGTAGTGCTTGTGCTCATCACGCTCTTTATCGTGCTGAATCTGATTCATTCCAGACAGGGACGGGCGATCATGGCGATCAGAGATAACCGGATCGCTGCCGAATCGGTCGGACTCTCTGTTTCCAAGTATAAGATGATGGCGTTTGTCATTTCAGCTGCGCTTGCCGGTATGGCCGGCGTGCTGTATTCCCACAACCTGAGCGCGCTGCAGGCGACCTCCAAGAACTTTGGATACAACCAGTCGATCATGATCCTGGTATTCGTCGTGCTCGGCGGTATCGGTAATATCCGCGGTTCCATCATTGCGGCAGTCATTCTGACAGTGCTGCCGGAGAAGCTCCGTTTCCTTTCGGACTACCGTATGCTGATTTATGCGATCGTACTGATTTCGCTTATGCTGTTTAACTCCGCACCGAAATCCATTGCGTGGAGAAAGATGATGAGCGAACGCATCCGTATGAAAAAAGAGGAAAACAGGACCGGGGCTGCCGGAGATAAAGATGGCAGCGGAGAGGAGGCATAATGGCAGCGGAAAATATGCTTTCAGTTGAAAATTTGAGTATCTCTTTCGGAGGCCTGAAGGCGGTAAGCGATTTCCGCCTGAAGATCAGAAAGAATGAGCTGTACGGCTTAATCGGGCCGAACGGCGCGGGCAAGACGACCGTATTCAACCTGCTCACCGGCGTTTATAAGCCGGATACCGGCAGCATCGTTCTGGACGGACAGAATATTACCGGAAAACATACCATCGAGATCAATCATGCGGGAATTGCGAGAACGTTCCAGAATATCCGCCTGTTCTCCAATCTGACGGTTCTCGACAATGTAAAGGCGGGGCTTCACCAGCACTTCAGATACGGTACGCTTGACGGGATTTTCCGTACGCCGAAATTCTATAAGACGGAAAAGGCGATGAATGAAAAAGCGATGGAGATCCTCCGGGTTTTCGCACTGGATGACGCCGCGTCATTCAAGGCCTCCCAGCTTCCGTACGGACGCCAGAGAAAGCTTGAGATCGCGCGTGCGCTTGCGACGGAGCCGAAGCTTCTTCTGCTCGATGAGCCGGCAGCCGGCATGAACCCGCAGGAGACGCATGAGTTGATGGAGACCATCCGCTTTGTACGCGATAATTTCGGTATGACGATCCTTCTGATCGAGCATGATATGAAGCTTGTCAGCGGTATCTGCGAAGAGCTTACCGTGCTCAATTTCGGACAGGTTCTCTGCGAGGGCGACACGAAGGATGTGCTCAACAATCCGGAAGTTATTAAGGCATATCTGGGAGATTAAGGAGCGGACGATGGAAAATATTCTTGAAGTAAAAGATCTGAATGTATATTACGGCGTGATCCACGCAATCAAAGATGTTTCCTTCCACGTCGGCAAGGGAGAGATCGTCACGCTGATCGGAGCAAACGGCGCGGGCAAGACCACGACGCTGCAGACGGTAACGGGACTGATCCCGGCGAAGAGCGGGGCGGTCAGCTATGACGGACAGGATATCAGCAAGGTGCCGGGGTATAAGCTCGTAAGTCAGGGAATCGCGCATGTACCGGAGGGACGCCGCGTGTTTGCGGATCTTTCCGTTTACCAGAACCTGATGCTCGGCGCGTTCACGAGAAAGGACAAGTCGGAGATCGAGGAGACCCTTAAAATGGTCTATGAGCGCTTTCCGAGACTTCTTGAAAGAAAGGAACAGCGCGCCGGCACGCTTTCCGGCGGTGAGCAGCAGATGCTTGCAATGGGAAGGGCGCTGATGTCAAAGCCGAAGCTGATCCTTCTTGACGAGCCGTCAATGGGGCTTTCCCCGATCTATGTCAATGAGATTTTTGACATTATAAGAAAGATCAACAGCGATGGCGTGACGGTGCTTCTGGTCGAGCAGAACGCGAACAAGGCGCTTGCGATCGCCAACCGCGCGTATGTGCTTGAGACCGGCAGGATCGTACTCGAAGGCGACGCGCATAAGCTGATGGAAGATCCGCAGGTAAAGGCTGCATATCTTTCCGAATAAACGAATTCTGACTGGATTTAAGCTGCATTTTCCGGAACCTACTCCGGCGGAATGCAGCTTTTTTCTGTCTGATTTCTTCTCAATCTGAAAAAAGAATGATATACTAAGGCATAAATGCGGCGTATGGACATGAAACGGAGGAAGGGATATGAAGCTTACATTTATCGGCGCGGACCACGAGGTAACGGGTTCCCAGCATCTGCTGGAAACGGCGGATCTGAAGATCCTGATCGACTGCGGACTGGAGCAGGGAGAGAATGTGTATGAGAATGCAGAGCTGCCGGTAAATTACAGTGAGATCGACTATATCATTCTGACGCATGCGCACATTGACCATGCGGGTATGATCCCGTTTGCCTGTAAAATGGGCTTTAACGGAACGATCGTTACGACAAACGCTTCCATGGATCTGGACAGCATTATGCTGCTTGACAGCGCGCATATCCAGGAGCAGGAGGCTGAGTGGCAGAACCGCAAGGGAATGCGCGCCGGGAAGAAGCCGGTGGAGCCGCTCTATACGGTGGAGGATGCAAAGGCCGCCATCCGCCAGTTTCGTTCCGTACCGTATAACCGCGTGACAGAGCTTTCCGATACGGTAAAGCTCCGCTTTGTTGACGCGGGCCATCTGCTTGGATCCGCATCCGCAGAGATCTGGATCACAGAGGGCGAACTGAAAAAGAAGATCGTTTTTTCGGGCGATATCGGCAATCAGAATAAGCCGCTGATCCGGGATCCGCAGTATATCGCGGAGGCGGACTATGTGGTGATGGAAAGTACCTACGGAAACCGGCACCACGATATGTCGGTCGATCATCTCGAGGATCTGAGACGCATCGTGCAGGAAACGCTTGACCGCGGCGGAAACGTTGTCATTCCGGCATTTGCGGTCGGACGCACGCAGGAGCTTCTGTATCTTCTGCGGCATCTCAAGCAGGAGCGGCTGATCCGCGGGCACGAGGGATTTCCGGTCTATGTTGACAGCCCGCTTGCCGTACAGGCGACCCATGTATTCCGGGAAAACCTGCTCGAATGCTATGATGATGAGACGAGAGCGCTCGTGGAGCAGGGGATCAATCCCATAGAATTTGACAATCTGTGTCTGAGCGTGAGCGCGGACGACTCAAAGGCGATCAACTTTGATCCGGAGCCGAAGGTCATACTTGCCGCCTCAGGCATGTGCGACGCGGGGCGCATCCGGCATCATCTGAAGCATAATCTGTGGCGTCCGGAGTGTACGGTGGTATTCGCCGGCTATCAGGCGGAGGGAACGCTTGGCCGCATGCTGCAGGACGGTGCGGAGACCGTACGCATTTTCGGGGAGGAGATCGAGGTGCGCGCAAAGATCGAACAGATGGGAAGCATGAGCTCCCATGCCGATCAGACAGGTCTCCTTCAGTGGATCAGCGCGTTTACAAAGCAGCCGGATGCCCTGTTTCTTGTGCATGGAAATGATGAGGCGATGACGGCGTTTTCAGCGCTGCTTCTCGAAAAGCCTGGCATAAAGCCACACTGCCCGTACAGCGGCTCTGTATTTGATCTTGCAACGGGACGGTTCGAGTATGAGGCAGAACCGCGCTTTATCCGCAGGGAGAAGGCGGTATCCGTCCGGAACAATACGGTGCGCCAGGAGCTCGCGCTTGCGGCGGAGGCGGTCAGACAGCTGTCGGAAGAACTCAAAACCGGCACAAATGCGGATATGAAGCGCTTTACAAAGGAGCTTCGCAATCTGCTTGCGCGCTGGAAATAGGCGGGCGTTCATTACATTACGAAAGGAAACGATAAAATAAATGGGAGTTGTCAGTATTTATACCGACGGTGCAGCGCGGGGAAACCCGGACGGACCGGGCGGGTACGGCACGGTGCTGCAGTATACGGATGCGAAGGGCGTCGTGCATGAAAAGGAACTGTCCCAGGGATATATCCGCACGACGAATAACCGCATGGAGCTCATGGCGGCGATCGCGGGCGTTGAAGCGCTCAACCGCCCCTGTCTGATCGACCTCTACAGCGATTCGAAGTATCTTGTGGATGCATTTAACCAGAACTGGATCGGGAACTGGGTCAGGAACGACTGGAAGCGCGGAAAAAGCGGGCCCGTGAAAAATATCGATCTGTGGAAGCGTCTGCTTAAGGCAATCGAGCCGCACCGTGTGAGATTCATCTGGGTCAAGGGACATGCGGGACATCCTGAAAACGAACGCTGTGACGCGCTTGCGGTAAAGGCGGCTACGGGACGGGATCTGATCGAAGACGAAGGAGCGCCGCTGGAATAAGCCGCCGCTGAAAAAGCGCGGGCAAAATGCGGGGCTTCTCTCAGAGGAGCGTTTAAACGCTTGAAATCAGCCCGGAATTATAGTATAAAATAGAACGAATGTTTAAATCATGACGGAAGGCGCCGACTGCGCCGGATGAAGAAAAGATAGAGAGGGAAATGTATCATGTCATTACAGGTAAGAGGCGTAAATGAACTGCGCCGGATGTTTCTGAAATATTTTGAGGACAACGGACATCTTCGGATGAAGAGCTTTTCGCTGGTTCCGCACAACGATAATTCGCTTTTGCTGATCAATTCGGGCATGGCTCCGCTGAAGCCGTATTTTACCGGCCAGGAGATCCCGCCGTGCCGCCGTGTGACGACCTGTCAGAAGTGCATCCGTACGGGAGATATCGAAAATGTCGGAAAGACCGCGCGTCACGGTACCTTCTTTGAGATGCTTGGAAACTTCTCCTTTGGAGATTACTTTAAGCATGAGGCGATTCCCTATGCCTGGAATTTTCTGACTGAAACAGTTGGCCTGGACGCAGACCGCCTGTATCCGTCAGTCTATGTGGACGATCAGGAATCGTTTGATATCTGGGTCAATGAAATGCACATCGCGCCGGAGCGTATTTTCAAATTTGGCAAGGAGGACAACTTCTGGGAGCATGGAGAAGGCCCCTGCGGTCCCTGCACCGAGATCTATTATGACCGCGGAGAAAAGTACGGCTGCGGAAAGCCGGGATGTACCGTAGGCTGCGAATGCGACCGTTATGTAGAGGTATGGAACGTCGTATTCTCCCAGTTCGACAATGACGGACACGGCCATTACAGCGATCTTGCCCAGAAAAACATCGATACCGGCATGGGACTTGAGCGTCTTGCCATGGTGGTCCAGGATGAGGAATCCATTTATACGGTGGACACCAACCGCGCGCTGCTCGAGGACGTATGCCGTCTTGCGGATATTAAATATCACGATGATAAGGATAAGGACATTTCCCTGCGTATCGTGACCGATCATACAAAATCCTGCACCTTCATGATCTCAGACGGAATTATGCCGTCAAACGAGGGCAGGGGATACGTGCTCAGAAGACTGCTTCGCCGCGCGGTGCGTCACGGAAGAAAGCTCGGCATCACGCATAACTTCATGACCGATATGGCGAAGAATGTCATTGCCAATAATAAGGACGGTTATCCGGAGCTTGCCGAGAAGGAAGCGATGATCCTTAAGGTACTCGCTGAGGAGGAAGAGAAGTTCAACAAGACGATCGATGCCGGCATGGAGATCCTTACGGAAATGACGGAGCGGGCAAAGTCAGAAGGCAAAAATGAGCTTGACAGCACGGATGCATTCAAGCTTTACGATACCTATGGCTTCCCGTTTGACCTGACTGAGGAGATCCTCGAAGAGAAGGGCATGACGGTAGACCGCGCCGGCTTTGATGCCTGCATGAAGGAGCAGAAGGAAAAGGCGAGAAAGGCGAGAAAGCATTCCAATTATATGGGAGCGGATGCGACCGTATATGATGAGATCGATCCGCATATCACCTCTGAATTCACCGGATATGATAAGCTTACGGATACCGGAAAGATTCTTGTGCTTACGACCGAAGACGAGATCACGGAAGCGCTTACGGACGGACAGAAGGGCACCGTCATCACGGATAAGACGCCGTTTTATGCAACGATGGGCGGACAGCTCGGCGATTCCGGAATGATCATAAACGACGGAGGAGCGTTCCGCGTGGAGGAGACCATCCACCTAAAGGGCGGACGCCTCGGTCATGTCGGACAGATGGTAAGCGGCATGCTGAAGACAGGAGATACCGTGGAGCTCAATGCGGATGCAAAGCAGCGTCTTAATACCGCGCGCAACCATTCCGCAACGCACCTTCTGCAGAAGGCACTGCGTACGGTGCTTGGCAGCCATGTCGAGCAGGCGGGTTCCTATGTGGATAAGGACAGACTTCGTTTTGACTTTACGCATTTCCAGGCGATGACGCCGGAGGAAATTGCTGAGGTAGAGAAGCTCGTCAATGAAAAGATCGCGGAGGACCTTCCGGTCGAAACAAAGATCATGACGCTTGACGAGGCGAAGAAGTCCGGTGCGATGGCACTCTTCGGAGAGAAATACGGAGATACGGTCCGCGTTGTAAAGATGGGGGATTTCTCTACGGAGCTCTGCGGCGGTACGCATGTCGGACATACGGGTGTGATCCAGGCGATCAAGATCCTCGGAGAATCGGGCATAGCGGCAGGTGTGCGCAGAATTGAGGCGCTGACCGCCGACGGTCTTATGAAGTATTACCGCCATGAGGAGGACGAGCTGCATTCGGCTGCAAAGCTGATGAAGACATCTCCGGCAGAGCTTTCCGATAAGCTTCAGGTGGTGCTTGACGAGGTGAAGAAGCTTCGTTCCGAAAATGAAAAGCTCAAGGCACAGGCTGCAAATGCTTCCGTAGGAGACGCGCTTTCCGGCGCGGAGGAAGTAAACGGCGTAAAGGTGCTTGCACTTAAGGCGGATGCGTCTGACGCGAACGCGCTCCGCAACCTCGGCGATACGCTGAAGGAAAAGCTCGGAGAGGCGGTCGTGGTGCTCGCCGCAGTCTGCGACGGCAAGGTAAGCCTGATCGCGACGGCGACGGACGGCGCGGTAAAGAAGGGCGCAATGGCCGGCAATATCATCAGGGAATGCGCACCGCTTGTCGGCGGAAAGGGTGGCGGAAGACCGAACATGGCGCAGGCCGGCGGTACGGATGCTGCAGGAATTGAGGCGGCGCTTGAAAAGGCGCGTGAGCTTGCGAAGACACAGCTTGCGGGATAACTACAGCAGTTCAGCCATGTCCATTCATAAGTCACCGGAGCGGATGATTTCACTGATTGTGTGATGATCTGACCGGTGACTTATTTCATGAGGGCGTCCGCCCTATAGAAATGAGGCTGCGCTCTGCCCTTTGTGAGCAGGCTCCCACGGACAGTTCACAGCCTCATTTCTGCATGGCTGAACTGTAAACAAAAGTTAGAGTAAAGAAGTAGTCAGTTGAATAAAAAGATAGAGAGAGCACCCCTC
>JAUNHA010000049.1 GCA_030524135.1 Eubacteriales bacterium
AGCGCGGGATCTCCTCCCGGAACTTTTCCACAAACTGCGGCCGTTCGGGACGCGGCCCCACAAGGCTCATGTCTCCCATCAGCACATTCAGAAGCTGCGGCGTCTCATCAATATTGGTCCTGCGGATGAAATGGCCGATCGGCGTGATCCGGGAATCCCCCTTCGTCGTCCATTTCGTCAGCTCCTCATCCGGCTTCTGCACATACATGGAGCGGAACTTGTACATCCGGAAAGGTTTGTTGTGAAGCCCCACCCGTTCCTGCTTGAAGATGACAGGTCCCTTGCTCGTGCATTTAATGATCACTGCCACCGCGATCATCACCGGGCTGAACAAAATCAAAGCAAACAGTCCGCCCGCGATATCGATCAGCCGCTTTACGATCATGTTGAACGGATGCGTCAGCGGCACATGCCTGATATTGATGACCGGAAGTCCCTCCAGATCCTCCATATAAGGAGTCGTCGGAATAATGTTCAGATAATCCGGAATAAACTTGGTGTGAACGCCTGACTTCTCGCAGATATTGACGACCGGTTTCAGGTACTCGTATTTCTCAAGCGGCAGTGTTACCGCGATCTCATCCAGCGTGTTTTCCGCCAGAATTCCGCGAAGCTCCGTCAGCTCCCCGAGAATCGGAATGCCCTTGTACAAGGTTCCCTTTTCCATGTTGTCATCGAGAATACCGTAAATATGATAGCCCCATTCCGGATTCTGCCGCACGCGCTCGATAAACCCGTCGGCCGCGCCGGAAAATCCGACCAGAAGGATGTGCTTCTGGTTAAAGCCCTTTGCCCGGATATCCCGGAGAAAAATGCGCAGCGCGTTGTGCACAAGCGCCATGAGAATGATATTGATGCCAAAAAAGGCAATGATCATTCTCGCCGAGAAGTTGTCGAGATAAGGACCGAGGCTTCTGAAATTACGTCCGCCGAACAGCACAAAGGTAAAGATCATCAGCCCGACGATATTTGCCTTGCAGATATTTGCAAGCTCATAGCGCCGCGACTGCACGCGTTTCGGCGAATACAGATTGAAAGCCGTGTACAGCAGGAGGTAGACCGGAATGATCAGGACAAGCGCCCGCAGGTAGATCTCCAGCGGCAGCGCGCCCCGTTCCGCGTTCGTATGCATGCCGATAATCAGATACCAGGCCAGAAGGTACGACACCGCGGTGATCAGCGCATCCAGCACCACATGCATGAAATTCAGTTTTGTTTGATTATTTCTGATCATGCCACTTTCAATAATTTCTAATGATAACACACAGCCTATGATAAGGCTATTACAAAAAGTTAAATTTTTGTTAAATTTGTTACTATTCACAGCCGATACAGTTTTTCCGGCGGAGACGCCGTGCTCACACGTAAGTCCCTGTCGGAAAAACTGTATCAGGACTGCGAAGCAGTCACCCCACCCGCATAAGCAGTCTTAGCTCCGCAAGGAGCGGGACTGGAGCCGCATTTCGGCGACGAGTGCGCATGCGGATGGGGCGGCTGTGAATTTTTCTGTTTTTCCTACGCTTCTTCCATACGTGAATCCGCAAGCCGCCGTGCCTTTTCCACCTCTTTGAGCTGCTTTTCCACATCCAGCTCCAGACGGTACGGCTCACCCGGCTTTTCCTTCGTAAGGTCACGCAGCGCGAAGTTGGACTTCCTTAAGGTCAGGTTCGGGTTATAGTACGGATCCCCGTTTTTCAGGATCTCCGGCCAGCGGCTCGCGAATATCGCGATCTCGCCGTTAAAACGCTTCACCTTTTCCGGCGTATCCTCAAGACCGCGGGACTTTGATTCATAATGATGCAAAAGCGCATATGGATCATAGACGCACAGAAGCCCCAGAGCGCGCACCTTCATGCAGTAATCGATGTCGTTGAACGCGACCGCAAGCTCCTCCGTAAAGCCGCCCGCGGCATCAAACACGGCGCGCTTTGTCATCATGCAGGCCGCCGTAACGGCGCTGTAGTCCTGCACGCACATCATGCGGTGCATGTAGCTGTTTTCCTTTTGATGCGTACCGATGAAGGTTCCGCCCGCAATGCCGCCGAAGCCCACGACCACGCCCGCATGCTGCACGGTATCATCCTCATACAGAAGCCTTGCGCCGACGATGCCGACATCGTCGCGCCTGCAAAGACCGAGCATTTCCGTAAAGGTATCCGGTGCGATCAACTCCACGTCATTGTTCAGAAAGAGCAGATATTCTCCCGAAGCAAACTGCACGCCGAAATTATTGATGGCGGAGTAGTTAAACTCCCGCTCCCAGCGCACCACGTGCACAGAGATCTCTGCGATCTCTTCAGCAGAATCCGCTTCTTCCATATAATACGAAGGATTTCTCTCGATCCTTTCATAGTAGGCAAAGGTCTCCGGCTCCGTCGAGTTATTTTCCACGATAATAAATTCCAGATTCCTGTGCGAAGAGAAGCGGATCAGAGACCGGATACACTGATCCAGATCCTTTACATGATCCTTGTTCGGGATGATGACGGAAATCTTCTCCTTCGCCGGCGGAAAGATCGTATGGTAAAATCCATAGGAAACGCCGTCCACAACACCTTCTGCCGCGATACCAAGGCGCTTCTCGTGCGCAAGCACCGCCCGCTTTCCCGCCTCATAGGCATAAAGCTTCGATTCCGGATTTGCCGAGGTGCTGTTCTTATGGCAGCGCCAGTGATAGCAGACCTTTGGAATGTGAATCACCCGCTCCGAAGTAAAGCAGCCCGTGCGAAGCTTTTCCGGCGGCGCAGTCTCTCCCCGCACGGCCTCCTCCGTACAGCGCAGGAAGAGATCATAGTCCTGCGCCCCGTCATAGGCCGGATCAAACGCAAGTCCCTGCGGATGCTTCTGCATCACGCGCGTAAGGAGCCCGCGGCTTATTACGGACAGATGACAGATATAATTCACCGTCCTCAAAAGATCCGGATTATAGTCGGATTTAAAATGCGGCTCAAACAGCGCCTTTCCGTCAAAATCGATCTTATCCTCATCCGTATAGATAAACTCTGCCTCCGGATGTTCCGAAAGCGCCTTTACGACCTGATGCAGCGCGTCCCGTGTCAGCTCGTCGTCGTGGTCGCAGAGCACGATGTATTCGCCCTTTGCAAGCGCAAGCGCCGCATTGGTATTTTCCGAAATCCCCAGATTCTGATCCAGTCTCTCATAGCGAAAACGGGCATCCTCTGCCGCATACTCCGCCATCACCTCTTCCACCGTACGGTTTTCGGCAGGTGAGCCGTCTGCGACGATCACCTCAAAATTCGGATAGGTCTGCGCGAGCAGCGAATCAAACAGCATGCGCAGATATTTTTCCGGTGTATTCCATGCCGGAATCGTGATGGAAAACATGGGCGCAAAGCTTCCGTCTGCAGAAGCCTCCGCACCCGGCAGCGCGCCTTCCGCCTTCACCCGTTTTAAAAGCGCCTGATACGGAGCGGCAAACTCCCGAAGCTGCGCATCGGAAAGCTTTGTCTTCTCATACCACTCCGAATAATCATAATCCTCTTCGATGCCCTGGATCTTGTGCACGGATTTTTTCCAGAGCGCGCGCAGACCGTTTTCCCTGAAGTAATCCCACGCGACCTGCACTGTCTCAAGGCTGCAGAGCGCGAGCAGCTTTTCCCGCTTTCTTGCCGCCACGGAATCCCGCTTTGCGATCACCTCGTCATTTACCGGCAGGCGCAGCCTTCTGCCGTCTCCCTCCAGCACGAGGAAATACTGCTCGCCCCGTTCATAGGAAAACTGCAGATCAAAGCCGCACATGGAGCTGCAGCCGTAGATCTCCGCCACATCCTCGCGAAGCATCGTCACATACTTAAACGGAAGTCTGTTTCCGGTCCTGTCAAGAACAGAAAAACGGATCCCGGCAGCTCCCTGTGTGCTGCCTTTGCTGCCGCCCCTTGCGCTTTCCTCCGAAAGCTGTCCCGAAATATCCGTATAGCCCTTCTTTGCATTTTTCTTTCCCGCAAATGCCCAGCCGCAAAGCGTGATCCCGCCGTCCCGCACGCGCATCGCGTCAATTCTGTATTTCATAGATGTCTCCTCAAAAAGTCTCCGATATAAGAAAACGTATCCCCGATCAGCCTTAGCTCAATTGCAAAATAATGCGGCAGATTTTTTATGCGAAAGCGGGTCTTCCGGCAGGCAGAAAGCGTTTTGATGCCTTCCGCAAACCCCGCCCTGTATTCCTTTCCAAACCCGATCTTTGTGAAAAAAGAAAGCTTCACCAGCACGCCGGTCAGAATAAACGGAAGGTTGATAAAGAGCTGCAGGAGCGGCATGTTCTTATAATTCAGATACACATTATTGCGCGCCGCAAGCCGCACCTTAAACGCATTGTATTTTGAACCCGAGGTCCCGCTTCCCACATGGTATACCTCCGCTTCCGGACAGTAGCGCACATCATAGCCTCTCACACGCGCCCGGTAGCAAAGATCGATGTCCTCGAGATAGGCAAAATGCTGCAGATCAAAGTACTCAGGGTACGCTGCTGCCCCTGTGTGCGCTCCGCCTTCCGCTCCGGTCTGTCCGGATTCCTTCGGCAGAGCAAGCTCCTGCAGAAGGTCCTTCCGGTAAATCGCAGCGCCCGCACAGGCGGAAAAGACGCTTTTTGCGCAGTTAAACTTCAGTGTGGACACAGGCTGCCCGACGCCGCGCTGGAATGCCCAGCCAAGCAGATTATAACCGTCTCCGGCATCATCCAGAAGATCCTTATGATAAAGCTGGATCATCTTCGGAGATACCGCAAAAACCCGTTTCTTCCGGTCCCGGTCCAGTGCAGCCGCAAGCTCGCCCACATACCCCGGACAGGCTTCCGTATCATTGTTAAGGAGGATGACATATTCCCCCTCCGCCTCATAAATACCGGCATTTACCGCACCGGAAAAGCCCGTATTTTCCGTCAGAAAAATCCCCCGGACCGGAAACGGGAAAGAAAAGCTCCGGATCACTTCCTGCGAACCGTCCGTGGATCCGTTGTCCACGATCAGGACATCAAAATCCGTATATGTCTGCCCGAGAAGGGCATTCATACACGGATATAAAAAATGCTTTCCATTATAATTGGGTATGATAATGGTAACTTTGCTCATGCGTTATGATACGATTTCCTTTTCAAAACTCTTTCCCGGAATCTCCGGCTCATCCAGATCAAATATCTCAAGCACCGTCTTCGCGATATCCGTAAAGCCGACCCGCGTTCCGAGATCAACATTCTGCTTAAGCTTCTTTCCCCAGGCAAGGAACGGGATGTACTCCCTCGTGTGATCCGTGCCCTTAAAGCCCGGATCGCAGCCGTGATCCGCCGTGATCATAACCACGTCGTCCTCATGCATTTCCTGAAGGAAGCCGCCAAGCCACCGGTCAAACTCCGAGATCGCGTTTGCATAGCCGTCAATGTCGCGCCGGTGACCATAGGTCATGTCCGTCTCCACCAGATTGACAAAGGCAAGGCCCTTAAAATCTGCCGGAAGCAGCGCGGTGGTCTTTTCCATGCCGTCCGCATTGGAAACGGTCGGTGTCGTATACTGTTCGTCGATTCCCCTGCCCGCGAAAATATCGCGGATCTTTCCGATGCCGATGGACGCAAGGCCGTGTGCCTGAAGCACATCAAGCATGGTCACCTTCGGCGGTTCCAGGGAAAAATCATGTCTGCGGGGCGTGCGCTTAAAGCTGTCACGGTCCGCGCCCTCAAACGGACGGGCGATCACGCGTCCCACGCCATGCTCTCCCCTGAGCATCTCACGGGCAATACGGCAGTACCGGTAAAGCTCCTCCACCGGAACGATCGCTTCATTGGCCGCGATCTGGAATACGGAATCCGCCGAAGTGTATACGATGAGTGCTCCCGTCTTCATATGCTCCTCGCCGTAATCCTTAATGACCTCCGTGCCGGAATACGGCTTGTTGCAGATCACCTTTCTGCCAGTTTTTTCTTCAAACTCCCGGATAACGGAATCCGGAAAGCCGTCCGGATAGGTCGGAAGCGGGGTCGGAGAGATCACGCCCGCGATCTCCCAGTGCCCTACCGTCGTATCCTTGCCCATGGACTTTTCCTGGAGGCGTCCGTATACTCCTTCAGGCACGCCCTGCCAGTCGTCCGACGCCTCCGGAGAAAACCCGTCAATATGAAAGAGGCCAAGCCGCTCCATATTCGGGCAGTGAAACTTCGGAGACTTACGGATGCTTGCAAGCGTATTCGCTCCAACATCGCCAAACAGCTCCGCATCCGGCTCGTAGCCGCAGCCGCAGCTGTCCAGTATGATCAAAAACACACGTCTGATATCTGACATAAAATTATCCTTCCTTAAGCAACTGTTTTGTTTACGCTTTCAGCTTTTTATCCGCCGCGATCAGCTCCCTGATCGCCCCGATCGCCACACGGATCGGAATATCGGTATCGTAAACCTGTGGATCCTCAAGCCCGAGCGCCCGTCTTGTCTGATTTGCGATCACGAGCATCACCGCGCCCGCACGCACGCCGCGCGCGGCAGCCGCCGTAAAAAGCGCAGCCGATTCCATCTCGGAACAGAGACATCCAAGCCTGAGCCATGCATTCCACTTCTCGTCAAGCATGCCCTCCACCGGCATCGTATGCGGGCTGTGCTGTCCGTAAAAGCTGTCCTTGCACTGTACCACGCCCACATGGCTGCGAAGCCCCAGCCTGTCCGCGCTGTCAGAAAGCGCACGCACGACCTCGTAGGTCGCGGTCGCCGGCCATTCGATCGGCGCATATTCGCGGCTCGTGCCTTCAAAGCGCACCGCGCTCGTCGCGATGCACACGTCTCCGCCCATAACGTCCTTCTGCATGCCGCCGGAGGTCCCCACGCGGATAAAGGTATCCGCGCCGCAGTGGATCAGTTCCTCAAGCGCGATCACCGCGGACGGACCGCCGATTCCGGTCGAGGTCACGCTGACAGGAACCCCGTCGATCGTACCTGTATAGGTCACATACTCCCTGTTCTGCGCCACAAGCTTCGGTTCGTCAAAATACTTTGCAATCTTTTCACATCTGCCCGGATCGCCCGGCAGCAGCACATAGCGGCCTACATCCCCCGGCGCTGTGTGCAGATGAAACTCCCTGTTGTCATGATTATATGCAAGTGCCATAAATACCTCTTCCCAGTCTTCTGTACAAACGGACGGCCGCGTCCTGCAAAGCCGCCCCTGATATACATGGGATTATACCCTATTTCAAACGCAGAAACAATGAATTTTCCCTTAAAAAGCCCATGCGCCGCTTGACTTCACCAAATAATTCCGCTTTAATTGCATTGACTTTTATCCGGAGGGAAAACGCATGAAACTCATCTGTGCATACAAAAATCAGAAGGAAGCCGTGATCTGCCGCGCGATCGGCGCCTCCGGCGAGCTTGTGCTCCCGGAGACCTGCTGCGGCCTTACGCTCTCAGAGCTCGCCCCCTACGCATTTTCCGGGGCGGACCGCGGTCTTCCCGCGCGCACGGAGCTTTTTCTCCTCGACCAGGAGGCGCAGGCCCCCGTTCCCGCAAAAAACATTTCCCCGGAAGCCTGGGAGGCACTTTTGTCCGGAGCGGTGACCGGTGCGAAGCTTCTCTCCCTCTCCCTGCCGCGCTCCCTGAAAAAAATCGGCCGCTATGCCTTTTATAACTGCAGCGAACTGCATACGCTCTCCATTTACTCCACGACCATTGATCTCGGCCAGGGCCTATTTACCGGCTGCAGCGCCGTGCGCAGGATCAGCGCCGTCGTAGACGAAGCCGTACGCTCCTCCCTGTATGAGCTCCTGTCCGAGTTCCGCTATCCGCTGCTTCTTTCCTATTATATAGAAGACAGCGCCGGCAGTACCCGCCTCAAATACCGGCTCGTCTTTCCGGAGTTTTACGAAAACTCTGATGAGAACACGCCCGCGCGCATCACCGTCCGGGATCTGCACGGAAGCGGGCTCATGTACCGCAACTGCTTTGCGAACACACAGTTTCAGGTTCAGCGCTATGACGCGCTGTTTCCCTATGCCGAAGCGCTGGAGCCGGAGGAAATCTGCGCCGCGCTCGCGCTCTGCCGTCTTACGGTACCCGAGGGGCTGCACGACGAGGTCCGCGAAAAATATGCCGCCTGGCTCTCCTCGCATACGGACGCTGCAGCAGACGCACTCGCCCGCCAGCATGCCGAAGGGCTGATCAGCCTCTCTGATATCCGGGACCTGCTCTCCTCTCCCCAAAACGCATTTGAGCGCGGCACCTGTTCCGCACTGCTCGAACGCCTTACCGCCTCCGGAACCGTAGCGCTCGTACCGCTCCTCATGGAGCTCCTGCGTCCAAAAGCCGCAGCAGACAGAAAGGAAGGAGAAGCTTCCGGCAGTTTACCCGCAGCCCCCTCCGGTCAGACGCTGAAACCAGCGCCGAAACGCAGGCGTCATTTTGAACTGTAGAAGGCTCTGCCCGGTCTTTTCCTTGTGCTTAATCCGGTACAAATGCCCAAATAACGTATTTTCGGAAATACTTTTGCGTTCGGGGCTTGAAATTCCTACTAAAACAGTATAGTATAAGCTTGGTTCAAATAGAGAAATATTTTATCAGCCTGCGGACTGAAAAACCGCGGATGCCCGGTACAGGGCTCCGGCGGCCCACAAAGCCCCGGCAGGCAAGGAGGCAAACCTTATGAGTAAAAACCTGCTCGAAGTAAAAAATTTAAGCGTAGCCGTTGACGGAAAGCAGATCCTTGACGGCGTCGACCTGATCATTCATAAAGGCGAGACCCATGTACTGATGGGTCCGAACGGCACCGGAAAATCCACCCTGGTTTCAACCATCATGGGCGATCCGAATTTCGAGATCACCGGAGGTCAGATCTTTATCGACGGAAAAGAGATCACAAATGAGCCTGCGGACGTTCGTGCAAGAGAGGGTATTTTCCTCTCCTTCCAGACCCCGGAAGAGATCCCAGGCGTTACGGTAGAAAACTTCCTTCGTATGGCAAAATCCGCAAGAGAAGGCCGTCCGACGAAGATCATGGCGTTCCAGAAGGAGCTTAAGAACCGCATGGAAGAGCTCGACATGGATCCGTCCTATGCAAGCCGTTATTTAAACGTCGGTTTCTCCGGCGGTGAGAAAAAGAAAACCGAGATCCTGCAGCTTCTCATGCTGCAGCCGAAGCTCGCGATGCTCGACGAGACCGACTCCGGTCTTGACGTAGACGCGGTGCGCATCGTATCACAGGGCATCAGATCATACCACAACAGGGACAATGCCGTGCTCATCATCACGCACAACGCAAAGATCCTCGAAGGTATGGACATCGACTATGTGCATGTTCTGGAAAACGGAAAGATCAGAAAGACCGGCGGCAGAGAGCTTGCCGACGAGATCATCGAGGAGGGCTTCTCCGCGCTTAAGGCAGAGACCCGTAACGATTAAGGAAGGAGGCTGTTTTACCTGTCATGAAAAGCTTTGAAGATGAAAAGACACAGGTAAATGAGGTCGACCGGAGCATCTATGACATCAAGGACGAGGTACGCCCGTCTTTTGAAGTTGCTTCCGGACTCACACCTGAGATCGTAGAACAGATTTCCGAGGAAAAGCACGATCCGGAATGGATGCGCATTTTCCGCCTGAAGGCGCTTGATATCTATAACAGCATGCCGCTCCCGAACTGGGGACCGCCGCTTGACGGTCTTGATATGGGCAATATCGTCACCTATGTCCGCCCGGACACGCCGATGGTCGGCAGCTGGAAGGAAGTACCGAAGGACATCAAGGATACCTTTGAGCGTCTCGGCATTCCGGAGGCAGAGCGCAAATCCCTCGCCGGTGTGGGCGCACAGTACGATTCCGAGGTCGTTTACCACAATGTAAGCGCCGAGGTCGAGGCGCAGGGCGTCGTATACACCGATATGGAAAGCGCGCTGACCGGTCCTTATGCGGACATGGTAAAAAAGCACTTTATGAAGCTCGTTCCGCCGACAGACCACAAATTTGCCGCGCTGCACGGCGCAGTCTGGTCAGGCGGTTCCTTCGTCTATGTACCGCCGGGCGTTTCTGTGGAAATCCCGCTTCAGTCCTATTTCAGACTGAATGCGCCGGGCGCAGGTCAGTTTGAGCACACGCTCATTATCGTGGATAAGGGCGCTTATCTCCACTTTATCGAGGGCTGCTCCGCACCGAAATACAATGTTGCAAACCTGCACGCCGGCTGCGTAGAGCTCTTTGTCGGGGAAGGTGCGCGCATGCGCTATTCCACGATCGAGAACTGGTCCAAAAATATGTATAACCTCAACACCAAGCGTGCGCGCGTGGAAAAAGGCGGTACGGTGGAGTGGGTATCCGGCTCCTTTGGTTCCCATACCTCCTATCTCTACCCGATGACCATTCTGCAGGGCGAGGACAGCCACATGGAATTTACCGGCATCACCTTTGCAGGCGCCGAGCAGAATCTCGACACCGGCGCAAAGGTCGTACATAACGCGCCGCATACGACTTCCCATATTTCCACGAAGTCGATCTCGAGAGACGGCGGCATCTCCACCTTCCGCAGCTCCGTAAAGATCTCGGAAGAGGCAAAGGGCGCAAAGTCCTCTGTTTCCTGTGAATCCCTGATGCTCGATTCAAAGTCCCGTTCGGATACCATTCCGGCTATGGACATCGCATGTGCGGAAGCCGATGCAGGTCATGAGGCAAAGATCGGCCGTATCAGCGAACAGGCGGTATTCTATTTCATGAGCCGCGGCATCAGCGAAGAGGATGCCCGTGCATTCATCGTCGGCGGCTTTGCAGAGCCGATCGCAAAGGAGCTTCCGCTCGAGTACGCGGTCGAGATGAACAACCTCATCAATCTTGAGATGAAGGGCAGCATAGGCTAAGGGAGGTGAAGAAAAGTGGATAGAAGAATCAATATTCTGCCGGTACCGACCTGGAATAAGCTTTCTGTCAACGCGGCAGGCGACAGCCTCACGCTTCCGGAGCTTACGAAGGAGCTCATGGATGCATCTGCTCCGCATTTTGAGGCAGGTCTGCTTCCCGCGGGCGTCGCGCGCATGGAAGAGATCACGGATCCGCGCGCAGTCATGGAAGGAATCCCGGAGGACGCTCCGCTTGAGAGCGGCATCGGAAGCTATTATGATCAATACATAAAAACACAGGCAAATGCCCGTTTCTTTATAAAAGGAACAAAGGAGACCGCTGAGGACAAGGCTGACATCGATATGAAAACGTCAGTCCGGATCAGCGCACAGTCCCCTTACGCCCTCTCCCATCATCAGATCTATGCGGAAGAAGGCAGTACATTAAGCCTGATGCAGAGTATCAGCTCGGATCCGGGTGCGGAAGGACTTGCCGCAGACCTGACCGAAATATTTGCAAAGAAAGACGCAACCGTCCGCCTCTTCCAGATTCAGACCGCCGATGTTGCTGTAAGAAGCTATCAGGGTGTAGCGATCTATGCGGAAGAAGGCGCGACAGTAGAGATCGTACGCGCAGTCATGGGCTCCGCAGCGGCAGCATGCGGCACGCGCGCACTGCTCTCCGGAAAGGGAAGCAGCTATACGCTTCATGCCATTTATTTTGCGGCAGGCAGCCAGTACTTTGACTTTAACGATATCGCGGATCATCGTGCGAAAAACACGACCAGCGACATGTATACGGCAGGCGCACTCGCAGGCGAAAGCCGCAAGATCCTGCGCGGCACCATCGATTTCAAAAAGGGCGCGTCCTATGCGGTCGGCCACGAGGTGGAAGACGTCCTGATGCTGAGCAACAAGGCGAAGAACCGCATCGTACCGCTCATCCTCTGCGGAGAGGAAAACGTCGAGGGGCAGCATGCCGCTTCCTCTGGAAAGCCGGATGAGCGCGAGCTGTATTACCTCTGCACAAGAGGCCTTACGCCAAAGGAAGCAAACCGCCTGATCGTCGAAGGACGTTTCGCTCCGGTCATCGACCGTATACCGGACGATGAGGTAAGAGAAATACTTTCTGCCGAGATCGAAAGGAGGCTCTCCCTGTATGAAGACAGTGCTCAATGATTTTCCGATCCTGAAGGTTTCCGAAAACGGTACGCGACTTGTCTATCTGGACAATGCGGCTACAACACAGAAACCGGTTCAGGTCATCGAAGCGATCAATCAGTATTATTACGGGGAAAATGCAAACCCGCACCGCGGAGTCTATGAGCTTGCCATGCATGCGACCGATGCCCACGAGGGCGCACGTGCCGTGGTTGCGGAATTTCTGCACGCGGAGGAAAACGAGATCGTCTTCACACAGAACACGACGGAAAGCCTTAACCTGCTCGCATACAGCTATGGCATGCACTTTGTAGGAGAAGGTGATGAGATCGTCATCCCCGTTTCAGAGCATCACAGCAATCTGGTGCCCTGGATGCGCGTTGCAAAAGAAAAGGGCGCAAAGCTCGTTTACCTGTATCTGGATGAAAACGGCAGAATCCCGGATAGCGAGATCGAAACAAAAATCACGGAACGCACGAAGATCGTTTCGTTTGCACATGTATCCAATGTCCTCGGGCTCGAAACCCCGGTCGAAAAGCTCGTAAAAAAGGCGCACAGCGTCGGCGCGGTCGCAATTCTCGACTGCGCACAGAGCGCGCCGCATCTTGCACTTGATGTAAAGGCAATGGACGTGGACTTCGCAGCCCTTTCCGGGCACAAGCTCTATGCCCCGATGGGTGTCGGCGTACTGTACGGAAAAAAGGAACTGCTTGAAAAGATGCCTCCGTTCTTCAGCGGCGGAGATATGATCGGCTCCGTACACGAGCAGTCTGCCACCTGGGCAGAGGTGCCGCGCAAATTCGAAGCCGGAACCCGCAACGTCGGCGGAGAGGTCGGCCTTGCCGCCGCCATCCGCTATATGCAGTCGATCGGCATGGACGAGCTTGCGGCGCACGAGCATGAACTCATGCGCTATGCGATGGACGAGCTCTCAAAGCTCTCCTTTATCGATATTTACGGTGAAAAGAGTGCAGAGGGCCGCCATGGCGTCATCTCCTTCAATGTAAAGGAAGTGCATCCGCACGACACCGCCACCATTCTCGATGCAAACGGCGTGGCAGTACGCGCCGGACATCACTGCGCGCAGCCGCTGATGGACTATCTGCACATTACAGCCTGCTGCCGTGCAAGCTTCGCAGTCTACAACACGAAGGAAGATGTCGATGCTTTTATTGCCGGGCTTAAAAATGTCAGGAGGTGTATGGGACTTGGAACTGAATGAGCTTTATAATCAGATCATCGTGGAAAACAGCCGCGCGACCTGGAACCGCCACAAGGTAGCGGGCGCAAACGTCCGCCTCGAAGGTGTAAACCCGAGCTGCGGCGACGATATTTTTCTTGAAATGCGCGTCGAAAACGGCATCGTAGAGGATGCAGGTTTCCTGGGAGACGGCTGTGCGATCTCGCAGGCCTCCACCTCCATGATGGTCGATCTTATCAAGGGAAAAACCGTGGACGAGGCAAAGAAGCTCGCCGCAACCTTCCTCGGCATGATCAAGGGCGAGCCCGAGACCGAGGAGCAGCTTGATACGCTTGAGGATGCGGTCGCGCTGAAGGGTGTCTCCAAGATGCCTGCCCGCGTAAAATGCGCCGTGCTCTCCTGGCACACGCTCGAAGAGGGTCTCGACAAGCACGAAAAAGGCGAGCCGATGGGCAATGGCGGTGTGACGACGGAGTAAAATCACAATAAAACACGAATGAACGGCATGGGCACGAACCATACCCGGAGGAGGCGGAGAGATCCGGCTCCTCGTTTTTTTGAAAAACATTGGGTGGAACTGAATTTTCAGATACAAAGGGCGGAAGCCTCGCAGCTCCCGCCTCATCGCCCGGTCATTTTTTTGATTAACGTCCTGTCTTTACCGTCACAGGACTCATCGCTCGGTCAATTTTTAGTTTAACGTCCTGTCTTCACCGTCACAGGACTCATCACTGTTATTATCTCCTAAAATGCTATCAAAATGAATCTTTAAAGTATCTGCTATCCTTGCTACGATACTTTTATTCTTTTCAAAAACCTCTTTTAATGAAGCGATATATATTATCTGATCATAAAGGCAGCTTTCCTGATTTCGTGCAAAAATTGCAATAATCCGCTTCTCTTCTTTACAGTCATTTGAAGAGGAAGCTTTTCTCAAACTTCTTGCCCTGTGGTTATTTGAAACAAAAGCAACACATATATTGGAAATAAAATCTTTTATTGCAATTGGATATAAGTATGTGTTGGTCTCCAGACATTCCATCAGCAAAGTCTTACTTGTGTCCGAATATAAAATGGTATGTATGCGTGCTATATTGTTACATTTATTTTTCAGCGTTGACCAATTGTATTTCTGTTCGCTGCTTATATTTCCGACATCAATAGTTCCCTTTATACAATCTTTGTAAAAATCAAGATCATTCAAATCGCTTTTAATTCCAGTTAAGTGCTTATAATCAGCAGCATTAAAATGTACTTCTGTTTCAGAACCATCCTCACATATAATACAGAACGTTTTTTTGACCAAATATTTGTTATAATTTCTAGCCCCTTCTATAATCTGGTTCCTTAATTTTTCTCTATGTCCTAAAGATATAATAGCCATTTTTATAAACCTATAATAGAAAAGCAGGAGAAAATCTCCTGCTTTGCAGTTTCCTGCTGGTTGTCAGCCTCGCATAGCCTATAGCCATGCACTTTCGGATTCAGACTTTTAACGACTTCTGATTGTCCACAACTTCCTGCTGGTTGTCAGCCTCGCATAGCCTATAGCCATGCACTTCCGGATTCAGACTTTTAACGACTTCTGATTGTCCACAACTTTAAATGCTGCACATTAAAAACATCACTGTTTTCATTGTTATCTTATCTTAGCAGAGGATATCTGTCAAGGAGAATAATTCAAATGATAGAGTAAAGCAATTGTCAGTTGTAAAAGGGAAGAGATGCCCCCTGAATG
>JAUNHA010000050.1 GCA_030524135.1 Eubacteriales bacterium
AATACAGCGAAAACCGTAAAAAATCCATTGACGCACAGGACGTCTTATGATAGACTTACAAAGCGTGCAAGGGGTTAGCCCCTTTTTTCTTGCACGATTTTCGTTCAGTTAAAACATTTGGGAGGTGAATAACCGTGGCTACAAAGCGTACCAAAATCACTCTGGCATGTACCGAGTGCAAACAGCGTAACTATTTTCTGACAAAGGAGAAGAAGCTTCATCCGGACAGAATGGAAGTGAACAAATACTGCCGTTTCTGCAAGAAGCACACCCCGCACAAGGAGACGAAGTAATGGCTGATGATGCAAAGAAGCTTTCGCTCTTTGAAAAAATCGGAAATTTTTTTGACGGGGTGAAGGCAGAGTACTCAAAGATCATTTTCCCGGCAAAGGAAACGCTCAGAAAGCAGACGATCGCAGTGATCATCGTCAGCGTGCTGATCGGAGCGGTTATTTTTGCTCTGGATTTTATCATGCGGTACTTACTGGGATTTGTATTATAAGAAACGAGGTTAAAACATGGCAGATACTAATTCCGAAGCGAAATGGTATGTCGCGCATACCTATTCCGGCTATGAGAATAAAGTAAAAGTTGACCTTGAGAAGACCATTGAGAACAGAAACCTGCAGGATAAGATCCTTGAGGTTGCCGTACCGGTTCAGTCTACTGTAGAGCTTAAGAACGGCACGGAAAAGAAGGTCGATAAGAAAATGTTCCCGGGCTATGTACTCGTTCACATGGTAATGAATGACGAGACATGGTATGTAGTGCGTAACACCAGAGGTGTTACAGGATTTGTGGGACCCGGATCCAAGCCGGTTCCGCTGTCAGAAGATGAGATCCAGATGCTCGGTAACCACGGGCAGGAGGTTGTCATCAATTTCGCCGAGGGCGATACCGTCGTCGTTACACAGGGCGCATGGAAGGATACCGTCGGCGCGATCAAAGCAATCAATGCGTCAAAGCATTCCGTTACGATCAACGTGGAGATGTTCGGACGCGAAACACCTGTTGAATTATCATTTGCAGAGGTTAAAAAGCTCTAAACAAGCTATTAACATACAGGTGGGAGGGTGTAAACCCCCGCTATTACCACAAGGAGGTGCCTAATTATGGCAAAGAAAGTTACCGGATATATCAAGTTACAGATTCCTGCCGGCAAGGCTACGCCGGCTCCGCCAGTTGGACCGGCACTCGGCCAGCATGGCGTAAACATTGTTGAGTTTACAAAGCAGTTCAACGCAAGAACCGCTGACCAGGGCGACCTGATCATCCCGGTTGTCATCACCGTTTATGCGGACAGAAGCTTCAGCTTCATCACGAAGACCCCGCCGGCTGCAGTCCTGATCAAAAAGGCATGCAAGCTTAAGAGCGGATCCGCAGTACCGAACAAGACTAAGGTTGCAACGATTTCCAAGGCTGATCTCCAGAAGATCGCGGAAACGAAGATGCCGGACCTTAACGCAGCAAATGTTGAGGCCGCAATGTCCATGATCGCAGGTACCTGCAGAAGTATGGGCGTTACCGTAGAAGAGTAAGGAAGGAGGCAGCTTAGGATGAAAAGAGGAAAGAGATATCTTGAGGACGCGAAGAAGTTTGACCGCGCAACTCTGTATGAAAAGGAAGAAGCGATCAAGATCGTAAAGTCAAACGCAACTGCAAAGTTTGACGAGACCATGGAGCTTCATATCAGAACCGGCTGCGACGGAAGACGTGCAGACCAGCAGATCCGTGGTGCGGTAGTGCTTCCGCACGGAACCGGAAAGACCGTTCGTATTCTTGTATTCGCAAAGGGACCGAAGGCTGACGAGGCACTCGCAGCAGGCGCTGACCATGTAGGTGCAGAGGAGCTGATCCCGAGAATTCAGAACGACGGATGGCTTGATTTCGATATCGTTGTTGCTACTCCGGACATGATGGGCGTTGTAGGACGTCTCGGTAAGGTACTTGGACCGAAGGGTCTCATGCCGAACCCGAAGGCAGGCACCGTAACCATGGACGTTACGAAGGCGATCAACGACATCAAAGCCGGTAAGATCGAGTACCGTCTCGACAAGGCGAACATCGTGCATGTACCGTTCGGCAAGGCTTCTTTCACCGAGGAGCAGCTTGGCGACAACTTCCAGGCTATCATGGATGCAATCAACAAGGCGAAGCCGCAGGCACTTAAGGGCGCTTACTTAAAGAGCGTTACCATGACTTCCACCATGGGCCCGGGCGTACGCATGAACGTGGGCAAGCTCGCGAACTAATTCATGAAACCCAATTCATGATTGACATCCCGCAGAGCGGGTGTTAATATATAAAAGCTATAACTGCCGAAGACAGCAGGTGGCGTAAGCCGTAAGTGTAAACGCCTGCCGAGGACATTGCTTATTGAGAGATTAAGTGTGGCCTTCTGTGCTTTGGCGCGGAAGGCCATTTTTACTGGCATACCGGAAGGCATGCAGCTGTTCCGGCTTCCTCTTACGCAGTTGGCTTTACATCAACACAGGAGGTAGAAACATGGCAAAGGTAGAACTGAAGCAGCCGATCGTAGACGAGATCAAGTCAATGTTTGACGGCGCACAGTCAGCAGTCGTTGCCGAGTACCTTGGAATCACTGTTGAGCAGGACACAAGGCTTCGTAAGGAGCTTCGTGAGAACGGCGTTCAGTACAAGGTATTCAAGAACACGCTCATCAAGAGAGCGGCTGAAGGCACGGATTTCGCACAGCTTGATCCGAACCTCGCAGGCCCGACCGCACTTGCAGTATCGAAGACCGATGCAACCGCACCGGCACGTATTCTTGCAAAGTACGCAAAGGACATCGAGTGCCTTAACCTGAAGGCAGGTGTCGTTGAAGGCACTTACTATGATCAGGCAGGCATCCAGGCGATTGCAACCATTCCGGGAAGAGAGGAGCTCATCTCCAAGCTTCTTGGATCTCTCCAGTCTCCGATCACCAATCTGGCACGTGTACTCAACCAGATCGCGGAGAAGGGCGGAGAAGGCGCTGCAGAAGCAGCTCCGGCAGCAGAAGAGACACCGGCAGAGGCTTAAACCGGCCGCAGGTGTACAGACTGCAGAAGGCTGCATGACAGCCTGAGACAAGAACTGTAAAGCCGCATGAAGCGGCACGTAAAAGAAACGAATCATGGAGGAAAATATCATGGCAAAGCTTACAACCGCTGAGTTTATTGAAGCTATCAAGGAAATGTCCGTACTCGAGCTGAACGAGCTCGTAAAGGCATGTGAGGAAGAGTTTGGCGTATCTGCAGCAGCAGGCGTAGTAGTTGCAGCAGCAGGCGCAGGCGCAGCAGCTGAGGAAGAGAAGACCGAGTTCAACGTAGAGCTTACCGAGGCAGGCGCTAACAAGATCAAGGTTATCAAGGTTGTTCGTGAGATCACCGGACTTGGCCTTAAGGAAGCAAAGGACCTCGTTGAGGGCGCTCCGAAGAACGTTAAGGAAGCTGTTTCCAAGGAAGAGGCTGAGGATATCAAGACGAAGCTTGAGGCTGAGGGCGCTAAGGTTACCCTTAAGTAATTACAGCTTAATAAGTATGTATTTATGCGGTCCGGAGAAATCCGGGCCGTTTTTTGTGCGTACAGACAGCTGGCTTAGTCCGGAAAAATTCTCAGGTTGCGTTTTCGGCAGGATGCATCACAGGAGGAACAGCCTGCCCTTCAATTTTTTGTAGAAAAAAAAGTGATTTTACGGTAAAATAGCAATATTGAAAACCGACGGCAATAAGAATATTACATACGATGGAGATTTGCGATTGAACACTGGAAAGAAGCTGCAGGAAAAATGGAAGGAAGCGCTCACGGCGGTGCTGCCTGTGATCGGACTTGTTATGCTGCTGTGTTTTACGATCACGCCGATTTCTACGAGCATCCTGCTCTGTTTTCTGATGGGAGCTGTGCTGCTTCTGCTCGGCATGATGTTTTTCACGCTCGGCGCGGAGGTGGCGATGTCGCCGATGGGCGAACGCATCGGAAGCTGTATGACAAAGAGTAAGAAGCTTGGCATCGTGATCATGCTCTCCTTTTTACTCGGATTTGTCATTACGATCTCCGAACCGGATCTTCAGGTACTGGCGGAACAGGTGCCGTCCATCCCGAATATGACGATTATTCTCGCGGTGGCCTGCGGCGTGGGACTTTTTCTGGTCGTGGCACTCCTGCGCATGCTGTTCTCGATTGCGCTTCCGCACATTCTTATCGTGTGTTATCTCATTATTTTTATTCTGGCTTATTTCATCCCGAAAGAATTCCTGGCCGTTGCGTTTGACTCGGGCGGTGTTACGACAGGTCCGATGACGGTTCCGTTTATCATGGCGCTGGGCGTCGGTATTTCCTCGATCCGAAGCGACCGTCATGCAGCGGACGACAGCTTTGGCCTTGTCGCATTGTGTTCCGTTGGCCCTGTGCTTGCGGTCATGCTGCTTGGCAAATTCCTAAGCCCGGGAGAGACGGCTTACATACCGCCGGAGATCCCGGAGATTCGGGATTCCGTTGAACTCTGGATGCTGTTTGGGAAGGGACTCCCCACCTACCTTTCGGAGATCGCGGTGGCGCTTCTTCCGATCACGCTGTTTTTTGGCATTTTTCAAATTACGATGATGCACCTCAACAAAATGCAGGTGCTCAAAATCATCATTGGCCTTGTTTATACATACATCGGACTGGTCCTCTTTCTGACGGGAGCAAACGTCGGATTTGTCCCTGCGGGAAATTATATCGGGCAGATGCTGGCATCCGGAAGCTATCCGGTCATCATTATTCCGGTCGCAATGATTATTGGTTATTTTATCGTAAAGGCAGAGCCTGCGGTCTACGTGCTGAACAAGCAGGTAGAAGAAGTGACCGACGGTGCGATTTCCGCAAAGTCCATGGGAATCGGACTTTCCGTCGGCGTGGCGATCTCACTCGGACTTGCGATGATCCGTGTGCTGACAGGCATTTCCATCCTGTGGTTCCTGATTCCGGGTTATGTGCTTGCGCTTTCGATCTCGTTCTGCGTGCCAAAGATCTATACGGCGATCGCATTTGACTCGGGCGGCGTGGCCTCAGGTCCCATGACGGCGGCATTTTTGCTTCCGCTTGCACAGGGCGCATGTACGGCACTCGGCGGAAATATTGTTACGGATGCATTCGGCGTGGTCGCTATGGTCGCAATGACCCCGCTGATCACGGTACAGGTGCTGGGTCTTGTGGCGAAGCTTAAGAGCCGCGGCGCTGCGGCAGTACAGGCGCAGCCTGCAGCGGAAGCCTTTGATCTTATGGATGAAGATGCGATCATAGAGCTTTAACTTAAAATGCAGTGAGGAGACAATTTGAGCAGTTTATATCTGATGGTGACAATTACAGACAGAAACCAGCAAAGGCGCTTTTTGACCTTTTATCAGGGCTATGGGGCGGAGGCTGTGCTTTCCGCGCTGGGACGCGGAACCGCCTCCTCTGAAGTGCTTGATTACATGGGACTGGAGGCATCTGAGAAGGCTGCGCTGTTTTCCGTGGTAACGGGAGAGGTCTGGAAGGAAATCAAACTGGGACTGCAGCAGAAGATGATGATCGATATTCCCGGAACGGGAATTGCGTTCGTGATTCCGCTGAGCAGTATTGCAGGGAAACGCCAGCTTGCGTTCCTGACGGGCAGCCAGGTGTTTGTAAAGGGAGAGGAGTCGGCTTTGAAGAATACGAAATATGAGCTTTTGATCGCAATCGCGAATCAGGGCTATACAGAGATGATCATGAACGCGGCGCGAAAAGTGGGAGCGGGCGGCGGTACAGTCATTCACGCCAAGGGAACCGGCATGGACGGCTCCGAAAAATTTCTTGGTGTTTCGCTTGCCACGGAAAAGGAAATGGTGTTTATCGTCGTAAAATCAGAAAATAAAAATGCTGTCATGGAGGCGGTCTCCAGAGAAGCCGGGCTTGAAACCAAGGCAAAAGCGGTGCTCTTTTCCCTGCCGGTCACCTCGACCGCCGGACTGAGACTTGCCGAGCTTCCGCCGGATCTGGAAGCGGGAGAATAAGCGGGCAGCCGGACAGAGGATAGAGATGCTGGACAAAGATCAGATTGAAATAGATGTTGCGGAATTAGCAGAGCTGCCTGTGGGCAGCTTTCTTGCGATTGATATCAGAGACGCGGAATCGGTAGCGAACGGAATGCTTCCGGGCGCACAGGCGATATTTGCCTCTGAGCTTATGGAGCGCGTTTCGACGCTTCCGCATGATAAGACGATCATTTTATATTGTACAAAGGGAACAGTCAGCGCGGAGCTTGTACCGCTGCTCCGAAACCAGGGGTTTGAGGCCTTCAGTCTTGCAGGCGGCTATGCGGCGTGGGCGCTTGCAGGGGCTTCGGGAGAAAGCAGAGCGTCAGAGATCGAAGCGTCGATCAGGGGACCGTTCAAAAAGAAGCTGTTTACGCCGTTTGCAAAGGCGATCACGACCTACGGACTGATCCGGGAGAATGATAAAATTGCGGTCTGCATCTCGGGCGGCAAGGATTCCATGCTCATGGCAAAGCTTTTTCAGGAGCTGAAGCGCCATAACAAGTTTCCGTTCGAACTTGTTTTTCTGATGATGGATCCGGGCTACAGTGCGGAAAACAGAAAGCTGATAGAGCAGAATGCGAAACTGATGGGAATTCCGCTCACAATTTTTGAGTCTAATATTTTTGACGCGGTATATGAGATCGAAAAATCCCCCTGCTATCTCTGCGCGCGCATGCGGCGCGGCTATCTCTACAGCAGGGCGAAGGAGCTTGGCTGCAACAAGATCGCACTCGGACATCACTATGACGACGTGATCGAGACCATTCTCATGGGAATGCTCTACGGCGCGCAGGTTCAGACGATGATGCCAAAGCTCCACAGCAGCAATTTTGAAGGAATGGAGCTGATCCGGCCGATGTACCTCGTGCGGGAAACGGATATCAAGCGCTTCCGGGACGAGAACCGCCTGCATTTTCTGCAGTGCGCATGCCGTTTTACGGACAGCTGCTCCGTATTTGCGGATGCGGACGACAGCGGGACTTCGCATAAGCGGGCGGAGGTAAAGCGGCTGATCGCGGAGCTTAAGAAGAAAAATCCGTATGTGGAAGGCAATATTTTCCGGAGTGTGGAAAATGTCAATCTGAGTACGATTATTGCATACAAGAAAGATGGCGTGAAGCATTATTTCACGGAAGAATATGACAGGAAAGGAAGTCAGGAGGAATGAATACAGCGGCAGAAAAACATCTGGACACGCTTATTGCCCGTTATCCGGTGCTTGCGCCGGTCCGGGAGGATATCGCAAAGGCATATGAAATACTGAAGAACTGCTATGACGGAGGCGGGAAGCTTCTGATCGCCGGAAACGGGGGATCCTGTGCGGATGCGCAGCACATCGTAGGCGAGCTGATGAAGGGCTTCTGCAGGCGCAGGCCGCTTCCGGATGCGCTGAAGGCGGCGATCATACGGGAGGATCAGGAGGCGGGAACGGTGCTTTCCGAAAAGCTGCAGTCCGCGCTTCCCGCGATCGCGCTTACGGATCATCAGGCGCTTAATACCGCGTTTGCAAACGATGTGGATCCCAATCTCTGTTTTGCACAGCAGGTCCTGGGATATGGGAATTCCGGGGATGTATTTCTGGGGATCTCGACCTCGGGCAATGCGGGCAATGTCATGCAGGCGGTTCTCGTCGCAAAGGCAAAAGGCATGAAAGTCATTGGGCTCACGGGAAAGGACGGCGGCAGGCTTGCAAAGGCTTCGGACTGCGCGGTCGTTGTGCCGTCTCAGGAGACCTATATGATACAGGAACTGCACCTTCCGGTTTATCATGCGCTTTGTCTGATGCTGGAAGATACCTATTTTGAAGCATAAGCGCGGAGGAATTGAAGTGGCGTTGCACGTGTTTGCGGTATGTGCCTACCGGGAATCCCCCTACCTTGCGGAATGCTTTCAGTCGCTGTGTGCGCAGACGGAGAAGAGTGATATCATCGTCTGTACCTCGACACCGAACCGCTTTATAAAGGAGCTTTGCGAGGATTATGGTCTTCCGCTGTTTGTGCGGGAAGGGGAAAGCTCTCTGCTTTCGGACTGGAATTTTGCCGTGGAAACGGCTGTCAGGGAACGCGGGGCAAAGCTTGTGACGGTTGCGCATCAGGATGACCGTTATCATCCTGACTATACCGGCGCCTTGCTGGAAGCGGCAGAACGGTGGCCGGACATGAGCCTGTTCTGCACGCGCTACCGGACGATCGACGCGCTGGGAGAGGAGACGGAGGGAAGTGCCGAGCGGATCAAACGGATTCTGCGGCTGCCGCTTCGTCTGAGAATTTTCGCCGACAGGCGTTTTATCAAGCGTCTCTGTCTGCGCTTTGGGAACTCCATTGGCTGTCCGACCTGTACGTATGTGCCGGAAAAAACGGGGCTTCCGCTGTTTCGGAACAACTATGATTTTGTGATCGACTGGGATACGCTCTGGCGGCTTTCGGGAGAACAGGGACGTTTTGTCTGTGAAGAGCGGGAGCTTATGGATTACCGCGTCCATGCGGGCGCGGCTACGATGAAAAATATCGAGAATCACAACCGGGAGCGGGAGGAGCTTATGATGTTTTCCCGCATGTGGCCGCTTCCGGTGGCCAGGGTTTTGATGTGGTTTTACAGGCAGGCCTCCCGTCCCTATGAAAACGCATAAGAGATCAGAGCAGATATGAGAGCGGTCTTGGAACAGATATGAAACAATTACTGGATCTTTTAACCTGGGAGCCGAATCTCAGAATGCAGTATGAGCTTTTGCTGATGCTGGTTCTGTTTCTGGCACCGGCGGCTTTTCTGAAAAACACAAAAAGGCTCCTCATTACGTGGGGGCTTATTTTTGCTGCATTTCTGCTGCTGCACGGGAGCTTCTTTCCGTTTGTGCTTGCGGGGGCTTACTGCTATGTCCTGTGCGGTCTGTGGGAGATGGTGCGGACGGGTTCGCTCCGGGCATTCCGAAAACCGTATGACGGGCTTTGGTGCGGGCTTGTAATGCTTTTTCCGGATCTGCTTCAGGGAGACGGAGCGGAGCATGGAAAACGGGGCGGGCGCTGCCTTCCTGCAGTGATTCTCATCGTGCTTCTGATTCAGTTAAACCGCATTGAGATCGCGGCGGATTATGATTCCCTGCGCTATGGGCTGCGGTCCCCCTATGTGCTGCTCGGCGGCAAGGGGCTAGCCGGTTTTTTTGAAAATTTCGGACTGGTCAATACAGTCTACACCTATTCAAAGGGCTTTGAGCTCATCACGCTTCCCCTTAGCCTTTTTTCTGTTTATGTGAGCGTTTCGAAAAGCTATGCCTATGTGCTTTGCTTTAATATCTGGGTGCTTTTCGGAATTTTCTGTCTCTGCGGAATGCTTGCGGCACGGGTTACCGGAAAGCGTGAGGCGGGAGCGGCTGCAGCATTTTTCTGTGCGCTTATGCCGGGCGTGACCAATATGGCGCTGACTGCAAAATCGGATCTTCTGACACTTTTTTTTCAGCTGTTCTTTCTGTATGAGGCAGTTGTATTTATCTGTACAGCATCCGGGGAAGAGGCGCATGCTGCGGCACGACGGGCAGGGCTTTCTGCAGGCGGAATTGCAGCGCTTCTCATAAGCTATGCGCTGAAGCCGACTGCGATGCTTTTTTCTTCCGTCCTTGGGCTTTGCACACTTTTGGTTTTGCTCTGGAAGGGGAAGAAAGAAAACAGAGCATTTCTTCCCTGCATGACGCGCTCTGCACTCAGGCTGCCGCTGCTCGCCGCAGCATTCACCGGGCTATGCTGGCTCCGGACTTTTTTGCTGACAGGACTTCCCGTCACATCTGTTTTTTCCGGGATCTTTACCTCGCTTGGTTTTTCGATCAGGTATCCGTTTGCCGCGCAGGCAGCGCCCGGAACAGAGATGGGGATGACATTTTCCGAGATTCTGCGGCAGTTCTTTGAGCGGCTTTTTGGATTTTTGTTCTGTCCTGCCGGTACGGATATGGAGCATGTCCGCATGGCCTGGGGCGGGATCGCGTTTGTCCTGCTGCTGTTTTTGATTCTCCGCTTCGGAAGGCGTGCGATGGGAAATCTGAAGGCAGAGGCAGCGCTTACGGTATTTCATTATCTTTTGCTTATGCTCGTTTTTGTGACGGCGGTTTCTCTTGTCAGTCTTGCGCTTTTATATCAGGTGGACGGGAACTATTATATGCTGTGGTATGCGCTTACCGCGGTGTGCGGAACCGCTGTATTCTATGCGCTTTCCATGTCCGGACCTGTCGTGGAAAAGACGCTGGCCGTATCGCCGTCCCTCCTTACCCTGCTCGCCGCCTCCATGCTGTATATTACGGCATTTACGGGATGGGCGGGTGCAGTAGGATTTACCCCAACAGGCTTTCAGCAGGACAGGAGTACCAGGGAACGGCACATAGAAGAGGGCGATTATGCGTTGTGGAGAATGCTGTCCGAAACGGGCAGGGGCCGCGAAAATCATGTGATCGCGTTTGCGGATGAACCGGAGTGCTATGATCTGCGCTGTGTTGCGGAAAGCTACACGGATATCACGGGAAGCGGCGGAAATGTCTATCTTGTAAAAAAGCTGAACATCTTTAAGGAATATCTGGCGTTTGCGGATGTGGATTATATTTATGCGGACAGGGAATGGCTTTCGCTTGCGGGAAATGAACGGGCGGCGGAGCTTCTCTATGATCTTGCGGAGGACGGAACATTTGCGGAAATTATGTATGAAGCGGATGCAAAGGCACTTTTTGAAAGCGAAGAGACGCATATTTTTCCGGAAACAGGAGCTTTTGAAACAGGAGCTTCCAAAACCGGGGAAGATGCTGAACGTTATTTTGCTGCAAGGATCGATAAGGAACGCGTGAAGCAGAACTGGGAAGAACCGAAGACGCCGCAGCAGGAAAATGCTGCAAAAGCGGCGCTGCAGAAGCTCGGGTTTGCAGATTGAAGGAGGAGAGAAAATGCCGGCTGAAAATAAGAAAAAAAGGCTTGCGGCAGATGCCGTATGCTGGATACTGCTCGCGGTATTTGCCTTTTATGTGAACAGGGACATTGTCATTAAGGGACTCTATATGGATGATCTCTATATGTGGTCCTGTTACGGGGAGCAAAGCCTTCTGGAGTTTGCGTTTCCGATCGGTACTTCGACGCGCTTTCGTCCGGTATACTGGCTTGCGACCTATCTGCAGATGGCGATCGTGGGAAACCACATCAGCTGGTTTGTACCGTTTAATATCATCTGCAATCTGATCGCGGCATACTCTCTGTACTATATGGCAAAGAAGCTTGGACCTGCCGGATTTCCCGGACAGATACTCGGCTTTTTGAGCGGTATCTGCTATCTCGTGTCCCGTTTTGCCTATTATCAGATCGGACAGGCGCTCGGCCTGATGGAGACCATGGCGCTTGTGATGGCGCTGTGGGTTCTGTATCTTCTGTACCGCTATCTGAACGCTCCGCATGAAAGGACGCGGGCGGAGCTGATCGCAGAGGGAGAGCGGGCGCGTTCGCGAGGAAAAAAGACCTCTCTTTCCATCCGGATGCTGCCCTGCGGAGACTGGCGCTTTGCGCTGGCGCTGCTTTTGTATTTTCTGCTTGTGTTTACGCATGAGCGTTATCTTGCGCTTCTTCCGCTTTTTTATCTTGCGTTTCTGTTCCGCTGCATGCGGGAAAGGCGGGCATACCGTACGGCCTTCCTGCGGGAAAAATACGGATTCCTGATAGCGCCCGCGCTTGTATTCATCCTGATCTTTCTCATCCGCAGGCTCTGCATCGGCTCGGCGATTCCGGCGGGTACCGGAGGTACGGAGGTAACGGATACTTTCAGCCTTTCAGAGGCCCTGTCCTATGCAGTCAGCCAGGTGCTGTACATTTTTGGCGTAAATGCGGGACCCGAGCATCTGTGCGGACTTCCCTGGAGCGAAACGCCTGAGAATATTAAGCTCCTGGTCAAACTGAGTCTGCTTCCGCTTCTTGTGATCTGCGCCGCTTATGGTGTTTTGCTTCTGATCCGGCTGGCAGGAAAAGACAGAGAAAAGCGGAGAGCGGGCTTTTGGGAGCTGCAGGACATCGTTCTGTTTTTAGGCTTTATCGCGCTTTGTATCGGATGCTCGTCAGTCACGATCCGGGTGGAGATGCGCTGGATCTACGTCTCCTATGCGGCTGCGCTGCTCTTTTGTGCATACCTGATCGGGCGTGTCACGGACGCGGTGAAGGGAAAAAGGATGGCAGCAGTGCTGCCGGCGCTTTTATTTTTCCTTTATACGGGGCTTTCCGTCTGCACGAATGTGTTTTACCGGCAGTATTATCCGAAGCTGTATTTCTGGCCGAATCAGCTGCGCATGAATTCGCTTGCGGAGGAAACCTGGGAGAAGTACGGGGACGGCATTTTCGGAAAGGATATTTATATCCTTGAAAACAGCTACGGAATGTCGGATTTCTACAAGGATACCTTCTTCAAGACCTTTGATAAAAATAAAAAAGCAGAGGGGACAAGGGTATTCTTCATTGACAGCGTATCGGAAATTCCGGAAGAGGACATCCGTTCCGGCGCATTGATCGTGCTGAAAGAGGTGCCGGAGGAAAATGCTTACCGGGATGTGACCGGTGAGGTGCTGTCCGGAGAAACAGAATAAAAGCAGCGGGCTGTAAGCGGTTAAAAAAGTGCCGCGGGCTTGAAGGATAAGCCTTGAAAAATAATTCCGCCCTGAAATATTGTGCTATTTTAATAAAACGAGTTTGCCGCAAGAACATATATTGTGAATAATACACAATAAATTGTGAAGAAATTGTGAATTGCATGCATATCCGAAAAGATGCCATTGTGTTACAATGGCATCAGGATATGAATGAGAATGTAATTGATGAAAAACCTCATTCAAAAAATGTCCAGGGGAGGATCGTATGTAAAAGCATGGGGTTTAGGCAGAAAGGAGACAGGGGTGTCTCTTTTTTTAGTAGCAAAAAGGGGAGTAATGTTAAGGAGGAGTTATGCGTAAGGTAAAGAAGGTTGCTCTGGTATCAACGGCTGCGGCGGTTTCGCTGGCGATGGTGGCTCCGGCGTTCGCCTGTACGTCTCTCGGCATCGGTAAAGATGCGACGGCAGACGGCTCTGTTATGGTGTCGCACACCTGTGACGGCTGGTATGATCACCGCATTCAGATCGTAGAGGGCGGAAAGCATGCAGCGGGAGAAATGGTGGATATCTATCGGGATCCGTGTTTTGACACCAAGAAGGAGTCCGAGAAAGTGGGAGAGATCCCGCAGGTGGAAGAGACATTCACGTATTTCAACGTCGGATATCCGTTCATGAATGACAAGCAGGTCATGATCGGAGAGCATACCTGGGGCGGAAGAGATGAAGTGAGCAATCCGCAGGGACTGTTTGTCATTGCAAATCTCGAGATGCTGGGTCTGCAGAGAGGTGCAAGCGCCAGAGAGGTTGTACAGATCATGGGCGCGCTGGCAGAGCAGTATGGTTACTGTGACGGCGGAGAGTGCCTGATCGTGGGCGACGGAGATGAGTGCTGGATCTTTGAGATCGTGGGCGGCGGTCTTCTGTGGCAGCCGGACAGCGGAAAACCGGGCGCGCACTGGGCAGCAAGACGCCTTGCGGACGATGAAGTATTCGTGGGTGCGAACCGTTCCCGTATCGGTGTGATCGATTTCAATGATACCGAGAATTATATGTGGTCTACGGACATTACGGAAATGCCGAAGGAAAACGGCTGGTGGACAGAGGCTGAGGAATTCAATTTCACAAAGATCTTTGATCCGACACCGTATTCGGGTCCGTTCGGAAGCAGCCGCCGTGAATGGAGAGTGTTCAGCCTGATCGCTCCGTCGCAGGAATTCCCGCTTTATGACAAGACGGAGCAGTATCCGTTCTCCGTAAAGCCGGATGAGCCTCTGACCGTGCGTGACATTGATACCATCTATTCCGATCACTATGAGGGCACGGAATTTGATCTGACAGCAGGCCTTGCGGCAGGTCCGTTCCATGATCCGAACCGCTGGTCCGTAAACAGCGATCAGAAGCCGGATTATGCGGTAGAAAGCGGACACGGCTGGGAGCGTGCGATCGCAGTGGACCGCTGTTCTTACAGCTTTGTATCGCAGAGCAGAAGCTGGCTGCCGGACGAAATCGGCGGCGTGCTCTGGTACGGTGCGGATTCACCGGATACGACCGTCAGAGTTCCGATCTACAGCGGAACAACAGAGATACCGGAAGAATGGTCGACTGGAAACAGAAAGGCATTTGACCCTGACTGCGCATGGTGGGCATTCAACTTCGTAAACAA
>JAUNHA010000006.1 GCA_030524135.1 Eubacteriales bacterium
CAAGGTGCTTCTTTCTTTCCTGCCGCTCTCGCGACAGCCCGATTACTTTATCACATCTTCCGGTGCTTGTCAATCGGTTTTTTTATTTCTTTTTTCGCCGTGCCGTTTTGATGTTCCTCACCGGACACGGTGATGCGTATTCTAACACCGTTTCCGACCTCCGTCAAGCGTTTTTTTACAAAATTTTTACCTTTTTTTTGATCCGTTTTTAAACCACAAAATATGACTTTTTCCGACTCTAGATATAGTAGCTATAACCCGCAGATCTGCTTTCCCGCTTTATGCAAGTCCCAGAAAACCGGCGAGCAGATGCAGGAGGAAATTATTCTGATAGACCCAGAGCAGAAACGGACTGCCCGCGATCTGTTCCATCACCGCAGAAGAAAACTCTGAAGCAGGCGTAAATGAAATCGCAAGCATAAAGATCCACAGATAAAATACGCCCTCTGCGAATCCAAGTGCAGCCCCGAGGAGCTGGTTCGTGCCATGAAGAATGGGAAGTCCCATCAGTGCATTCAGAAAATGCGCGCCAACCTTAAACAGGATATTGATCATTATGAAAAGCACGACAAAGCAGATAACATTTATGATGATGCCCGCCAGATATTCTCCTGTCGCTTCCGCCAGCCGGTCAAGACCAAGCACGCCGTAAAGCACGGAATAATCCGACGGTGCGCCGGAACGGAACAGATTTCCCGAAATCCGGTCAGCCTGCTTCTGCAGAAGGCCGCTCTTTATCGCCGCCTCTGTTACAAACGGAAGAATCCATTTTACCAGATAAGCGGAAATGATGACCGATCCGAAAGACACCGCCATCTTGATAAACCCTCTGTAGTGCCCATAAAGCGTAATCGCCGTCAAAAAAACTATGACGGCGATCAGAATGCTGTTTTGATGCTGTTGTATCAGATTTGTCAGATTATTCAATGAATAAAGTCCTCTTCTCTGAGAATCAAAAGTCCATTTTTATCATATTTCGAATTGAACATTCCCTTAAGGCGTTTTCCGATCGGCGGCTTTTCCGCGCGATCCGCGGCTTCTTCGATCAGATCTTCGGCATTTTCCCGGGTCAGCGGGATATTGTCCTCCTCCATAAGCTCAATTCTTTCATATAAAGCAAGCATGCTCTTTCCGGTTACGCTGCAGTCGATCGACGCAGCGTACTGACAGCAGTACTGTGCAAAGTCATCGATCTCCATCTCTTCGCCTTCCGCAATGTCCGGCATAATCGTCTGTCCCGCACCTGGAGCGCCCTTCTCTTTCTTTGTTCCCTGAACGGATACCGCTTTTACAGCAGGTCTCTCCGCCCCGCGCACATCATCCGCGTCATCGTCATACGCTTCATCCGCATCATCAACATACGGTTCGTCATCGTATGTTTCCTCCGCCGGGTTTTCTTTCTGTCCGCCGATCCGCACCTTCTGCGCCTGAATATTTCCCGTGCGTGCTTCTTCCTCCTCGTCCGCTGCATCCTCTTCGTATTCATCAGATACAAGGTCGCAGAGATCAAACAGTTCCGGGCACTTATCTTCAAGACTGTCAAGACCGTCAGGCGTATCCACGAGCACAACGATCATGCCGCTCTGATCCGTTCTGATCAGAGTGCAGATCTGCTTTGCGATTTCTTCCGAAAGCCCGCCGGCATGCTCAACAATAAAGTCTTTACCGGAAAGCTTTGCAAGCGCCGCTCCGGAGAGTCCCCGCTCATTCAGCTTTTCGGCGCTCGTTTTTGCCGCCGCATTTGTAATGCCGTACTCATTATGAATATATTTGAGCTCATCGATCGCGATCTCGAGTCCTTCCGCCGCGCTCTCCGCTTCAATAATCATATGAAACGGACCATGCTCGGCAACGATCGCTGCATTTTTGTCCATTCCGGACCGGTTCCCGCCCGCGCCCTGTGTTTTTTGCGCCGCCGTCACTCCGTCTGCCGGTTTTTCCGCAGTGCTCCCCTTCGCATTTTTATCTGCTTCAGCCTCACGCTGCTTTTCTTCCGTATGCGTAAATCCTACCCGCGCCTGCGGACGGGGCGGCTCGGGTCTCCGCACCGGCTCCGCTTCTTTTACAGGTGCTTCACCTGAAACCGCTGTTTTGACTGTTTCACCCGCTGCACCAGCTGCTGTTGCCGCGACAGATGCTGCTCTCGCGCCTACCGTTCCCGCGATCTTAGCCGCCTGCGCAGCCGCACCGGCCTTCGCCAGATTCACATCCACGTTTACCGCGCGCGCTGCTTCGCCGGCCTGCCCGGTTTTGATCACTACCTTCCGCAGTTTTTCCTTGATTGCATCATCCAGAACCTGTGTCTTATCAAATGCCGCCTCAGTTTCCTGTGCGTCTCCATCCTGCTGCTCCTTTGCCGCAGCCTCTGCCTCCAGCTTTTCAACCTCTTTTGACAGATCGTCGGTAAATCCTTCATTTACATAGGTATCATCATAGCTGACCGTCGTTTCCGCAGACTGTGCAGCTTCGGCCTGATGCTGTGAAAGATGCGGATCCGCCGGAAGCTCCTTTGGTGCAGACTCCGCTCCGTCCATGTTGTGCGCACGCAGATAGGCTTCAAATGCCTCATCCTCATTTGCATAGCGGGTATTGGCAAGTACATCCGGATCTTCCGCCGCATAACCGGGAGCTGCCTCCGCACCTCTGCCATCCTGATATCTGCTGTTATAGAGTTCCTCCGAACGCGCGGACTGTTCCTCCACGCGTCTTAAATTCCCCTCATATTTTTCACGGTTTTCCACAAGGTCCATCTGGTAATCAGAAAGACCCGTGAAATTCTGCTTCAGGCGAAGTGCCTTTTCGCTGTATTTTCCAAGCCCGAACATCAGCGTGATCTTATCGCAGGTTCTGACACACTCCGCGCCCATTCCCGCTCTGGCATAGAGCTCTGCCAGCTCATACAGCCATTTTTCATCAAGCTCCTGTGCCGTAAACTGCTCAAGCGAATGGATCAGCTGGGTAACCGGCGCATTTTTCGCTTTCAGAATCAGATACTCCAGAAGACAGGCTCTGCTGTCGTCCGGCGCAAGATCCGTAAATTCACGATAAAAATCCTCCGCCTCTTCAATATCGCCGGATTTCACGGAAAGCTCCGCAAGCTTATACAAAAGTCTCTTTCCGACAGGCGCGCGTTCAAACGCCAGCAGAAGAATATCCTTTGCCTCCTGATACTCCCCGTTCTTTTCATATACGCCGGCGATCATGCTGAGCAGATTCGCATTGCGGACACGGCTCCAGTCGATGCCGTCGGCGATCTTCATCGCCGTAGCATAATCTCCCTCTCCGGTCATTTTTTTGATCTGCTCGACCTTGATATTGAACTCGTACTTATCCATAATATCATTCCTCTTTAAAGCTCAACTCTGCCCATCAGAGCACGCTCCAACGTCACTTCGTCTATGTTTTCAATGTCGCCGCCCACCGGAACGCCCGACGCGATGCGCGTCACCCGGATGCCGATCGGTTTCACGAGCTTGGAGATATACATCGCCGTCGTCTCGCCCTCCAGGGAAGAGTTCGTCGCGATAATGACTTCTTCGACATCTCCCTGCAGCCGCTGCATCAACTCTTTCAGCCTGATATCTGCAGGACCGATCCCAAGCATCGGGGAAATGGCACCGTGAAGCACATGATAGACGCCCTCGTAGCGACCCGTCTTTTCGTACGCAGCAAGATCTCTTGAATTTTCCACGACCATGATCTGCCTGTGATTCCGGGTTTTACTTCTGCAGATCGGGCAGAGCTCGTCATCCGTGAGCGTAAAACACTCTTTGCAGTAATGTACATTCTCCCTTGCGGAAAGCAGCGCTTCGGCAAGTCCCCTCACCTGCTCCTTCGGCATATTTATAATATGAAATGCAAGCCTCTGGGCACTTTTTGCCCCCACGCCCGGAAGTCCCTGCAGCGCTTCTATCAGCTTGCTGATATGGCTGCCGTAGTAATCCATTAGAAGCCAAGGCCTCCCAGTCCGCCTGTCAGCTTGCCCATCACGGAGGAATTTGCTTCCTCAACCTGATGCAGCGCATCATTTACCGCTGTAAGGACCATATCTTCAAGCGTCTCTACATCATCCGGATCACAGGCGTCCGGATCGATCTTCACCGCCGTCACTTCCTTCTTTCCGCTCATGGAAACGCTGACTGCTCCGCCGCCTGCAGTGGCCGTAAACGTCTTTTCCTCAAGCTCCTTCTGCTGCTCTTCCATCTGGCGCTGCATACGCTGTGCCTGCTTCATCAGATTATTCATATTGCCCGGCATCATGCCGCCGGGAAATCCGCCTCTCTTTGCCATGTGTCACCAATCCTTTTTAAGCTTTAAACATCATTCTATTTATTATAACATTTGCTGTCAACTACCCGCTTCTTTTCCGCAAAACAGGCGTTTACTCAAAGTCCACCGGGAAATGAATCTTCAAAAGATCTTCCTCCGTCACCCGGGGAATACCGGTATCAAGCTCGCCCGGCTTTGCCTGCCTTGCAAGAAATGAAACCGCTATGCCAAGGCGTTCCCTTACGAGCTCTGCAAGCCGCTTAAGGCCGTTTTCCTCGCGGTTCATTGCGGCAATCTTATAGTTCATCGCATTTTTAAAGACAACCGTCACCGCACCGGGCTGTTCCTGTTTTAAGATCGTTCCCGAGAATACAGCTTTGTTGGCCGGAGAGAGCTCTCTGCACAAAGAGTCCCAGTTATCCTGCACGAGCCGGTATACATCTGTGCCGTCCGCGCCCATTTGCGAAGCCGGCTGCACGGCATCCTCATGTACGGCATCCGGCCTTTCAGCATCTGTCTGCGCGGGATCCGCCTGTATGCTGTCCTCCTGCCGCTCCACCGGATTCTGCGGCGCCGCCGGAGGCGCTGGAGGCGTTATTCCGCTGCCGTTCCGAACCTGCTGCCGGGGTTTTTCCTGTGCTGCGGCAGGTCTTGAAACCATCTGTACCGTCGTACTGCCCGCTCCGGCTATGCTGCCGGACAAAGCTCCCGCAGCATAGCCTGCCGTACACAGCCGGATCAGCTCCACTTCCAGAAGCACGCGTTTCTGCGCCGCAAAGCGCATACGGTTTGAGAGCTCGGACATGACGGACATCATGCGCAGAAGCGTCGTTTTGTCCGCTGCAGCCGCATCCTCGCGAAGCCTCTCTTCATTTTCCCTGGAAATATCCAGAATATCACCGCCGCTTACGCTTCCCGCAAGCAGGATGTTCCTCATATACCAGATAAAATCATTGACGAACTGTCCGATCTCCCTGCCGGAATTGATCAGATCATTTGTGATGGAAAGCGTTTTTTCCACATCCCTGCCGCAGATCGCACGGTACAGATCGGAAAATACGCCTGTATCCACCGCGCCCAGCACATCCAGCACATTTTCATAGGTAAGGCGCTGCCCGAAATGAAATGCGAGACACTGATCCAGAAGGCTCAGGGCATCTCTCATAGAGCCGTCCGCTGCCCGCGCTACATAGCGCACGGCGCGTTCCTCGATATCGAGACCATCCGCTTCCATCAGTTCATGAATGCGCCCTGCAATCGTTTCCGTGCTGATTCTGCGGAAATCATATCTCTGACATCTGCTGAGGATCGTCTGCGGAATCTTCTGCGGATCCGTCGTCGCCAATATAAAAATCACATAAGAAGGAGGCTCTTCAAGCGTTTTCAGGAGCGCATTAAACGCACCTGTCGACAGCATGTGAACCTCATCGATAATATATACCTTATACCTTCCGTCGGTCGGCGGATATTCCACCTGCTCCCTGATATCCCGGATATTGTCGACGCCGTTGTTGGATGCGGCGTCGATCTCGAATACATTCAGCGAGCCTCCGCTTAAAATGGAGCTGCAGACCGCGCAGGTATTACACGGACTGCCGTCATGCTCCGCCGCATGCGCACAGTTTACGGCACGCGCAAAAATCTTCGCAATGGAAGTTTTTCCCGTGCCTCTCGTTCCGCAAAAAAGATAGGCATGTCCGATCCGTCCGGATTTTATCTGATTTTTTAATGTTGTCACGATGGCATCCTGACCTCTTACGTCATCAAACGTAAGAGGACGCCATCTGCGGTACAGCGCCTGATATGACATCCTCTACACTTCCATTAACAAAATATTTTAATCGCCGAAGCAGATTCCCACGAGCTTTGCTTCCCTGATGATATCTGCTTTCGGGTCCACATATTTAAGTTTGCCCGCAATCTCCTCGAGCGGGGTCTTGCTGATTTCCTGATTCTTGACTGAAACGAGCACACCGAACACGCCTTTTTCGATCAGACGTGCCGCTTCTGCCCCGAGCCTCGTGGAAAGCACTCTGTCATAAGGACAGGGCTCTCCGCCGCGCTGCGTGTGTCCAGGAACGGTCACGCGCACCTCTGAACCAAGCTTCTCGCTGATCTCTGCTGCGATCTCATATGCAACAGACGGATAGACAAGACCTTTTTCTTTCTTTTTCTTAAGCTCTTTTTTCCCGAGCGCGGCATTCTCCTTCGAGATCGCACCCTCTGCAACAGCAAGAATGGAAAATCGCTTGCCTGCCTTGTTGCGGGCTTCGATCGCCTTTGTCACCTTATCGATGTCGTACGGGATCTCAGGAATCAGGATGATGTCCGCGCCGCCCGCAATGCCCGCATAGAGTGTAAGCCATCCCACCTTGTGCCCCATCACCTCAACGATAAACACGCGCCCGTGAGAAGCCGCCGTCGTATGAATATCATCGATTGCCTTTGATGCGATATCGACCGCCGACTGGAAGCCAAAGGTCATGTCAGTGCCCCAGGTATCATTGTCGATCGTCTTCGGGAGCCCGATCACGTTAAGACCCTCCTGCGAAAGACGGTTTGCCGTCTTCAGGGAACCGTTTCCTCCGAGCACGCAGAGCGCATCGAGCTTCAGCTTCCTGTAGGTATGCACCATGGATGCCACCTTATCAAGCCCGTTTTCATCCGGCTCGTCCAGATATTTAAAGGGTGTTCTGCTTGTGCCAAGCATCGTTCCGCCGACCGTCAGAATTCCCGAAAAATCTGACGGCTGCATAATGCGGTAATCCGCATAGATCATTCCCCGGTAGCCGTCCTCGAAGCCGATGATCTCAACCTCGTCTCCATAGATCGTGTACAGGCCCTTTGCAATACCTCTCATTGTCGCATTGAGCGCCTGGCAGTCGCCGCCGCTTGTCAGCATTCCGATTCGCTTCATCCTGCTCCTCCTTTTCACTTTCGGGGAAATCGCCCGTTTGGGAAAATTATAACATCTTCCCTCTGATTTTTCCACTTGATTTATCTATTTGGGCATGCTATACTTGGAACATAATATTTTAGATGTTGATTTCGGATTCACATATTTTTGTAAGTCTTAGATTTTTCTCTAGAACTTACAAAAATATGTGATTTTTTGGTTTAACGGACAAAATATATAAAAATACGCCGATACGGCAAAATTCAAGGAGGTACATTCATGATGAATGGTACAGTAAAATGGTTTAATGAGCAGAAGGGCTTCGGCTTTATCACAAACACAACGGACGGCAAGGATGTATTCGTACATTTCTCCGGCATCGCGCAGGACGGCTTTAAGTCCCTGCTCGAAGGACAGAACGTCAGCTATGATCTTGCGCAGAGCGCGAAGGGCATGCAGGCAGTCAATGTTGTTGTGGCATAAATTTTAAACAGCTCTGAATCACTGCAGCCGCCGCTTTGAAAGCGACGGCTGTTTTGATTCTCTGAATATTACAGAGATGATTCTGATGTCTTATGACTGGATTGTTGTGCTTAAATTGTTATGCTTAAGCGAGCAGCTCAGCCTTCTTTGCAAGAATCGCCTCGCAGGCTGCGCACGCCGGGCAGTCACAGTACTTTGCGCCTTCCGCCTTGATCTTTCTGCCGTGCCCGGCAACTTCCGGTGCCTTATCCCCAAACACCTTTGCGCCGGTCTCAGACTCCGCAAATGCGATCAGTCCGTCGATCGGAATGATATCCTCTTCAAGCTCTGCGACAAACTTTTTCGTCTCCGCTGCCTCCTGATCCGTTCCGACTGCCGCAAGCCATGCGCTTGCCGCATCCTTAACTTCCGCGCAGCTGGTCGGCGCGTCGATCAGCTTCTTCGCCTCTGCTTTCGCAAATTCCAATACTTCGTTGTTCATGGAAACCCTCCTTCTCTTTGTCCGCTTCTCCCGGTTGTTATTCCGCTTAGGGCGGTGTGATTATACTGTTTTAGTATACCACACTTTTCACGGTCCGCACAGCACCGGGAACATTTTTTCATTCCCGCAAAAACAGCGGTCCTCCGGCAAATTTCCGGCAGACCGCTGTTTGATCTTCTGACCTGGAAAGCAATATCCGCTTTCCGTGCTTTATTCACATGCTTTCCCATTATAGAAAAGCTGCTTTGTTTCGGGATCCTTGGCAAAATGACTTAAAAACTCCGTCCAGACAAACTCGCACTCTGACGGCCAGGTCGCATGCGCCTTCGTATCCGTTTCCGTCAGATACAGAAGCGGCACGCCGGCTTTTGTTTCAAAAATATAGTGCGCAAGCTTTCCTTCCTTACGGCTGCAGTTCTTTCCGCCATCCGTATAGCTGTAGTCCTCCCATTTTTTCGTCAAAGCATAATGATCGCACCACAGATTGATCAGCTCTTCCGCCTGGGAGAAGCCGCCCTTAAATGCCGCGTCGCAGGTTCCCAGATTGGCAATGATCGGCACCGGCGATCCTTTTACCGGAGGCTTTTCTGCCTCTCCGCGCTCCTTTGCCTCTATATCGATATCTCTTGCTGAGAACGGAGCAGACGCCGCAAACAGATCCGGACGATATGCTGCACATGCCCAGCTCATCATGCCTCCCGAGGACTGGCCGCTCGCATAGATACGGCTTGGATCTACCGGATAATTTTCGATCAGCCACTGATGCAGATAATCGATAAAACGCATATCTTCGGGACGCTCCGGCTGCGGATAGCCGGTATTCCACATCGGACGGAAAATGTTGTTCGTACTGATATCGCTGATATTACGGACCTCATTCGGCTCCGAAGCAGTCGGCATGATAATGATCAGACCGTATTTATCCGCAACATAGCTCCATCCAATTCTGTCCGCAATTTCATCGCCGCTTCCGCCTGCCCCGTGGAATACAAATACCGCCGGAACATTATTCTCGGAAACTGTTTTCTGCGGCTGATAAACATACCACTCTCTGCGGTAGGTATCCCGCTTGTCCGCATAATATCCGCCCCAGACATCTGCCGAATACCGCTCAAAACCGCGTTCGAAAATATTGCCTGCCTTACGCAGAGCGCCGTTATTATTTCCCGGATAGCGGTAAATCCCGTCAAACAGCTCGGTAAGAATCTGTTCTCCATAATTTTTGTTCAGACATTTCTCGTAAGGAATCGTATCCGTCACGACTTTTGCGCACCAGTATTCATCCGCATCACCGCCCTCCGCAGGAAGCCAAACTGTTTTTGTGCCCTTGCATATGGTCTCACTGCTGCTGTGATCTGCAGTTTTATAGTATTCGATCTCACGATCCACAGCTTCCGTGTGCTCCGCAAAGCTGAGCCATACAGGACACTGGACCTCTGCCAGAGAGACGCCCGGCACCTTTGTTTCCGTTTCCTTAAGAACCGTTGCCTCTTCCGCGCTCATACCATTTGTCCCGATCAGCGCTGCAGCCGCATAAGCTCTCGGATTGCGCCGGCTCTGCACACCGATCACATCCGCCGCGTCACCGTAGGCTGCCGCGTAGAAATTCGGCTGGAATGAGCAGAACATCGGGCGAAGAGAAATGTCATTGTTCAGCGCATTCAGATATGCGAGATCCGCCGCATCGCCCTTCCATCCGGTCTCGTCTGCTGCTTCCATCAGCACAAGATAAAGACCATACTGATCCGAAAGCGCTTTCCATCCGCTGTTAACCATGAACTCCCAGGTGTTATTCCCGCCCGGCACGCCGATGAAAATCGTCGGCTGGTTATACACGGAGCCCTCCGGAATATAGAATTTCGTCGATCTCGTTACACCCTTCTCCACAACGCAGTCAAACTGATAATAACCGTGGAGAAACTGTCTGTAATAATGTCTGCGGTCGATAGACGCCTCCGATGCATCCGGAAGCTTCTTTGCCACAGGTTCCTGTAAATATGATTTCATGTTATTTTCCTCCAAACATCAATTCGGATATACCGGGAAGAAGATACTTGCCGATATAGTTAAGGTAACGACAGCAATCAGCAGATAAGGAATGGTATACTTCAAAAGCTTTCCCGGAGAATGCTGACCGATCGCAAATGCCAGCGCGCACTCTGCAGATCCGCTCGGGAATGCGATCGCCATGATCGCTGCAATATTGATGACAAGTACGATACCGCGCGGATCCATACCTGCTACCATTGAAAGCGATGCCGCGATCGGAGTAAGAACCGCCGCCGTTCCCGTATTTGACATGAATGTAGTCATCACGATCGTTACAACGGTGAATACGACGAGCACGACTGTTCCGGACGGATGAGAACCCAGGATCTGGAGCAGGCTGTTTCCGATCAGATCACCTACGCCGGATTTACCGATTGCATCGGACATAACGAGAACACCGGCGATCATCCACACCATATCTCCGGTAAGCGAATTAACCGCTTCCTTCGTGGTCAGCGCCTTTGTATAGATCAGCACCAGTACGGCTGCTGCCGGAATGACATACATAAGATTGCCAATTTTTGATCCGAAAATAAAACCGAGTAAAACAACTACAAACACAATATTGATAATCGTTTCATCTCTTTTCGAAATCGCCTCAGCCTTCTTCACTTCCTTGACATTGGACGTATTCAGGCTGTTCTTCGGAATCAGCTTCCATGCAAACAATGCATAGATCGTAAGAGCAATCGCCGGAAGCGCCGAAACCTTGAAAAAGTCCGTCGGCATCAGCATCAGATCCGGATTATTAATGATACCTTCGTAATATGCGTTTGCCGTTGCGGAAGCCGTTGCTCCAAGACCTACCGGGAGCTTCAGGCTCCATGCCGCAAGCACTGAAAACGCAACAAATACCATTCTTGATCCGCAGATCTCATCATCGTCATCCAGTGAAACCAGGAATAGCGCAATGATCGACACGATCGCCGTTCTTCCCATCAGCTGTGCAAGCACGATCGTAACGAGAAATAAGAATATGATAAATGCCAGTCCGCTCTTTTCCTTGATCTTGTCCATTGCCGCGCGGATGCGGTTGATCAGACTGGTCTTTCCGAACGCATAGGCGATCGTGAACATCGACGCGATCAGAATTGTCGTACGATTGGCAAGTCCGGAAAATGCTGTCGAAATGTCAAACACTCCGGTCAGTGCAAGCACGACGCAGCAGGTCATTGTGGTTACTCCATAGGGAACCTTTCCGGTAAAAAACATAACGATCATAAATACCAGCAGTCCCAATACGATATACATATGCATAGTCATCTCTCCTTTAAGCAAAGATTATTATATTTCATAGTATAAAGGAGTGACATTTCCTTGACAAACACATGGTTTTCATGTTAGTTTTAAGCAAAAGTTATAGTAATAACATGTACAAAGGATAGGGTATGTATTTAAAAGATCAGCAATATATGGTAGCCCTCGCCGATTCCGGTTCCATCACAAATGCCGCCCGGATGCTCTCCATTTCACAGCCTGCACTTTCCAAATGGATTTCGCGTCTGGAGGCTTCACTTGGCGTTGCGCTTGTCATCCGCTCCGGAAGGCGCCTGATCTTTACGGAAGCCGGTCAGATCTATCTGGACGGGTGCAGGGAAGCCTTATCTGTTGCATCCGCAATGCGGGAAAAAATCCGCGCCGCATCAGGTCACTCCGGGAAACAGCTTATCATTCTTGGCGGAAGCCCTATCCGCGGTGCGCAGGCATTTGCCAAATTGTATCCGGAATTCCACAAGCAGTATCCGCTTACCGAGCTTCGGTTTACAGCCGGTACCAATACGGAACTGAAAAAGCTTTTATCACAGGGGCAGATCACCATGTCCCTGCTCGGTGCCATGGAACCAACGCTTCCCGATCTGGAATTTTTGAAATTTATGGACGAGGAGCTTCTGATGCTGATTCCCAAAGAACACCCGCTTGCTTATGACTACAGTTCGCTCCCGCCGAATTCTCCTTATCCGGTCATTGAGCTTGCAGATCTCTCAGACACGCCCATTCTCAGTACGGAAGCCACGACTTCCTATTCCGGAATCACCGATGAACTGTACCGGAGTGCCGGTCTGGAAAGAAATATTATTTTCCGGTCCAGCATCCTTCCGCTGCTCTATGAGATGGTGCTCAGCAATGTCGGGGCCGCCCTGATCCCGGATTCATATTTTAATCCGGAGGACGGACTGTCGGCCTATTCGCTCAGTCCCAGGCTCATCGCCTATCAGGGGATCGGACTGCGCCCCGGTTATCCGCTTTCCGAAGAAGAGGAATATCTGCTGCATCTTGTCATGAACAGCTGGGGTTCTCCCTATTATCTGCATCAGTATGCCGATTACTATCTCGAACAGCGCAAACAGAGGATCGCTTTATATGAACGTAACGAATTTTGAATATATGCTGGCACTCGCGCAGACCGGATCTATCACCAAAACCGCCGGACAGTTTTTTGTTTCCCCTTCCGCCATCAGCCAGTGCCTGAAAAATGAGGAGCAGCAGATCGGTCAGAAGCTGTTTGAACGAAGCAATCAGAAAATGATCCCCACTGCTGCCGGGCTTATTTATCTCGAAGGCGCCGAAAAAATACTTGCCATACGGCAGACCGCTTATGAGCGCCTGCACATTGCCGCAAAAAGACTTCGCGCACCCCTTCGGATTGCATTTCCTTCCATGCTTTCCTCTGCCATTTCCGACGTTATCGCGCCGGCTTTGGACCAGTCGTTTCCTGATATGGACCTCCAGTACATTTGTGCCGATTCCCTCTCCGGAATCGCCTATCTCCAAAACAATCTTGCCGACTTCGCGCTGCTGGCAATGCCGGCACGGCAGGACCCATTCATCCATCAGCTGCCGCTCGGAACCGGTCAGCTCCTTCTGGTCATTCCAAAGGCTTATCTGAGGGGAAAGATCGCAGGGGACGAACCGTCTCTGGAAGAATGCAGTTCCATTCCGTTTATTCTGCTGAAAAAAGGAACCGGTGCACGCGAATGCGTGGACCGCTTCCTGAACAAAAACCATCTGAGTCTGGGCAGAATCTATGATGTAAACAATCACCTCACCGCCCTTAAATTTCTGGAGGACGGAAAAGGCGCCGCGTTCCTTCCCGATATCCTGATTTCTCCCGATATCCGGCAGCACTTTTTCATTCTTTCCCTTACGCCGCCGCTGTATTTTCAGTACGCTCTCGCCTGGCCGCTCCGCAATACCATCGGCGCACTCCAGCCGCAGATCTCACAGATGATCGCGAAGGTCTGGAACAGCGGTTCGCCGGCAGCGCTCCCGGAATGAGTTCCCGCCGCAGGGAGCGCTGCGAAGCAGCTGCACGGCATCGCCCGATCTGCTTAATCTCTGATCTCCAGAACATCACAGGCTATGCGGATCGCATCCTCGATGCAGCCGGGACAGCTTCGAAGCATCGTGCCTGTTTCTACACCTTTTAAGTCTTTGCACATGATTGCCTTGTTCTTTTCCTCAAAACGGCGGATCATTTCCTTTGTCAGCTTATACGTTGCGCCCTTGGTCGATTTTGACGGATCTCCATTGCTGTTGAGAAGTCCTGCCGCTGCAACGGCGCCGGAAAGCGCTCCGCAGGTATTCTGCATATTTCCCATACCCAGTCCAAAGCCTTCCATGATCTTATAAAGTGCGGTTTTGTCAATTTCCGGCGAAAGCTTATCCTCCAGTGCGTATACCACCGCCTGTGCGCAGTTTCCGCCTTCGGCACGCAGCCTAAAAGCCGCTTCAATTCTTTCTTCTACTGTCATTTCCATCTTCCCTTTCCTGAAATATATATTCTGTATTTATCCGTTCTTCATACGGTCAGTTTATATGCTTTTAAATGCATGCATCAAATGAGGCGGCATTTCTGCGCCCGGAAAGCTCCCAGAACGCCACCGCGCTCGCTGCAGCTACATTCAGTGAATCCACGCCGTGAAACATCGGGATGCGAACCGTATAATCACAGGCTCCGATCGTCCCGGGCATAAGCCCCTCTCCTTCTGTGCCAAGCACAATTGCAAGACGACCGGCATGGCTCAGCCTTTCATCATCTATCCCGAGCGCTTCTTCGGAAAGTGCCATAGCTGCCGTCCGAAAGCCAAGCTCCCGCAGCATGGAGATCGCCGGTTCCGGCCAGCGCGTCTCCACCTCCTGATCAAGATAAGTCCACGGGATCTGAAATACCGTTCCCATACTCACCCGCGCCGCTCTGCGATAAAGCGGATCACTGCATGCCCGCGTCAGAAGCACGGCATCCATGCCAAGTGCCGCTGCGCTGCGGAAGATCGCCCCGACATTTGTCGGGTTAACAACATTTTCCAGGATCGTGATCCGCTTTGCATCCCGGCAGAGCATTTCGACAGGTGATAAGGCCTTTCTTCGCATGGCACAGAGCATGCCCCTCGTCAGCTGAAATCCGGTGAGCTTTGTCAGCACCCCGGTCTCCGCAGTGAAGACCGGAATATCTTTCAGGCGCTGCAGAAGTAATCCGGTCTCTGTAGTGCCGCTGTCTGTTTCATTCAGCTGTCTTTTTTCGATCAGCGCGGATACCGGCTCATACCCCGCCGCAAGCGCCCTTTCGATCACCTTCGGACTTTCCGCAATAAATATCCCTGCTGCCGGCTCATAATAGTGCCGCAGCTCCGGCTCGGAAAGCCGTGCATAAATATCCAGCTCCGGCGCCGAAAGTTCTTTTATCTCTATGATATCCGGCATCCCGCATCGCCTCCTGCCGCATAAATTTTTTCCTTTTTTCTTTATTACGACCTTTATTTGTGCTATGATAAGGGATCATAGTCGGGGCTCTGCGCCCTTCATTCATTGTATTATATCATAGTATGAAAAAATTAACACCCGATGAAAAATTCATGCGGCAAGCTATAAAAGAAGCCGAAAAAGCCGCTGCGATAGAGGAAGTACCGATCGGATGCGTCATTGTCCGGGAAGGAAAGATCATTGCCCGCGGATACAACAAGCGTACGCGTGCCGGCAATGTGCTCGCGCATGCGGAGATCCTCGCAATCAACAAGGCCTGCAGAAAATGCGGCGACTGGCGGCTTGAAGACTGTACGCTTTATGTAACGCTTGAGCCCTGCCCGATGTGTGCAGGCGCGATCGTACAGGCCCGGATCCCCCGCGTCGTGATCGGCTGCATGAACCCGAAGGCGGGATGTGCGGGATCCATTCTCGACATGCTGCATGAAGACCGCTTCAATCATCAGGTCGAAACGGACACCGGCGTACTCGGGGACGTATGCAGCCAGATGATGAAGGATTTTTTCCGGGCGCTGCGGCAAAAAGAAAAAGAGCGAAGAAAGGAAAACTGACCATATGACGGAACAGATCACACTTACAAAGGAACAGGCTCAGGATCTTATTAAGGAATACGGCTCTCCGCTTTATGTTTATGATGAAGCCATTCTGAGAAAACGCTGCAGGGAAATGAAATCCCTGCTTCCCCTTCCAAACTATGTGCCGTTTTACAGCGTCAAGGCAAACTCCAATCTGGAGCTTCTGAAAATTATCCGCGAGGAGGGATTTCATGCTGATGCCATGTCTCCTGGTGAAATTCTGCTCGAAGAGGCAGCCGGTTTTTCAACGGATGAGATCTTTATGGTGACCAACAACATTTCCGATGCGGAAATTCAGTTTTCCATTGATCACGGCATTCTGATGAGCGCGGATTCCATCTCCCAGATGGAGCGCTACGGTATGTTGAATCCGGGCGGAGAAATTGCTGTCCGCCTGAACCCCGGCATCGGAACCGGTCATGACGATAAGGTCGTGACCGGAGGCAGCTGCAAATTCGGTACGGAGTTCAAATATATCCCCAGAATAAAGGAGATCGCCGCCAAATATGATCTTCACATCGTTGGAATCAACCAGCACGTCGGATCGCTTTTTCTCTCCGGAGAAGTGTTTTTCGAAGCCTGCCGGCGCCTGCTTTCTGTCGCGTCTGAATTCCCGGAGCTTCGCATCATTGATTTCGGCGGTGGGTTTGGCGTCCCCTATGAAGGCGAAGCCCGCCTTGACATTGCCCGGTTTTCTTCGGAATTTACGGAACTCATTACGGATTTTCTGAAAACCTATCCAAATCAGGATGTACATTTTCATACGGAAGCCGGCCGTTATCTCGTTGCGGAATGCTGCGAGCTTCTCGGTACGGTACAGTGCAGGAAAGAGGTCTGCGGCGTAAACTATGTCGGAACCGATATCGGCTTTAATGTATTGATCCGCCCGGTCCTCTATGATGCATATCATGAGATCGAGGTATTTAACGATGCGATTCAGAATGAATGCGTCACCGTTGTCGGAGATATCTGCGAGAGCGGAGACATCCTGGCTAAGGACAGAAGCCTGCCTGTGACCGTACACGGCGATATCATCGGCGTCAAAAATGCCGGCGCCTACGGTTACTCCATGGCCTCTAATTACAACTCCCGCCTGCGCCCGGCAGAGGTGCTTATCGGTATGGATGGCAATACACGGCTGATCCGGAAACGGGATACCTATCTCGATCTTCTGTCACAAATGTAAAAACACGGCAATTCCTTTGCCGCTCACCCTAACTACCAACGCCGGATGCGTTCTGCATGCGGCGATTTGTCTGGAGAAATAAATGATATTTGATACACATGCCCATTATGACAGCCGCGAATTTGATGCGGACCGCGCAGAACTGCTTCAGAGCCTTAACGCCTCCGGCATCGCGAAGGTATGCAACGTCGGTGCAAGAATGGAAGGCTCACGCAACAGTGTCGCCCTTTCCGAGCAATATGACTTCTTTTATGCAGCCTGCGGCATTCATCCGGATGACTGCGGGGAAATGAACGACGCCTGGATCGACGAGCTGCGCGATATGGTTCTTTCTCATAAAAAAGTCGTGGCGATCGGCGAAATCGGTCTGGATTACCACGGTTTTGGTGTCTATGAAAACAAGGTGGATAAGGAAACCCAGCAAAAATGGTTCCGCCGCCAGCTTTCACTTGCCATCGAACTCGGATATCCCGTCATCATTCATTCAAGAAATGCCGCCGAAGATACGCTTTCCATTATGCGGGAAGCGCACGAAAACGGGCTTACCGGCGGCATTATCCACTGTTTTTCCTACAGTCAGGAAACCGCGAAGGAATATGTAAAGATGGGCTTTTATCTGGGGTTTGGAGGCGTCGTGACCTACGAGGGTCAGCGGAAGCTCACAAAGGTGCTTTCTGTCACCCCGATCGAACAGATCGTGCTCGAAACGGACTGTCCGTATCTTGCTCCGGCGCCGCACCGGTATGAACGCAATTCCTCTCTATATCTCCCGCTTGTCCGGGATAAGATCGCAGAGATCAAGGGTATCTCCCCGGAAGAAGTTGAGCGCGTTACCTGGGAAAACGCGCATAAAGTTTACCGTTTGAATTCTGAAGCATAGGCTCGGAACGGCTTGACAGTCTCGATTTTATTATATATACTTAAATCTCACGCAGCCGGGGAGATAGCGGTGCCCTGTATCTGCAATCCGCTTTAGCAGAGGTGATGCCCTGCCCAGGGTATTTCATCGCATAGCCGCCCTTTTTCGTAGGTGTTGAAGCCGGGGTCCCGCGCAATAGGAATCTGTGAACCGTGTCAGGGTAGGAATACAGCAGCACTAAGCAGAACCTTCTATGTGCCGTGGGGTTGCCTTAGCGGAGCTTCCGGAAAAGGTAGCGTGTGTCTTGAATATTCAAAGCAGGGCGCGTGGCATTAAAAGCGGCATAAAAACCCAGTGAGCCGAGAGCCCGCAGGGCGAAGGTGACACGCCAGGTTTTTAGCCCATCTGCCGACAGCGCAGCGAGGCAGATGTTCCTTGTCGAAGGGCAATGAGGAACGCCTGGCTTTAGCCCATCTGCCGACAGCGCAGCGAGGCAGATGTTCCTTGCCGACAATCTATAACACCGTAACCAGAACCGCCATCCTCTGACAGGCGGTTTTTTCATATCATAATCCGCGGCTTTTCTGACACAATGACAAAACGCCGCCCGCAGGAGCACTTATGAATTTTCAGGATAAGCTCATTAACCCGCAGAATACGATCGCATTGATCAAAGAATACGAATTCAGCTTCAAAAAACGCTTCGGTCAGAACTTTCTGATTGATGCTCATGTGCTGGAAAAAATCATCAGCGGAGCCGGAATCGGAAAAGAAGATACCGTGCTCGAAATCGGTCCGGGTATCGGTACGCTCACACAGGCATTGTGCGAGGCTGCCGGCAACGTTATTGCAGTCGAAATTGACCATGATCTGATTCCGATCCTCGACAGGACTCTCGCCGCTTATGACAACGTCCGTGTGATCAATGAGGATATCCTGAAGCTTGACCTTGCAGCACTCTCCAAAAAACCGCTGAAGGTCGTTGCCAATCTTCCCTATTACATCACGACACCGATCATTATGGGACTCTTTGAGAGCGGCGCTCCCCTCAAAAGCATTACCGTCATGGTACAGAAAGAAGTAGCCGACCGCATGCAGGCTGCTCCCGGCGGTAAGGATTACGGTGCGCTCTCTCTTGCCGTACAATACTATTCCAGCCCGGAGATTATCGCAAATGTACCGCCGAACTGCTTTATTCCCCGCCCAAATGTAGGTTCTGCAGTTATCAATCTGATAAAGCATGAAGTTCCGCCGGTTACGCCGGAGGATCCGGATTTCATGTTCCGCATCATCAAAACAGCTTTTTCTCAGCGCCGTAAAACGCTTGTCAACACACTGCGCAGCGACCGGGAACTCGGATTTTCAAAGGAACAGCTGGAAACGGTGATAAAGGACATGGGGCTGTCTGAGACCATTCGCGGCGAACGGCTTTCCCTTGCGGAGTTTGCCGGACTTTCGGACAGACTGCTGGAACTAAAAAAAGTGTAATATACCTTTTACGCATAGTACAGATTGTGATTTAAGCATTTGTTATTTTCTTCCCTCCAGGATACAATACACTCTGAAGAGCAATTTCAGATTTGTTTCCCGGAGGTGTTTTGATATGGAAGAAAAACTGGTTTTGACACAGGAATGGGATAAGACATTTCCTCAGAATGATAAGGTTGACCACTCCAAGGTAACGTTTCACAATCGTTATGGAATTACGCTGGCTGCTGATCTGTACAAGCCGAAAAACGCTGACGGCAGGCTGCCTGCGATCGCGGTATGCGGTCCGTTCGGCGCGGTAAAGGAACAGGCCTCCGGTCTCTATGCACAGACGATGGCTGAACGGGGATTCCTGACGATTGCGTTTGATCCCTCCTTTACCGGTGAGAGCGGCGGAACGCCCCGTTATATGGCTTCCCCGGATATTAACACGGAAGACTTTCAGGCAGCGGTGGACTACCTTTCTTTAAGAGAGGATGTGGATCCGGAAAAGATCGGAATCATCGGAATCTGCGGATGGGGTGGCATGGCTTTAAACGCCGCGGCGCTCGATACACGCATTAAAGCCACGGTAGCTTCCACCATGTACGATATGACCCGCGTGAATGCAAAGGGTTATTTTGATGCGGAAGACAGTGAGGAAGCCCGCTATGAAAAGAAAAAAGCGCTGAATGCACAGAGGATTTTGGACTACAAAAACGGAACCTATGCGCTTGGCGGCGGTGTGGCGGAGGAAGTGCCGGATGACGCTCCCTTCTTCGTAAAAGACTATCACGCCTATTACAAGACAAAACGGGGATATCACGCACGGTCCCTCAATTCCAACGGCGGCTGGAATGTAACAGGATGCATGTCCTTCCTGAATCAGCCCATCCTTCAGTACAGCAATGAGATCCGCTCCGCTGTCCTTATCATGCACGGAGAAAAGGCGCATTCCTGCTACTTCAGCCGGGATGCCTATGCCAATATGATGAACGGTAATCCGAACCCGGACAATAAGGAGCTGCTTATTATCCCGGATGCAGTGCACACAGATCTGTATGACAGAACTGATGTGATCCCGTTTGGCAGACTGGCAGAGTTTTTCCACAAATACATGTAATGAGGTAACTATCTATGAACAAACCCTATATCATCTGCCACATGATGACCTCCGTTGACGGACGCATCGACTGCGGCATGACTGAAAAGCTTGCAGGCGTAAAGGAATACTATGAAATTCTGGAACAGCTGAACCTCCCGACAACCGTAAGCGGAAAGGTAACAGCCCGGCTCGAAATGGCCGAAGCCGGAGAATTTATACCGCAGCATTATGAAGCCTTTGGAAAAGAAGGTTTTTCCAAAAAAACCGCTTCGGACGGCTATACCGTTGTCACCGACAGCAAAGGTGAGCTGCTGTGGGGCAATGCTGTCGAAAATGAAATGCCGCTTCTGATTATTACCAGCGAGCAGGTCAGCAAGGAATATCTTGCGTATCTGGACGCACAGAATATTTCATGGATCGTCTGCGGTGAGAAGAAGATCGATCTCATCAGAGCATCGGAAATCCTGGCAGCCGAGTTCAGCGTTCAAAGGATGGGAATCGTAGGCGGCGGAACGATCAATGCAGGCTTCCTGGATGCCGGTCTTTTGGATGAGATCAGCATGCTGGTCGCGCCGGGAATAGACGGCCGGGGCGGTATGGCGGCTTCCTTTGACGGACTTGCCATGGACAAAGAGCCGGTATGCCTGCAGTTAGAAAGTGCCGTGCCGTATGAAGACGGAGCAGTCTGGCTGCGCTACCGGATCAAATAAAAGCGGATATGAAAATCAGCGCCGGCAAAGGTGCATAAAATAAAGCATGACGGATTTTATTCCAGTCATGCTTTATCGATTCCCCAGGTATACCAGCAGATAAAAGAAAGCCAGATGCAGCGGATACAGGAGATAGAAGAAATATTTTAACGGCGCTGTTCCACGCTTTCCGTTATAAAACCGCAGGGGGATAAATGCCAGTGCCGCAGTGCAATAATAGCTGAGCCCGTCGATCGCCGCAATCACCGCACCGAAAATCAGCTTTGCCGATTCGTCTTTTCTAAGCAGCCACATCACCGAGATCATGCCAACGCCTACCGCACCGTAATCGCAGCGGATCAGCCCTGCCAGTGCAGATACTGCACCGCCGGCAAGGATCGTTACGATCCCCGGCAGCTTCGATGTTTTTTTCATCAGCCACATGGATACAAGCCCCAAAAGGAGCGTAAAGCAAACATTCTGATAGTACGGATAATACGCGGTATGGAAACAGGCCAGGTCAAACGGCACCTCAGATATCAGCGCACAGATCAGCATATTCCGCATATAGGCCCTCAGATTTTTCGTATGGATAAATCCCTCAACAAGCATATATGCAAAAATCGGGAATGCAAGCCGGCCGATCGTCCGCAGAATACGTGCCAGCAGATACCAGCGCTGGCCCTCGTCAGTCGCAAGCGCAAGTGTCCAGTATTCTGCATTTCTTCCGTAAAGCACACCATTTTCGATCAGAACATAGCCAATATGATCGCAAAGCATGCAGAAACAGGCAATCAGCTTCAGCTGGTTGCCTGTAAATCCGCTCATTCTTCTCTTTTTAAACTCGAGTTTTGCCGCTCTTGCCATAATTACCCAACAATTTCATCAGCATACTTCCGAGCCGGAAGGCATATTGCATACCGCATCCGGCGTCATCAGCGCAAGCATCTCTCCGTCCGGTGATTCAGCTGCAAGAACCATACCCTGCGATTCAATCCCCGCGATCTTTCGCGGCTCAAGATTGCAGACTACCACGACCTTCTTGCCAACCATATCCTCCGGCCTATACCATTTTTTGATACCGCTGAGTACGGTGCGGGTCTCATTTCCGATCTTAATGGTTTCCTTTAACAGCTTTTTGGACTTCGGAACCTCTTCGCAGGCGATCACCTCTCCGATGCGAAGCTCAAGCTTTGCAAAATCATCATACTCGATAAATGGCTTGTGCTCCATCGGGAGATCATCGCTCTCATCAGAAGCTGCTTCCTCCTGGGATTCAGGCTTAACAGCCGCCGGCATAAGTGCTTCAACTTTCTTCATCAGCTCCGCCGCATCAATACGTGCAAACAGAATTTCCGGCGTCTCCGTGACCTTATTGCCATTCGGATAAAGACCGAATGTATCCATATCCCAGAGAGCTCTCTTTTCCGTGCCAAGCTCTGCGAGGATCTTCTCTGCCGTCTTCGGCATAAAGCTGTACAGAAGCGATGCTCCGATCGTAATGCCCTCTGTCAGATTGTAAAGGACTGTCTTCAGCCTGTCCTGCTTTGCCTCATCCTTTGCGAGCGCCCAGGGCATCGTCTCATCAATATATTTATTGCAGCGGCGGAAAATATTGAAGGTCTCCGTGATCGCATCCGCTACACGAAGCTCATTCATCTTCTCCTCTGCTCTTGTCGCACAATTTAAGATCGTATCGATCAGATCATCATCTACCGGCTCTTCCACATCATTATTTTCCACAATTCCACCAAAGTACTTGTTGCTCATGGAAATCGTACGGGAAACAAGGTTTCCGAGGATATTTGCAAGATCGGAATTATAGCGCTCCGCCATAAGCTCCCAGCTGATGCTTCCGTCGTTTTCAAACGGCATCTCATGCAGCACAAAATAACGTACCGCATCCACGCCGAAGAAGTCTACCAGCGTGTCTGCATACAGCACATTTCCCTTGGACTTGGACATCTTGCCGTCAGCCATCAAAAGCCACGGGTGACCGAATACCTGCTTTGGAAGCGGAAGATCCAGGGACATCAGGAAAATCGGCCAGTAGATCGTATGGAACCGGATGATATCCTTGCCGATCAGATGAAGATCTGCCGGCCAGTACTTTTCAAACAGCTCGCTGCTGCCATCCGGATCATAGCCAAGGCCTGTGATATAGTTTACAAGCGCGTCAAGCCATACATAGATCACGTGCTTCGGATCAAAATCCACCTGAATGCCCCAGTTAAAGGAAGTTCTGGAGACACACAGATCCTGCAGACCCGGAAGCAGGAAATTGTTCATCATCTCATTCTTACGGGATACGGGCTGAATGAATTCCGGATGCTCGTTGATATAGTCAATGAGCTTCGGCGCATATTTGCTCATCTTAAAGAAGTATGCTTCCTCACTTGCCTTCTGCACGGCTCTGCCGCAGTCCGGACAGCATCCGTCCTTAAGCTGTGTATCGGTCCAGAACGACTCGCACGGCGTGCAGTACCAGCCCTCATAAGCACCTTTATAGATATCGCCCTTGTCATACATTTTTTTGAAGATCTTCTGGCAGACCTTCACATGATCCGCATCCGTCGTGCGCATGAAGCGGTCATAGGAGGTGTCCATCAGATCCCAGATCCGTTTGATCTCTCCTGCTACATCATCTACGAACTGCTGCGGCGTAACGCCCTTTTCCTCAGCTTTTATTTCGATCTTCTGTCCATGCTCATCTGTTCCGGTCTGAAAACGTACATCAAAGCCCTGCTCCCGCTTAAAGCGCGCGATCGCGTCTGCAAGCACGATCTCGTAGGTATTGCCGATGTGCGGTTTTCCGGAAGTATAGGCGATCGCCGTTGTCATATAATACGGTACGCCCTTGTTTTTATTCTCTCCCATTCCCTCTGTCTCCTTCAATCTCAGTTTTCTTTTCGCCCTGCATTCCTTTTACGGGATTTCTCTTTTGCTTCGAAAAGTCCGTCTCCGGCTGCAATTATCGAAAAGAAGTATAACATAAAAGACTGCCGCATGCAAACACGGCAGCCCTTTCATCCGGTATGTTAACAACAGTTTCGCCAAGAACCGCAGCTAATATTATATCAGTTTTGCGATTTCAAGAATCTCCTTTTCTGATAAACCTGTCTGTTTTGCAATCTCTCCTGCGCTGAGCCCGTTATGAAGCAGCTTCAGCACCTTAACGATCTGGTCTTTTCCATCCTGGATTCCCTCTTCCCGAATCATCGCCTCATACGCATCCTTGTCAAATTCAGTCAAGATCATGTCCTTAACCTCCTGCCTACGCTTCCTCAGATACTCCCGCAGCACCCCGTCCTCGATGCATTCCTCCATCGCCTCGCTCACCGCTCTCTCGATCCCGCATCCGTCCTTCTGCTTCTCACGGATCAGTCCGATGAAATGTGCGTATCCTGATAACGCCTCGCACTTTCCCATCAGCTTTGCATTGTGCCCGGCATTGATGTTGATCATGTATGCCGTCCATTCATATCCCTCCGCGGGACCGCTGAATGCGCTCGATAAACGGTGCACCTCCTGCTCCGGCATTTCCTTCTCTCCGTTGTACAGCACATAGTATTTCGGTTCCGGAATCTTTACCTGTGTGCTTCCGTACAGCTTCGGTACAAGCCCCTTCTCCTCGATCCACTGTTCGTACTCCCTCGCAAAGTAGAAAAAGCCCCTCAGCGGCATGTTCGGATTGTAGCTCGACTGCTGCTCCCACAGATTGATGCAGTCATGGAAACACACCGCGCAGTCATTCTTCATCGTCAGATACACCACATCCCGGAGCGTGATGATCTCAAGCTCCTCCTTGTCCGTGTATTCCGTTCCATTCAGCGCGTTGTACAGTGACAGCGCGTTCTCCTTCTCCGAGAACAGGTCGCAGAACAGGCGGTCCTTATACTGCTTTCTTACGTGCGTCTTTCGTTTCCGGTTCATTCTTGCCTCCTTCATCATAGCATCTTTTTGTACTGCTGAGAAGTATCAGGAGGAAAAGAATGCGTCAAAATCAGCTTCAGAATTCAAAGAATCGGAGCATGCAGAAGCTTTCAGATCTTCCCGTTCCTTCCCACAGTATGTTTGTTGTTCCTCTGAAATATGCGGGCGATCTGCCCTGAGATATTAGATAATTAGATTTCAGATGAGCTAAGTATAATGGGCGCAACCCGGTCTGTCAACAAAAAAATAGGGCTGCCTGTTTCCAGACAACCCCACCTTTATTCCGGCATCAGCCTTCAATTGCAACGTACTTCTTCTCCGGAACTTCCGGCTTTGCTTCTTTCTTCGGAACGAACAATTTCAGCATGCCATGCTGGAACTGACCCTTTACATCCTCCTGCGTGATGTTTTCACCTACATAGAAGCTTCTCTCGCAGGCACCCGCATAACGCTCACGGCGAATGTATCTGCCATTCTTTTCTTCCTTTTCGTCCTTATCAAGACCCTTGGAAGCACTGATCGTCAGATAACCGTTCTCAACGGATACCTGGATCTCATCCTTGGTAAAGCCCGGAAGATCAGTCATGAGCTCGTAGCCCTCTGCAGTCTCCTTAATATCCGTCTTCATCAGATCCTTGCTGTGATGGCCGTAGAGCTTCTTCTCGATATTCTTCTGTGCTCTGTCATCATAAAACGGAAATGACTGAAACAAATCATCAAACATATTCTCTCCAAAAACCATAGGCATTAACATAATCTATCTCTCCTTTTCGGGAGCTTTTTCAAATTCATATCCCAGTCATATTTAGGATATTCAGCTCTCTTTCTTGTTACGCCTACGTTATAGCACTCACTGTTAGCACTGTCAATAGTTGAGTGCTAACTTTTCTGTAAACAAATTATTAAATAAAAATTATCTTGGTAATAAGCTCAATATCTGCCGCGCCCTATTCTCATCCTTTTTACGAACCGAGATACTGTAGCTGGTCTTTACAGATCCATCTCTGGATAAGGCAATATTCGTTCCTCTGCTATTAAACGCTAATCTAAGCTGATTATTCGTACTCGTATCCTTAAATGCAATATGATTAGAAGCCAGCAGATCTTTTGCTCTGAAAAAGCGCTCCATATTCAAAGTCGTATAGACCTCTACTTCTTTATTGAAACCCCACATTTTAACTCCCCTCTTCTCCGAACAATCGTTTTTACACAAAAAAACACCGGCCAATTTTGACCGGTGAGTAGCAGCGCCACAAGGATTCGAACCTTGAAATGACGGAGTCAGAGTCCGTTGCCTTACCATTTGGCGATGGCGCTATATCAGTGCTTCATCTGAGCGACTTCCATATTTTAGTATAAACAGGCGCGGTTGTCAAGCCTTTTTTAATAAGAAACCGCGCCCTTTTTTTCGCCTTTTTTTCTTTTCTTACGCTTTTCTTTTCAAAGCCGCTTCCAGTGCTTCAACTGTCTTCCTGAGCACTTTAACGCGCGCATAATATTTGTCGTTTCCCTCCACAATGATCCACGGCGCATAGGTCGTGGAGGTACGCATCAGCATTTCGTCCACCGCCGTCTTATAGGCATCCCACTTTTCACGGTTGCGCCAGTCTTCGTCTGTGATCTTCCAGCGTTTGTCCGGATCCTCCATACGCGCACGGAAGCGCTTTTCCTGCTCGTCCTTTGAGATCTGCATCCAGAATTTAAGAATCACCGTCCCGTGGCTGCAGAGCTGCTTTTCCATTTCGTTGATCTCCTGATATGCTCTCTGCCACTCTTCATCTGTCGCGAAATGCTCCACGCGCTCGACCATTACCCTGCCGTACCAGGTCCGGTCAAAAACCGCAATGTGACCGTCCTTCGGCATATTCCGCCAGAAACGCCACAGATAATGGTGCACCTTCTCGAAATCATTGGGAGACGCAGTCGGATTTACACGGTAGCCGCGCGGATCCATATGGCTGGTGAGGCGTTTGATTGCGCCGCCCTTTCCGGCAGCATCCCATCCCTCAAAGGCGATCACAACAGGGATGTGCTTGCGGTACAGCGCGCTGTGCAGTACTTCAATGCGTTTTTGCAGTGCATCGAGTTCCCGTTTATACTCCGTCCGGTCAAGCGAAAGTGTCAGATCCGCCTTGTCAAGGCTTGAAGCCCGCAGCATGTCGAAAGAAAGCATCTCCTCTTCCGGTTTCCCGGTCTGTTTTTTCTTTCCCCGCTTCGATTTTGCCGTACCTGTCGCGACCTCTGCAGTAGCAGCGGCTGTGGTTTCCGCCCTTACGCGCTCCTCTTTCTCAAGCAGCGCCTGTCTGAGCGCACTGATCACCGCGGTGTAGATCTTCACCGTCGCAAATTCCCGGTCCATACTCTCGATCACCATCCACGACGCGCAGTCGGTATCGGTCGCCTCAAGCATTTCGTCATTCATCCGCTTGTATTCGCCAAAATGCCTGTTGCGCTTCAGATCGTCCTTCGTTACGCGCCATGCCGTTTCCGGGTGATTCATAAGCTTTTCAAAGCGGCGTTTCTGTTCTTTTTTATCTATGCACAAAAAGAGTTTTATGAGTACTGTGCCGTCCGCGGTGAGCTGGCGCTCAAAGGAATTGATCTCCTGCAAGTGCTCAGCCACTTCGTTTTCCGGCGTTGTTTTATCAAAACGGTCGAGCAGCACCTTCCGGTACCAGCCTCTGTCAAAGACAGCGATCTGACCTTTTGCCGGGATTTTCGTCCAGAAGCGCCACAGGAACGGATGCATTCTTTCTTCTTCGCTTTCTGAAGCGGTCGAATTTACATAGAACCCTCTCGGATCAAGCGCCTCTATCAGCTGTGCGATCTGATAGCCCTTGCCTGCCGCTCCGAATCCTTCAAATACGATCATGACGGGAATACCCGCCTCCTTCAGCTGTCTCTGCAGTCTGCCAAGCTCCGGCTGAAGCACTTCCATCCGGCGCTTTTTTTCTTCCTTTGACATCTTCTTACTGAGATCGATCTGTTCCAGCATATCTGCCTCCCTGTTATATCCTTACGCCCCGCTGTTGCACAGCGTTCTGTCATTTTCCTATTTCATTGCTTTTGCCACCCTTATTCCCTCGATACAATCTTCACATTGTGTACTGCCCCGAGGCTTTCGATCTCTGCCAGCATTCTGGAAAAATCACCCGTGCTTTCCCGCACCTCCGTGCTGATCGTAAGCATCGCCACGCCATTTACCGGAATGGACTGGTGAATGGTCAGGATATTCGCCTTATATTTTGCGATCACCGAAAGCACCTCTGCCAGATGCCCCGGCGAATCCTCCATTCTGATAGAGAATGTGATCGTCCGCCCAAGCGCCGTATCATGAAAGAGATGAATATCATCCTTATATTTATAGAAGGAACTGCGGCTGATGCCGACGCGCTCGGAAGCCTCCTGCACGGACATGCTTTCATCGCACTCCAAAAGCCGCTTGGCATCCGCAACCTTCCGGAGCACCTCCGGAAGCGCCTTGCCCTTTACCACATAATATTCTGCCTGTTCTCCCATACAAACCTCATTTCCCTGCCTTTATAAAAACAGCCCCGGATACCGCAGACCTGCCTGCCCCATGACTGCCCTTCTCTCATGGAGCGGATGGACCGCGGCAACCGGAGCCGCCGTATTATTCGCTGTCCTGCACGCGTCTGTCAGGCTTGCCGAGCTGCACCCACTTCAGATACGCACTGATGAAATTATCGATATCACCGTCAAGCACTGCCTGCGCATTTCCGGTTTCCTCACCCGTACGCACATCCTTGACCATCGTATAAGGCTGAAGCACGTAGCTTCGGATCTGGCTTCCCCATGCGATATCCTTGACATCTCCGCGGATATCGGAAAGCTTCTCCGCATGCGCCTGCTGCTGGATCATATACAGCTTTGAACGCAGCATCTGCATCGCCTTGTCCTTATTCATGAACTGGCTTCGCTCTTCCTGGCAGGCACAGACGATACCGGTCGGAAGGTGCGTGATGCGGACCGCCGAAGAGGTCTTGTTGATATGCTGTCCGCCTGCGCCCGAGGAACGATAGGTATCGATCTTCAGATCTGACGGATCGATGTCGATCTCGATATTGTCATCGAGTTCCGGCATAACGTCGCAGGAGACAAACGAAGTCTGGCGCTTGTTCTGCGCGTTGAACGGAGAAATCCGGACAAAGCGGTGTACGCCTGCCTCAGACTTTAAAAGGCCGTAGGCATTTTCCCCTTCCACGGAAAAAGTAACGCTCTTGATGCCCGCTTCTTCTCCGTCCTGATAGTCGAGAACCTTGACCTTAAAGCCTTCCTTCTCGCACCATCTCGTATACATGCGGTACAGGATACCGCAGAAATCGCACGCCTCCGTGCCGCCCGCACCTGCGGACAGCGAAACGGTTGCGTTTGTATTGTCATATTCTCCGGAAAGCAGAAGCGAAATGCGCGTGCGCTCAAGATCCGTACTGAACTTCTTCATCATTTCCTTTACCTCGGAAACAATGCTCTTGTCATCCTCTTCCTCGCCCATCTCAATGAGCGTGGCAATGTCCTCGTACTGACCCTCAAGCGAATGGAATGAATCCACCTGTCCTTTCGTCGCCTTGAGCTCCTTTACGACCTTCGTCGATTCCTCGGCGTTGTCCCAGAAGCCCGGCTCCTCCATCTGCTTTTCCATCTCCATGATGCGCTGCTGCTTGCCTTCCAGATCAAGCGAGCCCCGCACCTCTTCGAGCGGCTTTTCCAGATTTTTTAATTCGTATTTATACTGTTCAAGTTCTACCATGATTTCTTATTCCTTCCTTTCCAAAACCGGCAGCAAGGACTGCCGTTACTCCGCCATTCTTCAAAACCGGTCAGAAAGGAGGTCACCGCTCAGCCGGAACGGAAAAATCGATCGGCTCGCCCGGCTTTGCATTTCTGCCGTGGCACTGCTTGAATTTTTTGCCGCTGCCGCACGGACACGGATCGTTCGGATAGATCTTCTGCACCTGACGCGTCTTCGGCTCTGCCTTCGCGCTGTCGTCGCGGTTCGTTCCCGTCACTTTTGCCGCAGGCTCACGCTCGATCTTCTGCTCTACCTGAATGTGATAGAGAATGCGCACGGTCTCCTCGCGGATCGCCGCGCTCATATCGTCAAACATCTCGTAGCCCGATACCTTGTATTCCACAAGCGGATCACGCTGACCATATGCCATCAGGCCGATGCCTTCGCGAAGCTGCGTCATGTCGTCGATGTGGTTCATCCACTTATTGTCGATCACCTTCAGAAGCACAACACGCTCAAGCTCACGCATCTGCTCCGCATCCGGGAATGCAGCCTCTTTCTCTTCATAGAGCTTGATCGCATTTTCCTTGAGGAGCTGCTTGAGCTCATCACGGTGCATCTTTTCATACTGCTCTTCCGTCAGCTGAAGCGCCTTAAGCGGGATGATCGGAAGCACGAGATTGTTAAGCGCCTGGATATCCCAGTCCTTCGGAGTCGTATCCTCCGCGATCGACATATCGACTGCATTGTCGATGATATCCTGAATGTATTTGATGATGACTTCGCGCATGTTTACGCCGTCAAGCACTTTTCTGCGCTCAGCATAAACAATATCACGCTGCTCGTTGTTGACTTCGTCATATTTGAGAAGCTGCTCACGGATGCCGAAGTTGTTGCCCTCGATCTTCTTCTGTGCGTTTTCGATGGCCTTGGAAAGCATCTTATGATGGATCTCCTCACCCTCCTCAACGCCGAGACGGTCAAACATCGTCATCAGATTATCCGCGCCGAAGAGACGGAGCAAATCATCCTCAAGTGACAGATAGAAGCGGGATTCACCCGGATCTCCCTGACGTCCGGAACGGCCGCGCAGCTGGTTATCGATACGGCGTGACTCGTGACGCTCCGTACCGATGATCTTCAGTCCGCCAAGCGCCTTTGACTCGTCGTCAAGCTTGATATCCGTACCACGGCCTGCCATGTTCGTCGCGATGGTAACCGCTTTGTGACGGCCTGCCTGTGCAACGATCTCCGCCTCAAGCTCATGGAATTTTGCATTCAGGACCTTGTGCGGGATACCGCGGCGGTGCAGCATGCCGGAGAGAAGCTCCGACACCTCGATCGTAATCGTACCGACAAGCACCGGCTGTCCCTTTGCATAAGCTTCCTCAACCGCATCGCAGACTGCTCTGTATTTTTCCTTTTTGGTCTTGTATACCGCATCCTCGTGGTCGATACGCGCGATCGGCTTGTTCGTCGGGATGACGATAACGTCCATGCCGTAAATGTTTCTGAACTCCTTCTCCTCGGTCTGCGCCGTACCGGTCATACCGGATTTCTTTGCAAATTTGTTGAAGAAATTCTGGAAGGTAATGGTCGCAAGGGTCTTTGACTCGCGCTTTACCTTTACATGCTCCTTTGCCTCGATCGCCTGATGCAGACCGTCTGAATAACGGCGTCCCGGCATGATACGGCCGGTAAACTCATCGACGATCAGGATCTCGTCATCCTTTACCACATAGTCCTTATCGCGGTGCATGAGATTGTTTGCACGCAGCGCAAGGATAATGTTGTGCTGAACCTCCAGGTTCTGCGGATCCGCAAGGTTCTCCAGATGGAAGAACTTCTCGACCTTTTCCACGCCCTGCTCGGTGAGGTTTACGGTCTTGTCCTTTTCATCTACGATAAAGTCTCCGCTCTCTTCGATCTCCTCGCCCATGATGGCGCTGATCTTCGAGAACTCTGCAGATGCCTCGCCGCGCTCAAGCTGCTTTGCGAGAATATCGCAGGCCTCATAGAGCTTCGTGCTCTTTCCGGACTGTCCGGAAATGATGAGCGGCGTACGCGCCTCGTCGATCAGGACGGAATCGACCTCGTCAATGATGGCATATTCCAGATCACGCAGCACGAGCTGTTCTTTATAGATCGCCATGTTGTCACGGAGATAATCGAAGCCGAGCTCGTTATTTGTTACATAAGTGATATCGCAGCGATATGCTTCCTGACGCTCCTGAGAGGTCATGCTGTTGAGTACCACGCCGACCTTCAGTCCCAGGAATTCATGGACCTGTCCCATCCACTCCGCGTCACGCTTTGCCAGATAGTCATTGACCGTAACGATATGTACGCCTTTTCCCGTCAATGCGTTCAGATAAGCCGGGCAGGTAGACACGAGGGTCTTTCCTTCACCGGTACGCATCTCTGCGATACGTCCCTGATGAAGCACCACGCCGCCGATCAGCTGCACGCGGAAATGTTCCATGCCGAGCACTCTTCTCGCCGCTTCTCTTACCGTTGCAAATGCCTCCGGCAGAATATCGTCAAGCGTCTTTCCCGACGCAAGCTCGTCCTTTAATTTCTGCGTCTGTGCTTTCAGTTCTTCATCGGACATCGCCACCATGCGGTCACGCATCCCCTCGATCCGGTCAACGATCGGGTAAATGCGCTTTAATTCACGCTCGCTGTGCGTTCCAAATACCTTTTCTACAATACTTGCCATTAAAACTTTACTCCTTGATATCCCTTGAGCGATGCAAAGAAAGACCGCCAGGGATTTCTTTCTCAGCCCGTATTTTTACTTATACTTTTAACTGAATAATCATAACACCAAGTCCCGTTTTAAGCAAGGAAGATGCGGGAAATTCAGAAAAAGTTTACATCTTGGCAATATCTCCTGTTCTGTTTTTATCCGTCTTTCGTGAACACATTGTGAACATGCACAACATTTCTTATATATTTTCTTTCATGTTTGTTAAAAACAGTCGAATTTTCTTTCCGGTTATGCTATAATGAGTTTGACCGAAATTCATTGCGGAAGTATTTTTCGCAAACGGTCACAGCGTGAGACCCGCAGTCAGGACAGCTTTTTCGAGACGTTTTTCGTACTGCATACAGCGGAAAAAGACGTATCTCTCTTATTCCTGCCGGTTCTCATAGAAAACGAGAAGGGAAGTGGCTATATGAAATTCACTATCACAGGACGCAACATCAACTTAACGGAAGGTCTCAAAAACCAGGTTGAAAAGAAACTCGGCAAGCTTTCCAAATACTTCTCTCCTGATACGATGGTAAATGTTACCCTCTCCGTCCAGAAGGATGTGCACACGATCGAGGTTACCATCCCGGTAAAGGGCGGACTGATCCGTGCTGAAGAGGGCTCGAGCGACATGTACGTATCGATCGATCTTGTTGAAGAGATCATCGAGCGCCAGATCCGCCGCCACAGAAAGAAACTCATCGATAAGACGCAGAGCGCAGAGTCTTTCTCCAAGCTTTTCGCTGAAGAAGAGCCCGCGGCAGAGGAAGAAGAAATCCGCATCGTAAAGGTTAAAAAGTTTGACTTTAAGCCGATGGATCCTGAAGAGGCATGCCTCCAGATGGAACTCCTCGGTCATAATTTCTTTGTATTCAAGAACGCGGAAACAGATGAGACCTGCGTAGTATATAAGAGAAAGGGCGATACCTACGGGCTGATCGAGCCGGAAAACTGATTCTTCTTGACATACCGTCATACCCTACATATAATGAGAGTATCAGATAGGCAACGGCGTGTGTCTATCCAAGCGCAGAAGCGTAACAGCGTACCGGAATGCCTTGTTATGTGGAGCTTTCGAGAGGGGTTGTGCAGTGAAACCTCAAACCGGAGTAGGTATTAGCCGAAAGAAAATGCTCATTACCGTCCTGCATTTGCAGGACGGTTTTATTTTAGTTAATCACCTGAAATATCGCTGCCAAAATATTTCTCTGAGATCCGTGACAGCTCGCCGGATTCCCGCATTTCATCGATAGCTTCATTGACTGCTGCACGAAGCTGCTCCGTCTCAGCGCCCTTCCGCATCGGGATCGCTACTTCTGATGCCGTATCAGTCAAAGCCGCAATTTTGATATCTGCATCCGGATGTGCTTTCATATAATCATAATAAGTCAGCTCCGCATTGAGCGTCGCATCGATCCGTCCGGAAAGAAGCAATTCAAAGGTCTGATTCAGATCATCCACACCCGTTACGTTTGCGCCATAGCTTTCAGCCAGTTCGGCATAGGTACTTGAGATCGTATTTGCTGTATTTTTTCCATTCAGGTCTTCAAAGGAATGGATTTCATCATTGCCGCCTTTCACAATGACAGCCGTCCGGTTATAGGCATACGGCTCAGAAAAATCATATTTTTCCGCGCGCTCCTCCGTGATGTCGACGCCGTTCACGACAAGATCATAACGACCCGCGTCAAGACCTGCAAAAAGCCCGTCCCACTCTCCTTCCACGAATACCGCCTCGACACCGATATGCTCCGCGATTCCTCTCGCCACCTCTACGTCATAGCCTGTCAGCACATCATTTTCGTCATGATATGTCCACGGAGACCATGTGCCTTCCATCGCCACGATCAGTTCTCCCCTGTTCCTGATTTCCGCAAGGAGATCGGTTTCTGCTGTTTCTGACGTTGTTTCTGCTGATGCAGCTCCGGCTGAAGCTGCTGTCTGCGCCTCCCCTGCTGTCTCACTGCCTCCGGCAGCGGATGCCGCTGTATCCTGCCCGCATCCTGCAAGCAGCACAACTGCCGCTGTCAATATCATTCCGCTTTTAAAATAATTTCTCTTAAACATGGATAGTTCTCCTCATTATCTTCCTGTATTCCTCAAAAACTCTTTTGTTCTCGCTTCTTTCGGCGTCTCAAAGAGCTGCTTCGTCCCGCCCGCCTCGACGATCATCCCGTCTTCCATAAAGATCGTCTTTGTCGATACGTTCCTCGCAAACTCCATTTCATGCGTTACAACCAGCATCGTCCTGCCTTCTGCCGCAAGCTGCCTCATGACTTCAAGCACCTCTCCCGTAAGCTCCGGATCGAGTGCGGATGTCGGCTCATCAAAATAAATGATCTCCGGATCCGCCGCGACTGCCCGCGCGATTGCAACACGCTGCTGCTGACCGCCCGAAAGCTGATCCGGGTAGTAGTCATACCTGCCGGAAAGTCCCACCTGATCAAGCGTCCTGCGGCCGGTCTCCTCCGCTTCCCTGACGGGAAGCCTTCTTGCAGTTATCAGCCCTTCCGTCACATTTTCCAGTGCTGTTTTGTTTAAAAACAGATTGAAGTTCTGAAACACAAATGCTGTCTTTTTCCGAAGCTCTGCAATCTCCTTTTTTCCCGCCTTGGGAAGGGAAAGCCTTACACCGTCAAAGATCATTTCTCCGCTGTCCGCTCTTTCCAGAAAATTAAGGCAGCGAAGCAGGGTCGTTTTTCCGGCTCCGCTCGGTCCCAGTATTGCGACTACATCACCCTTTTCCACGGTAAGATCCACACCCTTCAGGATCTCTGTTCCCTGAAAATTCTTTCTGACATTTCTTACTTTCAGCATATCCTACCCTCTCCTGCGCCCATAAAACGCCAGTCTTTTTTCTCCGATACTTTGCAGCTTTGCGAGTGCCGTTGAAAACAGCAGGTAAATCAGCCCGACCTCCAGATACAGCGCAAGCGGCTCATAGGTCCGCGCTACGATCCGCTGCGTCGCCATAAACATCTCCGTCACCGTTATATTAGCTGCGAGAGAGGTATCCTTTACCATGGCGATCATGGAATTCCCAAGGGACGGAAACGCGATCCGGAACGCCTGCGGCAATACAATTCTCCGCATGATCTGCAGATAGGACATGCCCGCACAATATCCTGCCTCCATCTGTCCCTCCGGAACAGCTTCGAGCGCGGCGCGCATGACCTCCGCACAATAGGCGCCTTCATTCATGGAAAATACGATCACCGCGGACGGAAACGGCGGAAGCACGATCCCGAGATTCGGAAGTCCGTAAAAGATGACAAAAAGCTGTACAAGAAGCGGTGTGCCGCGGATCACCCAGATATAAAACCTGGCAAACTCTTTCAGAACGCGGATCCCCGCAAACTGAACCAGCGCAAGCGCGACCGCGATTACCATGGCAAATCCAAAGGATAAAACGGTTAGCGGGATCGTAACAGTAAGACCGGGCAACAGTATTTTAAAAAAGGAATCTGCCAGAATCCCGGCGAGACGTTCATTGATCATTTACATACCTCTTGTTTTTTATTATCATCACTCTGCTCTGACTTCAGACAGTGGTTTTTGTGTTTTCTATCATAGACAGTTTTGATATTTATGTAAAATGCCTGTATTAAATACCGTAATATGCTTTACAGCTATTTTTGTATTTCCATCGCCTTCAGCGCAAACGCCATATTCCGACCCAGATTCCTCATATTCTCCAGACCTTCCTGATCCTGCGCTGCATCCCCGGGAAGGCGTCCGTAAGCCATATTCCAGTAGGTCGAGCCGACCACCAGCATCTCATGATTCAGGAAAAAGTGGTTCATCGTATCCACTGCCTGAAGCGCACCGGCTCTGCGGGCTGCTGCCACAGCTGCGCCGGTCTTGTGCGTAAATAAGCCGGGATTCATATCCCCCACAACGGCTGCACGCTCCAGAAACGCCTGCATATTGGCGGAAACATTTGCCGAATATACGGGGGAACCTAAGAGAATGCCGTCCGCCTCCTTCATTTTCTCAAAAATCTCCCGAAACATATCCTTGCGGTGAACACAATTTCCTTTTCCGCCGCAGGCCCAACAGGCGTTGCAGGGCTCGATCACCTGTCCCGCCAACTGAATCAGCTCTGTTTCAATACCTTCTTTATGCAGCTCCTCAAATACCGTATTGATCAAAAGCGCCGTATTTCCGTCTTTTCTTGCGCTGCTGTTTAATCCGATTACTTTCATATTCTTCCCTCTGCCTTTTATTTGATATATCATAATGATCTATTATCTCTCATGATCTGATATTTAGTACCAGTCATGCTTTTCGCCCCGGTCAAGCGCGTTAATCCGCTGCATCTCCTCATCCGTCAGCGTAAAGCCGTACAGCTCCGTATTTTCCCGGATATGCTCCGGATTGCTGGAGCCGGGAATGACAACCACGCCCTTCTGCAGGTTCCACCGCAGAATCACCTGTGCGGAGGAAACGCCGTGGTTTTCCGCAATTGCCGAGATCACCTCATCTCCCAGAAGCTCCGCTGTATGTCCTCTTCCACCAAGGGGATACCAGCCTCCACTACGATGCCCAGACTCTGGATATAGGGAAACACATCATTTTCCTGATAATAAGGATGGATCTCATTCTGTACCAGTGCCGGAGTAATATTGACCTGCGGAAGAAATTCTCCCAGTTCCTCTACATACCAGTTGGATAGTCCGATGGAGCGGATTTTGCCTTCCTCTACTGCCTTCTCCATTGCCAGATACGCCTTCACATCATTCCTGTCAGGGTGATGAAGCAGCATCAGATCCACATATCCGATATTCATCCAGTCAAGACAATCCTGAATCGCTTTCTCAGGGTCTGCCATCTCTGTTCCGAGATAGAGCTTCGTGGTAACAAAAACCTCTTCTCTGGAGATTCCAAGTTCCTCCATGGATTCCCGGATCGCCTGGCCGATCTCCTCTTCATTGCCGTAAGCGGAAGCCGTATCGATCAGCCGCACGCCGCTTGCCAGCGCGGTCTTCACCGCATTGATGCATTCCTCTCCATGCAGACTGTAGGTACCAAGACCGTTGATCGGCATCGTGTAACCGCTGTTTAAGGCTACCGTTCTGTTCTCAAAATCAAATTCTCTTACCATCGAACCGCCTGCAGCCTCTGCATTTTCATTCACTTCCTCCGTTTCTTCCGAATTGACAGAAGATGTGTCTGCATTCTGTTCTGCTGTCGTTGTCTCCTGTACCGGTGTCTGCTCTGCTCCTGCAGCAGTTCCACAGGCAGTAAATGCGCCTATACAGACAGCTGATACAAGAAAAGCTGGCATTCGTTTCATTCATTGCCCTCCTTACAATATCCATCTACTTGCTTCAAAACTTGCGCCGAAACGCCTACCTGATAAAATTCGTCCAGTGCTGATCCTCTGTCTTTGGCGGCAGCAGCCCCTTTTCCTTTCCTGCTTCCAGGCATTTCAGCATCCATGCCATGTTATGTCCCAGATTCCGCATGATCTGCAGTCCTTCCAGATCCCGCTCGATTTCTTCTATCTTATTTCCGTGAGCCATATTCCAGTAGGTAGACGATACCACCGGCATGCAGGCATCCGTGAAATACTTGTTGATGACATCCAGCGACGCCGTCGTTCCCGCGCGCCTGGCCGTCACGATGGCCGCTCCCGGTTTGAAGCGGAAGTATTCTCCTCCCGCATAAAACATCCGGTCAAGCAGTGCCAGAAACTGTCCGGTTGGATGCGCGTAATAGACAGGAGAGCCAAAGATAAAGCCGTCCGCCTCCTCCACCTTTTCCAGCCAGTCATTGACCATATCTTCATGGACACAGCGGTTATTTCCGCCATTGTGGCAGAAATCGCAGCCCATACAGTCCCAGATCGCTTCGGTTCCCATCTGCAGGATTTCTGTTTTAATTTCATCCTCTTCCAGCGCAGAAGCAACCTCCGTCAATGCCCGATAAACACAGCCGTCTTTTGTAGTGCTTCCGTTCAATAAAAGAACCTTCATTTCCCTATTCCTCCCACAGCTTATGCCATTTCCTTTTCCCATTCGCGGAGGGTATGCACGCCGGTCTCGTCTCCAAGCTTCTCCAGAAGGGAAACCTCTTCAGCAGACAGCCCGATCTGTGCGGCTGCCGCAGCTTCCTCCACCTGCTTTACCTTCGTCACACCGATGATCGGCAGCGTTCCCTTTGCGATTGCCCAGGCTGTCGCGATCTGTGCAGGGCTTGCGTTATGCTGCTCTCCGATCCGCTTCATCTCTGCCAGCAGCTTTTCCAGCTCCGCAAGGTGCGGATTGTAGGACTCACCGCGTCCCGTTCCGGCAGGGAAGGGATGCTCTGTGTTAAATCGTCCTGTCAGCGCTCCCTGCTCCAACACCATATAGGCATAGAAGGTGATGCCGTTCTCCCTGCAGTAATCTAAAATTCCTGCCCGCTCAGAGGAACGATGCAGCAAGCTGAAATGATTCTGTACCGCCGAAACCTTCAGACCTTCCGCTGCGAGGATCTCATTTGCCCGCTTGATTTCCGCCAGATTATGATTGGAAACACCGATAGATTTAATCTGACCGCTCTTTGCCAGCGGAATCAGCTTTGGCGTCCACTTCTCCACATCAAAGGGATTGTGGATCCAGTAAACATCCATCACCTCTGCGTTCAGCCGCTCCTTGCTGCCGTCCAGCATCTCCTGCATGGCATCCGGGGAATCACTGGCGATCTGCGGGGTAAATTTCGTGGAGATCAGGATATCCTCTCTCTTTACGGTTTTCACAAAATCACCGAGGATTTTCTCCGAAGAGCCTTCGCCATAGACGGCTGCTGTGTCCCACAGGTTCAGCCCCAGTTCCATGGCCCGGTCAAACACCGGCTTTAAATCAGCCTCCGATAAGTGATTTCCAAATACCTGATCTCCTCCGGCAGCTCCCGCTCCCCAGGACCAGGCTCCCAACGCGATTTTCGGCATTGTTGTATTCTTCATTTCAAGTTTCCTCCCAGTTTTTCTATGTTATAAATCAGGTAGTCCAGACAGTCGATTTCCTTTTGCTTTGTATGCACCATCTGAAGCAAGACCTTTTTGTGACAGGAGAGTAATCGCAGCAGCCCGCCTGCATCATCCTTCTCTGCCATCGCCATGCATTTCTGAACCGTTTCTTCATCACATCCGGCATCCTCCAGATTTTGAAGAAGAAGTCCTCGCCTGTCATTTGCTTCTGCCATAACCTCACCTCCTGGGGCTTATTTTATCCGCAAGTCTTTGGAATGTAAAATGCTTAGTTTTGATTTCCAGTTATTCTTGTAGTGAATATCTGTTTCTGCTATACTCTGTTTAACAAAATGCTATATCATAAGCCTATCGTGAAATAAACAAGGAGATCTTTCTATGGAGATTCGTGTTTTACGTTATTTTTTAGAAGTGGCAAGAGAAGAAAATATTACAAAGTCTGCTGCTTATCTGCATGTTTCACAGCCCACTCTGTCCCGCCAGCTAAAAGAGCTGGAGGAGGAGCTGGGCAAAAAGCTATTTGTCCGCAGCAATTATTCGGTAAAGCTGACGGAGGAAGGGATGCTGCTTAGAAAGCGTGCGGAAGACATCCTGGCAATGGTCGACAAAACGACCGAGGAATTTAAGGCGCTCGATGAAATCAACAGCGGCGACATTCACATCGGCTGCGCGGAATCAGAAGGCATGCAGTTTTTTCTGCGTGCTGCAAAAAAGCTGCAGAAAAAATACCCCGGCATCCGGTATCATTTTTACAGCAGCGGAACCGATGCCGTAAATGAACGTCTGGAACGGGGCATTCTGGATTTTGCAGTTATTGTGCAGCACGTAGACCTGTCAAAATACAATTATCTGAGGCTGCCGTCGGATGATACATGGGGACTTTTGATGCGAAAAGACAGTCCTCTCGCAGAAAAGCCGGAGCTTAAGCTCGATGATCTTTTAAATATTCCGCTGATCTGCTCACGCCAAAGTATGGAGGAAGAGCTTCTCAAATGGTTTGGAGACGATCTGGGCCGGCTCCATATTGCGGCGACCTATGATCTGCTTTTTAATGCTTCCATCATGGTGCGGGAGGGTCTCGGGGTTGCGCTCGGCTTTGACAAACTGATCTACACCGGCAGAGACAGCGATCTGTGCTTCCGTCCGCTTTCCCCCGGTCTTTCCTCTCCGATGTATGTGATCTGGAGAAAATATCAGATGTTTTCTCCCGTGGCAGCGCTTTTGCTGGAAGAATTGAAGAATACGGATTTCTGATTCCGTACAAATATTCTCCACCGCATCATTTTTTTTATTTCATTTTCTGCATACAAAAAGACACAGGGCTTTTACACCTGTGCCTCCATCAAAATCGTTCCCTCCGGAAATGCCTGGCGGAACAAGGTCCGTACAAGCGGTCCCGCAATGATAAGCTGGAACGGAAGTGCCATAATAAAGTTTTTCGGAATATTTGTAAGCCAGATAAAAAGCAGTGATTCCCAGTTCCCGCTTTTCACACAGGCCTCAAGCCCGCCGTACAGGGACATCAGGATCACCATCGGAATTACCATGCAGCAGGAAACAGAGATGACCTTTCTCAAATCACTGCTGTCCGGCTTTACGAGAAATCGGAACGCAAAGCCCTTTGCAAGCTTCGAGACGAGAAACCAGTCCAGGCACATGGCAAAAACATAGGCGATCGGGAAGCCAATCCAGCCTTCTTTGATCGATTCCATATTCAGCGCTCCCATGTGAAGCGCTACGTTGTACATACTCATCCATAACACCATTGTAAAACACATCATGATCGTATAAATCAGACTTTCTCTCTTATTTTTCGGCATAGTCGTAACTTTCTCCTTATTTTTTTCTCTTTGAAATTGCCCAACCTGTGTATTTTATCGCTTTTTATTTCATTTTTTAATTCAAATTATTTTATCAGTAATAACCATATCACATTAATACCTTTTGGGAATATCAAATCACCGCTTCTTGCGGGCTCTCTAAATCCGTGTTATATTTGCCGTAATCTTATCCGGACAGAAAGGACAAAACACTTTATGACGATCTTTCAGGTAGAATGCTTTATTGCCGTTGCCATACATCTGAATTTTGCCCAGGCAGCAAAACAGCTGCACATTTCCCAGCCTGCCGTCACCCGTCAGATTCAGACCCTGGAGACCGAGCTTCATGTTAAGCTCTTTTCACGGAGTACCCGAAATGTTCAGCTCACAGCCGAAGGAAGGGCATTTCTGACTGATGCCCGCACGATCGCCGCCGCCTCCAAACGGGCAATTCACCGTTTTTCCCTGCAGGATGAGGAGGAAGTTACGGAATTTCATATCGGATATTCCAGTGTATTTCATCTGGAATTTCTGACTGAAGCACTGAGAACGCTTTCGGCGGATTATCCGCAGGTGCATCCGCGTCTTCATCCGACTGCCGGTTCCCATCTCCCTGCATCGGTGGACGCAGAATCGCTTGATGCCGCACTCAGCTGCCGCTCTCCAAAGGAAAAAAGCTCCCTGATGTACAGAGAGCTCAAAAAATCATCCTATGTCTGTGTCTGCCGCAGGGACTGCCCTCTTGCGTCTCTTGACCTCGTGACCGCTGATGATCTCCGACCATATGCCATGATCATTCAGGATCCCGGCACGCTGCTGCCGGAAGTGATCTCGGATCAGTGGGAGTGGGCGGATGAAAAAAAGCCTTCCCGCCTATATTTCTGCGAATCTACAGAAAGCTCCATGCTGCTCGTAAGCGCCGGGCTCGGCGTCACCATCATTCCTGATGTTTATGTTCCAAAGCATCCGGACCTTGCAGTCTGTGCGCTCGAAAGCAGCAAAAAGATTTCTTTCGGTCTGTACTTTAAGCGCGGCAGGGATACAGCTTACATGAAAGAATTTGCCGGACTTGTGAAAGCATATTTTGAGAAGCAGTGAGCCATTTCCCTGGATCATTCCCTAGATCACTTTAAAGCATTTCCATGTTCCGCCTTTAAAACGAAGCTGGAAAATAATCCCTCGTACCGTCCAGTCCAGACACATGGCACAGGCGATTCCCAGCACGCCAAGCTTCATCCAGATGCCGAATATCACGGAAAATACCAGACGGATACCAATCGTCGTAAACAGGGAGATCACCGTGGTAAACGCCACGTCTCCCGTCGCGCGAAGCCCTTTTCCAAGCGGATCGGCAAAGGGGAATACGAGGGCGCTGAACACATTGTGTATGAGAACCAGCAGCACCACCAGCCGCTTGGTTTCATCCGCAAGCGTATACAATCTCATCACAAAAGGCACGGCTGCAAAGATCAGTCCGTTCCATACGCAGGCAAATATCAGCGTTATTTTCATCAGCCTTTTAAAATAATATTCCGCAGCCGGAATATCCCCCGATCCCATACACTGTCCGATCACAGTGATGAATACCGGTCCCATGGTCACGCAGACCAGTGCCGCTACTGACCAGATGGACTGTGCCACACCGTTTGCCGCGATCTGATAGGTTCCAAAGAGCGCTGCCACACTGCTGAGCGCTACTTTCACCAGCTGGAACACACCGCTTTCCAAGCCATTCGGAATTGCGATCCGCAGAATCCTGTACTGCAAGTCTTTTTCGATTCTGAAAATATAGTGAAGCCCATACCGGACCGGGTTTGTCTCCGAAAAGCACAGCACAGTAATTACGACTGCTGTAAAGGCGCGGGATACAAGAGACGGCCATGCCACACCTGCCACTCCGGCATGCAGGACAAATACGCCGATGCAGTTTCCCACGATATTGATTACATTCGCCGCGATGGAAATGTTCATCGTCGTGCCGGTCTTTCCAAAGCTCCGGTAAAGTGCTGCGCCCGCATTATAGACGGCAAGCGCCGGATAGGAATATGCTGAGATCCTCAGATATGTCACACAGGCCTCCATCACATCGTCCTCTACCTGTCCGAACATCAGCCGCATCAGACTTTCATTGACCAGCAGCACGACTGCAGTTATCATGGCGGAAAACAGCACCGAAGACAGAAAAAGCTGGCTGGCAGCCTCTCCCGCCCTGTCATTTTCCCGTCGTCCAATATACTGGCTTATGACCACCGCACCTCCGGCAGCAAGCGCTGTAAACAGGTTGATAAAGATCGTATTGAACGCGTTGACCAGTGACACTCCGGAAACATTCGCCTCACCGGTAAAGCCGACGATAAAAATATCCGACATTCCCACAAGACTGATCAGAAGCTGCTCCATAAACAGCGGAATGATCAGATTTTTCAGATCCCAGTCAGAAAACAGGGCATTTCCGCCTGTCGCATTTTTCTTTGGCATTTTTTTCTCTGATACATTTTTAACTGATACATTTTTCTCCGGTACGTTTGCTGACATAAAAACCGCCTCACAAATAAAAATGGCGCTCCTTTCGGAACGCCCTGATCATACCGCTTGTATGCCGCAATGTAAAATACCTGACCCGCATAGAGAATCATGTGTTTTGGGAATGTCTCATTGTAAGCGGCTTTTTCAATTCTGAAATTCCTGCACATACTGCCGGAAATATTTTACAAACTCCGTCACGACCGCAGGATATACCTGGGATTTTTTCCAGACGAGCAGATTCGCAGATCTTAGCGGGGGATATAACGGGATCTCCCGCATCCCCTCATAATGGCAGTCGCGCTTCAGATTGATACAGACGCCCTGTTCGCTCCGCGCCATAACGGCAAGGTTATAATTCAGATTCCCGGTCGCAATAATATTCAATTTATCCGCATAGGGTCCGAACCAGTTCATCAGCTCATTCTGAACCAGTGTCCGCGTTGTCATAAACAGCGGCATCACCGCAAGATCCTCCGGGGTAAGCCGGTCTCTGGCTGCAAGTTCTGATTCAGCACCCACGAGCGCCGTCCACTCCTCCTGCTCCGGCAGGCGTATAAACTCATACCGGCTGACTTCTACCGGCTCCATCAATAACCCAAGATCCAAAAGACCATTTTCAAGCTGCTCCTTGATATTATCGGAATTTCCGCTGTAAATATCGAGGCTCACCTGCGGGTGCTCTCTGCGAAATGCTGCTATCGCGTCAAACAGAAACCGGGAATTTTTAAATTCTCCGCTTCCGATCGCGATTCTGCCGGTCAACGTCTGATTCTTATTTAAAATCTCAGCCTCTGTCTTTTCTGCAAGCGCCACCAGCTCCTGTGCCCTGCGGCGAAGGAGAAGTCCGTCCTCTGTCAGCGTTATCCGCTGCTTTCCCCTGTGAAATAAAGTCGTGTGTAGCTCTTCCTCCAGCTGCTGGATCTGTCTGGAAAGGGAAGGCTGCGTAATATGAACGCTCTGCGCAGCTCTCGTGATGTTCTCCTCACGGGCAACCGCCAGAAAATATTTTAATACTCTCAGATCCATATTTGTCTGTCTCCTCTTTCCTAAAACTATAGCGAAGACAGCTTTTTCTGTCAATCATTCCGTCCGGGTTTAATCTTTCAGGCATCCCAGTGGAACAACATAAACACCGTCCTTTCTGCGGTAAGCGATCTCAGTTCCTGTTAAAATCATCAGGAAAGACGGTTCCCGCATTTTCCCGGTATTCACTTTATCTTTCAATTCCAGCAAATGCGCTGCTGCTTCTTCAATCTCTTTTGACCCTAATTTCACCTCAACCGCTGCCCAACGGCCATCGTTCAATGCAATAACAGCATCTGCCTCCAAACCGCTTCCATCACGATAATGAAAAATCTGTCCATCAATTGCTTCCGCATAAATGCGTAAATCCCGATCACACAGGGACTCAAAAAGAAAACCAAAATAATTGAAATCTTCCAACAGTCTTGACGGGGTTAATCGCATAACTGCTGCTGCAATAGACGGGTCAACAAACTGTCGTTTTGGCGATGTACGGATTGCTGTCTTAGAACGCAGAGCCGGATTCCATGCGGGCAAATTCTCTGTAAGAAAAATCCGGTCCAATGCACTCAGGTACTGACTAATTGTTTTCTCTGAAATACTTTCGTCCGCATCTCCCATGGCAATATCATTGTGGATCGTTCTAATTGTTGCCAGCGTCGAAATATTTCTGGAAAGAGATCTCAGCAGCGCTCTCACCCGAACCGGATTCTTTTCAATACCATCTACTCTGGAAACATCTGCATTGATAACCGCTTCCACATAGTCAATGGCATGGCGCAACGCAATTTTCTCTGTTTTCCCAATGGATGCCGGCCAACCGCCACGCACGATTGCAAATGAAATCTGCTCTATTGTCAAAGTTGAAAAATTGTCGATTTCTATTTCCCCATCAAACAACGCTTTTAAAGAAACGCTGCCATTGGATTCCATAGATTCGTAAAGGCTCATGGGACGCATCATCAATCTGGAAATCCGTCCCGTACCCGTATGCTGAACTACATTATCCTTTGGAACCGCTGAACCTGTCAAAATAAACTGTCCAGGCTTCCCACGCTGATCTACCATAAAACGTACTGCGTCCCAAAGCACTGGTGCGGTCTGCCACTCATCCAACAGTCTCGGTGTGTCGCCTTTTAAGAGCAGCGACGGTTTTATATCTGCTGCTTTCAAATAAGAAATCGCATTGTCCGGATCCTGCATAAACAAATGGCTTTTCGAATTTTCCAAAGCTGTCCTGGTTTTACCACACCATTTCGGTCCTTCAATCAGCACAGCACCACTCGCTGTCAATCGTTCCTGCAATACACGATCAGCGATTCGCCTCAGATATTTATTTTCCATAAGCCACCTCCATCAAACCTTTTCCATAGAAATAGAATATCATTCACTTCCGAAAATATCAAGGTTTCACTTCCGACTTTATTGCAATTTTACTTCCTATTTTGTTGCAATTCTACTTCCGATTTTATTGGCATTTCACTCCCGACTTTATTTTTTCACTTCCACGCTTACACAGCCCATTTGCAAAAGGCTACTCTCTGTTTGGATTTTACATGATAACCCACTGAGATGATAACATCCGGATTATAGTATTCTGTCATATGGGTCTGTATTTTACCCTTGATTGCTCCATGGGAAATGGTAGTCGCAAATTTTACGACTACCACTTGGTTTTCTAAATCCAACTTAGGCACTGTCCAAGTCAGTGCCCAAGTTAATGACCAAGTTAAAAATTTAGATGTCACAACGCATTCTAATTTTTTGCAGTAAACCCAGAAGTAAGCAGGAGATATGCGCTCATTTAGGATATGAAAAAATGATCATTCCAGACAAGCCAAGGAGCCGGAGTCAAAAGTATGTTGTAGTCGGAGGTTATACCAAGTGATGCAGCCGATCTCGATTGAGAATTATCCTGGCTTGCTAAAAGCCTTTGGTAATACAGTGTTTATCTGCCGTTCTAACTGACAGACTCCCCCCCCCCCCACGCAGACTTTGCACATTCCTCCATATAGAAAGTTCGTGCCTGCTCATCCGGTACACGTATCAAAATGCGGTAATGTGATCAATTTAAATTGCTCCACACTGTGGAGCAATTTGGAAAGGTACAATAAATCATTTCACCGTTCCGGTGAAACTATCATATTCTCTGAAACACAAACTTGCCAACAGGTATTACCTAACAAATTAGATGTGATAAAGATCCATGTTACAACCCAAGTTAAGCCCGATGAAAAGATTCTGAGTTTTTGCATGGAACCTCACTCGAAAGCAGAAATTGCGGAGCATTACGGATATAAAAACACAAATATTTTCACATCAAAAAACCGGCGGTCGGAACACTCAGTATGCGTCCGATCCGCCGGATATTTTTATTTCTTTGATGTATTTTAAACAAAGAGATAAGATGTCATAGACAGACTTCCCAGCTCACAGCCTTCATTCCAGACTTCAGCCTTCCTTCCCTCTGCTGCTCCTGCTGCAGCAAGCAGCGGATAAAAATTTTCCGGTGTCGGTACTGCCTTCGCATAGCTGCTTAATTGATCAGCTTCCAATAACTGTGTTTCATTTCCTGTAAGAATACTGTTTTTTATATAGGCATCAAACGCATACGCCCATGGGGCGCCGTCCGGATTTCTCCAATCCACCTTGCGCAGATTGTGGACTACATTGCCGCTCGCCAGGATCAGTACACCTTCCTCTGAGAGGCCCTTTAACTTTTTGCCTATCTTCAGAATCTCGCTGGGCGTGTAGTCCGTGGGCGTACTCATCATTACCACCGGTATATCCGCTCCCGGATACATATTACATAGCACCGTCCATATTCCATGGTCGATTCCCCATGTATTGTCCTCTGACGCCGTACCGTCAAGCAGACTGAGAACCTGCTCTGCCAGCAGCTCATCTCCAGGCGGCTCATAGTGAATTTCGTATAATTCTTTTGGAAATCCATACATATCGTTGATCTGCGGATTATCCTCTGCGGTCCGTATCCGCACGCCCTTTGTCATCCAGTGTGCGGAAATAGCCAGTATCGCTCCGGGTCTTCCGATCTTTTCTCCCATTTCGCGTATTCCTTTCCGGAACCGGCTTTCCTCGATCGCGATCATTGGAGAACCATGTCCCGCAAATACCACAGGCAGTCTTTGTATCTCCATTCATTATCATCTCCATTTCTATTCAGAAATTTCTTTTTCGTACAGGACCCGGTCTTCATCCTTAAATACATTGAAGACCACCCGGTCAATTTCCGCCTCATGCTCCTCCAGAAACCGGCTTACCGTGCGCACGGCGATTCTTGCCGCCTCGTCATTCGGGAAATGAAATTCTCCAGTACTGATACAGCAAAATGCCACAGACCGGAGCCTTCTCTTCACACAGCAATCCAGTACACTCCTGTAGCAGTTCTCCAGATCCTTTCGCAGACTGTCCGTAAGGTTCCCTGTGACGATTGGTCCTACTGTATGAATGACATACTTTGCGGGAAGATTATAACCCTTTGTCAGCATTGCCTGACCGACAGGCTCCTCATAGCGCTGACCATACTGGATCCGTTTACGGTTCATCTGATGGCTGCACTCCGCCCGCAGTTCGATTCCTGCCGCGCTGTGAATGGCATTCCCGACCCCTATCCGAATCACACATTAGATCAGACCTGATATCTGCTGATACATCCGGGGGTATGTAACCGGCCGCGCCGAAGAAAGATGAATAGTCATCCTCCGGGCAGCCTTTCAGGTAAATATGGCAGACGGGAACACCATCTTTATAAATAATATACACCTTTTCGATAAGAACTTGCAACAGAGTTACAAGCACTTCCGGCGTGGCTTCCGCAGCAAACTCTTTAAATGATTTCAGCTTTTCCCTCACGCCCACCAAATCCTTTGTGATTTTCGCGTGCAGCATATCTTCCTCTGATAATTCATTCAACAGCCGCTCCTTCTTTTCCAGCTCAGCAGACATCACAGCTATATCATTCTGAATGAACTTTCTGATTGTCATATCAGCTTCACGCATATTCCTTACCTGAGCAGCAATGTCGTTTTTCAAACTGCCGATAGACGCTTCCAATTCCCTGACTTCCTGCTCGTTGGTGTTATCCTTTATCATAGCTGAAAGTCTTGTCTCGAAAAGCTCTTCTGCATATTCGTTGTTCCTGTCACTCAAGTCTGCTATTTTTGAAACGACAAATTCATCCAGAATAACTCCATCTATTGCCTTGAACTGGCATTCCTTCTTTCTGAAACCTGGACACACATACTTAAATCTTGGTTTTCCGTTCTGCCACCGCCCTGATTCCGGCACAACTTTTAGCCGCTTTCCACAGTGAGGGCAAAAAATCAATCCTGCCAAAAGAGCGTTCGTCCTGCGATGCGGTCTGTTATATCGCTCTGCAATCGTTTCTAATAAATCCTGTGCCGCAATCCATGTGGCTGATGATATCATCCCCTCATGCTTTCCAACCGAAACGATCCACTCTTCCACTGGCTTCCGCTCTGTCGCTTTCACAAATCTGGGGTGAAAAAATGTCGAATTCTCATCTTCCAATTTCATTTGATCAGTCTTGTTATAAGCAGAAATTCCGTGCAGACCATCATAATCCGTTTCATCTCCCGAGATATTTGCGCCCTTATCCATAAAAAACAGGTAAGCTTCTCTGTCTGCCGTGCAGTAAATAGGATTTTTCAGGATATCCTTAACTGCCAGCATTGTAAATGCTGCCCCATTTTTAGTTCTATACTCCCGATTCAATATTGTCGCGGTTGCATTCAGCGAGCGGGTATCCAAAAAAGTCTGAAAAAGCTTTTTTATCAATATCCGTTCTTCGGGAATCGGAACCAGAAAACTCACAGCACTTTTATTCTTCCCACTTCCTGTCCCTACTCGTTCCTTCGTAAATCCTGTAGGTGTTGTACCACCCATCCATCGACCATCCTTTGCCAGTTCCATCAGATTATCCTGAATTCTTTCTGTAAGGATGTCTCGCTCAAACTCTGCAATTATAGCCAGAACCTGAATGATGATTTTTGAAGTGCTGATTTGCGTATTTATATTGTTTGAGCATACCAGCAAAATCACATCCCGTCGTTCCAGATACTCAAGGAGCCTCATCAAATCCGATGTCTTACGGCTGATGCGATCCAACTTATAACATGCAATCGCTTTGATCTTTCCTGCATCTATATCCCTAAGCATCCTCTGAAAATCCGGACGGTCGGAATAATAACCGCTTAGACCTTTATCACTGTATTCCAAGAACTCATACTCTTCAGGAAGATTCAACTGACTTGCCGCATAATCTTTACTTTGCTTAATCTGGACGCCAATGCTGTCTCCCTTATTTGTAATCACGGATTTTCTGCTGTAAACTGCTACCTTCCGATCATCTGCCAGCAGTGTGGTCCTTCTCTTTCTTTTTGTAATCACTTTGCTCACTCCTTTCCTCTGATTAACTTCTTTATGCTGCCTGTTCCTTACTAACTGTCAAAAGTTCCTTTAGCGCTATCAACTCATCCGCTGACCATTCGCTTATCTGCTGCATGAGAAATTCAATTCGTTTTTTATCAAATTCATGCAGATATACATCTGAATCCGATGCACGGTGAATCATTGCCTCCATAGTTTTAATCTGCCCCCTTTCAAACTTATGTAAGGCAAAAGGGAGCTTGCGCTCCCTTAAAGCAAGGATACCGTACCTCGTGCGAAAAGGCGAGGATGTCGATTTTACTGTAAGCCGATACTCAGAACTTCATCGGCAACGCTGTCTTGGAGCTCGCCCCATTGTAGATCAGGAACACCTGCATAAGGTATTTCTTACTTGCCGGAAACGAATTGCCGATAGCGGCAGCATCGCGGTAAATCTTCTGCGGGTCTTTCTCCCGGAGCTTCTTGACCAGACGCTTGCGGTTGTATTCGCCTTTATAAAGATCAATGAACTGGGAGAGACCCAGCATATTTTCTTTGCGGAAAGTGTTCGGCTCACCATCCCATGCTTCCAACAGAATGTTCAGCACTTCCTGATATTCCTCTATTCCAATCTTCTGGAAAATCTTAAAAGCGGTGCTGACGCAGGCAATGCGCCTGCACCCCAGCTCCTCGCCGTAGTCCAGCCGGAGGCCGACCGCCTCCGTTGCTCTCTGAAACGATATCACCACTGGGTCGCCCGCACAAATCAGTGCGCGGATTTTTGCCCCTGCCGTGAGTTTGGAAGATTCGCCGGTCTGCTGCGCAAAAAGCGTTGCTTCGTCGCTCTCTGTCATACCAAAATAGACCTTGCACTTAATCATCAGGTCTTCCCCGTGATTACGGCTCTTTCTGGCTGCAATGGTGTGCTGACCGTCAAAGACATAGTAGTGACCGTTGCGGAAGCTCACCTTTGGTTCGTTTGCAATATGTTCATTGAAGTTTTTAACGATACGATGTACTTTCTCCATACTCAATTCCCGCTGATAGGTCTCTCGCGGAATTTCCAGTTCCGCACTGTTGATAGACATAATCTTATACTTTTGATTGCTGCTCATTCCAAAGCCCTCCCTTCTTTATTCTCCGAAAGTAATCAATGCCCTGATCGGCAAGCTGTTTTATTTTCGCTTTCCCTGTTCTGCTTCTCACATGAACCGGATAAGTCTCTCTGCAAAGGTTCCACCGGAAGATCATATCCTCAAGCGCGTCATTCATTTCATAAATCATACTGCCCTCTGTGGCACCCGCGACACCTTCCGAGTGAACCATTCCTTCGGAGATTTCCTGAATCAGTTTTCGACTGACATTGTGTTCTGGCTGTCGTGGATTCACATCCCTATCATCCACCGTCATCCCTTCTGTTTGAATACATTGGTTCTGACCGCGTCGCACAGTCTTAGGCAAACAAAGCTGCTCCACCAACTCACTTCGTTCAATCGGCTCTGCACTAATAATCTCCTGTACTTCTTTTTCTGTCGGTTTAATTCTCCCGGACAGAATATTCTGCCGGATGCCGGGTGATACATCATCGGCAGCATCAACCGCATTTGCGAATACTTCAGCCCGGATCACGGTATTCTTTCCGATGTTATGCTCTCTGGCAATTCGCTCACAGGTTTTCTCACCGTTCAAGTTCCCAGATTGGGAACTTGATTTTGTTTCACTCTTACGGTCGCCGCCATGAGCGGCTTTTTCCGCTTCATACTGTTTCCCGATCAGATACTTCCTTTGTTCCAAAGTCAGGTTCCTTCGTCCAAGCTGATTCTTGCAAATCCAGGCAAACGCATCAAAGCGGTTGTCGAACGCTTTCTCGTGAATGTGATAGGGAATCTCCGGATGCTTCAGTAAAATCTTGAAGCGATTATGACCGTCCACGATAATTCCTTCCCATACAATAATGGCGTTCAGGATTTCTCCATCTGCCAGAATATTCTCTTCCAAAGTACAGAACTCCTCCTGCGTTATAGGCGGAATCTTCTGTTCAAACTCCGGATCAATTCTCATTTCATTAAATTGCGTTGCCATCTGCTTTCTCACCATCCTTCCCGATGGAAATCCGTCGGTTACTTCTGCCTGTATTCTCCTCCAGGTAATATCCCAGCTGAATCTTCACAGCCTCATCGATACCCCGCATCTGTCCCTTGCTGACTTTTCCGAGATAACGGATGATGCAGCATTTATCACAGGTATCCAGCTGCTCTGCCAGCACCGTTGAAGGGCGTTCCAGACCTTTTGCTTTTCGGATGTAATAATGGGTAGGCTGGCACCTCTTCTTTTCCGTCCTGGATGTCAGCGGTGCTACAGTAATCGTCGGCGAATAGAAGTTGCCGACATCATTCTGTAAAACCACCACCGGCCGCACACCGCCCTGCTTTGACCCCACAGGAATACCGAGGTTAGCCAGATATAAATCACCCCGGCGGTAAACCCAGTCTTGTTTCATGTTCATTCCTCCAATCTCCATAATGTTTATATGGATAAAGGCTGCCGGAGAGATGTGTAAATGCTGTTTCCCGGCAGCGCTTTCTTTCAATATGGTTCCTCTGTACTTTTTCTTATTACCCCAAAGGTATAGGATTTCTCACGAGCGGCAGTGTGCTTCACTGCTCCATTGGAATCTAACCACCCCGCCTTCATCATGGCCGGGCCGCGAATTACGGAAGTCTCATTGTCCCTGTCCGGTGTCAGCACCACCGCCGGTTGCAACCCGGCATTTGCTTTTGCGATACCGCTATCGCCCCAAAGGGCATCATGGCGTGCAGCCGAAGGCTCGACCGGACAGGATTGTACTCGGAGAATGAGTATTCAGTTTTCAAAGAGCCCGCATGGACTGTTTGTCCTGCTGATTTCATTGTAAAAAAACGCATTTGATTTTTTTATGACCTCATCCACAAAAAACTTGCGTCATCTGCAAATATCACTTAGAGATTCATCGCCATGGCTTTCAGTCCTTCCGAGATCTGCAGCAACGCTCCTCTAATATTTTCCTTTTCTGCTTTTTTCCCAAGGACGAGATAGTCCAGTGACACTTCAAAGAACACGGCAATCTCAACCAGTGCGTCAATAGATGGAGTACATCTTCCCGACTCCAGTCTGCTGATTCTGGAAAAATTGATGTTCAGTTCCTCTCCCAGCTGTTCCTGCGTAAGATTCCTTCCCTGCCTTAACGCCCTTAACCTCCGTCCAAATTCTGCTGCATCGTAATACATACTGTCTTCCTTTCCGCCCGCTGCGGATTGGGGTGAGATACATTGCCCGACAGTATGCCGCTTCCATCAAAGCCCGACATGGGTGCATTAAAGAAAGGGTACCGATACTGCTCTTCCGAAAATGGAAACAGGCAATATTTGTATCCTCAGTCCTAATGCATGTCAGGCTTTCGATATTAATTTTTGATTTCACAAAAAATAAAAGACCACTGACGAGGCAAACTCCTATCGTAATAGGAATTTCATCCTCGCCAGTGGCCTCTCATGTATGTCTGGTCAAACTCACTGGGCAAATCAGGTATGTGACCTGGAGATGGTCTTATGCAGTCTGTTTCACCTCAGCCATTCCGTCGTTATACCCATTCTGTTTTCATTATTCGTGGGAATTATAAATTCCCGGTTCCTCCGCAACACATAAAATCTGCTCGCCAGCCGGAGCATAGATATCAAAACGATTGTGTCGCCGTCCCATAAAGGTTCTTACTGTCACCGCACGGCATCTGCTGCACCGCAGCTTTATCATGCCATTTTTGTCTTTGTACCCCCGATTTAGCTTACCGCAGTTTGGACAATAAAAATCACAGGGTGTCCATAATTCTTCATATCCTGACATCACTTTCCTCCTCATATCCGGAATATTTTTCGTCCTGACAGAATAAGGGAAACAAAATCCGTCGGATCGTGATTGGAAGCCCGAATTCTAACATCAAACCGGTAGTTTTCCGTCCTGCTCAAGGCAGCCTGCCGGTTACTTTATCGGGCTTCAGCGCCTGTTGAACGACAGAGAAAAACAAAGAAATATTTGCATTGCCTTCTGATTCTCACATTAAACATCAAACATCGCGAATAAGTCTTTTCTTCGCTTTCTCTATTGACATTCCGAGAAGTTCATTTTATACTTAGTGTAGTTAAACTTCTCAATAGCCATTATAAGCATGTTAGCTTCTCTTGTCAACACAATTAGAGATTTTTAACTACTCATTTTTTAGAAAAGGAGAATATTGCCATGACGTTCGGAGAAAAAGTAAAGCAGGAACGAAAGAAACTGAACCTGTCGCAAGATGAGCTTGCTGCAAAAGCTTCCGTGTCCAGGCGCACCGTTACGTCCTGGGAAACTGATAAGGCATTACCGAGAACCAGAAAGGTTTACGAGACCCTGGCTGATGTACTCCAGGTACCTGCCGCCTATCTGATCAATGAAGATGATGCCTTTCTCATTGACGCCGGGGAGCAGTTTGGATACAGAGGGAAAAAGGGAGCAGAAAAGCTGATGGCCGAAATCACCGGACTCTTTGCCGGTGGTGAAATGGCGGATGAAGATATGGATGCGCTGATGTTCGCCGTTCAGCAAGCGTATGTCGATGCAAAACGAAAGAATAAAAAATACACCCCAAAAAAATATCTCCATGTTTCCGAAGGCGATAATCCGTCGCCCGATTCATCAAATAAATGATGAGCCGCGCGTAATAAGGGGGTGGGGCTGTGCGCCTGAATTCAAATGATAAAATCATCCAAAAAGCAAACCGTCTCCTCTGCCGAGCCGGAAGCAGAGAGCCGCGGCACATCTGCCAGTTCCTCGGCATAACGGTTATTGAAGCGCCATTTAAACAACAAAAAGGCGTTTATAAGGTCATTGAGAGGAACCGTTACATTTTTCTCAAGGAAGACCTGAATCCTGTCATGAAGGATATCGTTCTCTGGCACGAAATTGGTCATGACCAGCTGCATCGCAAGGAAGCCACGCAGTTTCAGGAATTTAATCTGTTTGATATGACGACCAATCGCATGGAATACGAGGCAAACCTCTTTGCGGCACAGCTGGCACTGGACGAAGAACAGCTCTGGGAATATATCCTTCAGGGGATGGATGACGTCTCCATTGCAAAAGCCATGTATTCCGATACAAATCTGGTTGCCCTTAAAGTCAGCATTATGTCCAGACCAGGGTATAATTTGCGGGTGCCGGAGCATCGGAATGATTTTTTGAAATGACATTCCTTTGAGGAGCCTTGACTGGCTCCTCTTTTTTATCGCAAATGACCGCTAAGCGGGTGACAGACATTCAGACATTTTGTGCAGATACCGTCTGCACAATTATCAACCTAACATCTGTATGTGATAGAGCTTCACTTTCTCCTCGAACGGCAGCCCCGGATCAATGCCGACTTCTTCCCACGTCACACCATACGGTGCCCCGCCATCTGTATATCCAGCGATAAAGGCAAACCGATCATCGCAGTCCTTATATAACTCTGCCAATCGCTCCAGTTCTTTCTTCTCACGCTCCAACCGTCGTTGCCGGAGCCGCTGTTCTTCTGATCTCTTTATCTGATCCAACTGCTCCTGCGTGTAGTTGACACCTAATTCCTGCAAATCTTTAGCAGCAGTCACTGCATCAACATGAAAGCGTTCACGGTAATGCTTGTTCATCTTTTTCGGCGAACCAGTATAGGTGAGCAGCCACTGTTTTCCTTTTCGCAGACGGGCCTCCTTTCGCTCAGCCTTTGTCAGTTTCTTTTTCTTTGCCATTTGCTAAATCTCCTGAATTTTATACTGGTAGCTGTATCCCCGCTTTCGTTATCTTAATTGTGCAAGCAGCTCTTGCACAATTTTACCTGATCCGCGTCTGGATATTCCAAGCCATATAATAATTTTCTTAAAATTATCGTTTTCGATATTTCCGTCCTTTCGTGGTACCGTTGTCCTCCAGCAGTTCAAGCTGCACCATGGCACGAAGCAATTCTTTTGTCCGGGTTTCCCTCACATCAAGAACCGCTACAATATCCGCTACATTATGCCATGCTCCATCATTCAGGAAGTCCAGAATCTTATTATATTGCGCCTGTGTTTTGGCGGACACATTTTTTCTGGCGCTTTTTTTGTGAAAGAAAGCGTCAGAATCGTTCTGTCCGGATCAAACTGTTCCTCTATAATCGGTTCTGTCCAACCCTCATCTTCCCACATGTTAAAGATGTTCGGAACGCCGCTTCCGGCACGTTCTCCAATGTTGATAAGGTTGAACATTTTCATTAGTACCTTATTTCGAGGGTCAGATTCCCCGCCTCTGCGCATCTGTTCCTTTCCGGTTCGGATGTATCCGGGATTCGCAAAAACCAGCTTATCCGGCTCCTTACGGATCACAACACCTCGTACACCGTAAAAATCCGCGTTCGTGAGGCAATTCGCCAACGCCTCTCTCAGTGCTTTATGCACTGGCGTGTCATCAATCCGGTCACCACCCTCCATTCGAAAAGGCACCTTCACATCCTTGATGAGCTTGTTATAAACCCGAAAATAGAAGTCGCAGATATTTCCAGACCATTCCCCGGAACTGGATTGAAGGCGATCCGTCCAGCGAATTGCCGGATCTAACATCTCCCGGTAATCCAGAAAGTATTCCGGGAAATGCCGGACAATGTTATATTCGTTTCCGAACATCAACATACCTGCCGCTGTAGGATGCAGCCGCTTATCCTCCGACGAAACCGCTGCCGCCCCTATACTACGGAGGTATTCCTCATCGTTTAGTCTCTCAAAGGGATGGCCCGCTTTCAGCGTTCTATGCCTGTTTCGATAACCCTGAATTGTTTCTTTATTAAGGTCAGAAAGCTCTGCATCGTTCAGCACATCCATGTCTACCGTATTTTCTTCCTGATCCCGCAGCATGGCCTTAACCTGAAGCCTCGTGCATTTATAATCCCCGGAATGTATCCTTCGGTATGTGCCACCAAACAGGTCATTGTTGATATATACCGGCTTCTGACTTCTTTTTGCCCTTGGAACTTCAATTGCAATGATCACATCATCATTCACTTCATAGGCCGTTACATTTGATTCCGACAGTAGATTAAGGCTTACCTTATTTTGGTTGTGCAGCAGATTCCACAGGTTATCCAGTAACTTCTCTTTATCTGCCGCTTTCAGCCCAGTGGGCTTCCAATGCTTATCATCCAACTCCTCAACGCCCAGAATAATTACTCCGCCATAGGTATTCGCAAAGGCAGAGTAGGTCTCCCAGATATCATTCGGAAGACCGCCTCTGGCCTTTTTCACTTCCCTGCGGTTATCTTCCTTGTATTTGTCAAATTTTTGAATATCAAATAACGGCATTGAATAGCCACCTCCTGTTATAGGACTTTTTTAACAAGTACTACGCCGTCAGATCAATCTTCTTCTCGACAATCCACTCAAACACACGGCTGCACTCATCCGACAGCTCGTCTCGGAAAACATAACTTTGATGCCAGATTGATGATCACACTGTCACCACTCACTTTGTCATACAAACGGCTTCCCCAAAAGTCATAAGGGTTTTAAAGATAAATAATGACATAAGTCTAGTGCGAACATCTGCTTCCTTGCTACTGAATGCATTCCGGTCATCAAATCGCTTCTTAAAACAGCAACTAACCCGTTTCGATTACTATAAACGAAGCACCCCTGCATCAGTTGGCGAATAGCTTTTCTATCGTTGTTGATTAACACTTTCATTTTCAACGCTTGTTCAATAGCCGAGCCAGCCGTCAGCTCTTCACTCATATAACTTGCAATGATTGGTGCCAATTCATCTGAAATTGGATATTTTCTAAAATATGCAGATGTAAAAGTTTTACGAGTATTATCCTCTCGCGCAATATAATCATAACTATCCACAAATGCCTTATCTTTTTCTTTGTGCAAGTCTGGTATGGTATTGTCTCTTAACGCCTCCACACATTTTATTACCGAGCTACACCTTCTTTTAAAATAGCCATTACCAATTTTATTCGCTCTCTTCAAATAGGAGATTAACTTATCGTACTCATTACAATATTTAATCAATTCCATGCATGGCCGAGGCGTTCCCTGTGTACTAAAGGCCGAAACAACAAAAGGCCATATTTGCTGTGCAGTGAAGAATTGCGCATTTTGAAGAATACCTGCTTTATTAACACCCAGAGCAAACAAGTCAAGCAGAAAATCATCTATCGGCAAATCCAAGCGATTCTGCTCAAACCGAGTATTTGCAGATAGAACGTCTTGATTAAACTCTGCAGGTATCCCCGTTAAAGTTCGTTTTATATTCTGAATATCTATAGGTAACGCATTAGGATCATTAGGCGCTATTCTAACCGGCAATCCCTCCTTCCCGCCGCGATTCTTAAGCAAGTAGATACTATGAGCGTTTTCTAATGTCTCCACAAGATAACTAACATCGTTCTTAGTCGGAGGAATGATTGTCAGTTTCTCCAATAGTGCCACCCATTCAGGTTTATCATCTGGAATATAGGGCATTATTAAATACATATTGCGAAGATATCCAACTTTGTCTTCATCCGATTTGGAAACTGCAATTCGTCTTGACAAATCTTCTATAATTACTTCTCGGTCTCGAACAGTAGATTCAGGTGCGGGAATGTTTTTCAAATACGCCTTTAATTTTTTCCCTTGTGATAGAAGGCTAAAAAACTGGTAAATATCATTTGCCGTAGTAACCGTAATATCGCGAGAACATCCTTGACCTGCATGGAGACCATTCGCTCTCAGTGTTTGTAAAATAGTAAATTTATTTACATATGACAACAAATTTGCTTTTTGTTCTGCATTTGTGTTTTTATCTTTCCAAATAAAATCGAACTCGGGAGATCCTTTTGAGATTCCCGCCTTGAACTCTTTAAGAACTTCTGTGCCAAATTTATAAACATCAGATTGAATATCTCCCTCTTTATACATTGCCTGGATTCCCTTTGCTTGTACAAGACACGCTTTTATTACCAACTCAACAGAAGCTCCCAAAAGGCCAATTATCGGAGCATACTTTGTTTCTTGATGCTTAGAACGACAAGCTGTAGGAATTGACAGTCCGTATAAGGCCAAGAGATAGGATTCGATTCCACCATACAAAATCGGAATCGCTTTACTTTTCATAAACTGCGGCATACAATCCTTCCCGTGGGTCCCCTCAAAACGGTCCGGGTCAATCAGGGAGAGGAACAGGTGGAAATCGTCCTCTTTTCCATTATGAGGTGTCGCCGTCAGGAGCAAAAAGTTCTTTGTAATGTTAGAAAGCAGTCTGCCCAGAGAAAACCTGCGTGTATATTTTATCTCGCCACCCCAGATGGTGGCAGACATTTTGTGTGCCTCATCGCAGACAATCAAATCCCATTCCGAGATTTTTAGCTTTTCCTGTATAGCATCGTTTCTGGCCAGCTTATCCAGACGGCAGATGCACAAGTCCACTTCGTTGAACACATTGCCAGTGGCCGCAGATTCAATTCTGTCGTTGGTCAGAATATCAAAATGTAAATGAAATTTCTGGAATAACTCATCCTGCCACTGCTCCACAAGGCTTCCCGGCGAAACAATCAGGCAGCGTTTTAGGGAGCCACGAGCGATCATTTCCTTGATGAACAAACCGGTCATAATCGTTTTACCGGCACCCGGATCGTCTGCCAATACAAATCTTAGAGGGAGACGCGGCAGCATATCCTGATAGACCGCAGAAATCTGATGCGGCAAAGGTTCTACGGATGAAGTATGCACTGCCAAATATGGGTCAAATAAATGTGCAAGACCAATACGATACGCCTCTGAAGCCAAACGCACCTGATCCCCATCTGCATCAAAACTCCATGGAAGATGACTATCTTTTACCTGAATGCTTTCTTCATCTGCTCGATAGAGCAACTGTGTTCCGGGAACACCCTTGCTATTTTTGTATGTAATTTCTATCACATTGGTTCCATACCATTGGACGGCTACCACATTAACAGGTTCATTCCCCGCTATTCCAGTCAGATGGCTACCCACTGTAATATCTTCAAGTTTTGCCATAACATTGAGCCCCCCCCCACTGCTTTATTTTTGCGTTTCCTGAGACTCTGGTGGCTGATCAGGAATCAATTCCATGATGTCATCGAATGTACAGCCCAGCACTTTACAAATGCTTACCAGCGTATCTGTGTTTACATTTTCCCCACGGTTCAGCTTATTGACTGTATATGTGCTGATATTAGCAGCAGCGGCTAAATCCTTTTTTTTCATATCCTTGTCTATCAGGAGCTTCCACAATTTTTTATAGCTTACGCCCATATCGTTCTCCTTTTTTCGCCGAGTAAGTGGACACATACTACTCTACATTATACACATCCAATGGCGGAGAAGCAATATTTAAATTGAGCGAAAGCTCAATTCTTTTTAGTTTTATCACAACTGTTATCAAATGTACGCTATACACGACAACCACCACAACAACTCTTTTGCAAGCAGGGCATAGGTGCTACCTATGCGTTTTTGCTTGTTGGGGAATACCTCCCCAATCCCCTCAAAGTACAATGCCTTTGGCACTGGCGGCGCATCCGTTCCGGACGCTTTTTAAACATTCACTCCAAATAAAAAGCTGAGGTGTAAATCCCCAGCCTAATCAAAAATATTGAAGTTGCCATCCTGAACTGAACCATTCAAAGAACACTTACTCGCTATCCCACTTCAGGTTTTCCCTATGAAATCTGAATATTCTCTGATCAATGCCACCGATCAAAGCTCTTCATATAATTTACACATCATAATATGTTTTTCAACATTTTCATCGTCTATCTTGAATCCGGCATCCAAACGTACCCGTGCGCCTTGTTATAGAGGTTCTGCTAGGATTTCTCGTACTCATTATCTTTTAGTTTCTTCATTATGTATGCTCTTTTAGGACTCTGTTTGTTTTCCCCTTTTTATCCTGTATTCTAAAGTATATCTGCATAATATCTTCTGTTGATATTAGAAAAAATCACTTTGGCTGGGAAAAGCTTCATTCCCATTGCTGCCATTCCAACAACACTACATGCCCATTCCCTTAATTCATTCGGAAGTCGAAAGCTTGTCGGTTCTCCATCCTTTAGAATTGTTACTATTGGAATGAAATTTTTGTACACCCCCACCGATAATACATTAAAAGTTTGAGAACCTTCATGTAACGACAAAAGAGGTTGCTTTCCCGAATCAAAATATACCCTCCCGCCCCTTTTATTCAGAAATGATTCTTCATCGAAGGGAATTACAGGCTCAATAGGCAATTTGTTTCTTCTGCATTCAAAATATCTTGCTGATTGCTCACAAGCAAACGCATTATAATATTCACCTTGCATATCTATGTCAGATCGAATCTGTTCTGCAGATTCAAAATGATTCATAAAATTCAACAGAGCATTGAATGTAACCAAATCATCCGAATAAATACCGGGCAGGTTGGTATAGTTCGCTCTGACAAGTGCGTTTCTGAAAGACCAAGCGTTCTCTGCAAAAATATCATTAGTAGCTGAAAAGCCGAGGGTTCTCAAATACTTGATAAAGAATACCGCTGTGGTTCTTGTGTTGCCTTCTCCGAAGATATGGATTTGCCATAACCTCGAAACAAAGACTGCAAGATGATGAATAATTTCTTCCATCGAAAGTCCTTTGTAGCTAAAGTCTTTCTCCTGCGAGAAATCATATTCAAGGGTTGCTCTCAGTTCCGAAGCGCTGCCATAAAGGACAGTCGCTCCGTCAAGCACCCATTCTTTTTTGTGATATTGTAATCTCTTATCTTGCCTGCGTGTTTATAGATACCCTGAAACAGCTTTCGGTGGATAGAGATATACTCGGGGAGAATGAAAAAGCAGTTTCCGAAAGTATCTGTGCGATACGGGATGATACCTTATCCGCTTCTTCTGTACGCTCGTCGTCCGACAAATGTGTCGGTCTTTCCTCATAATAGCTGTCTATGAGATTTTGCGCTTCTTTTATTGTAATTTTCCCCTCAATATTTTGAATGGCCGTATCAATCAAATATTGGGAAGGTTTCAGTCCGTCCACCGCCTGAAGTCCGATTGCCGTACTCCACGCATAGCCTTTGCTGAGTTTATCCGGCTCAGACTCCTTCAGATATTCCTTAAATGGGTCTTTATTCATCTTATTTCCTTATTTTCTTTGCTTTTTTAATCCGTCAGCAACCTGCTTAGCAGTTGTTTTCTATTATTGATAAACATTTCCGTTATTTGATAACTGTCCGTATCTTCATACGAGCAAGTATGCAGCTTTCCATCGTCAAATGTCAATATCTCTGCGTCCGGCAGACCTAACAAAATCGGAGAATGTGTTACGATAAAGAATTGCGAACCTTTTTTCGCACATTCATAGATTTCAAGCAATAGCGTTAATTGTCTTTGCGGCGACAAAGCTGCTTCAGGCTCATCGAATATATAAACTCCATCTTCCTTTAGCTGACTCTGTGCGATTGCAAGAAAACTTTCCCCGTGTGATTTTTCGTGATACTTTTCCGATGGGTGTTCAATATCAGCATATTCTTCTTCCATAGTCGCTACATTATAAAAACTTTCCGCCCGAAGAAAATATCCCCATTTTGCTTTGCGATACCCTCTGCCAAGCCGCATTGCTTCACACAGTTCCGAATGTGAGTCATAAGTAGAAAAGCTGTAATTTTTTGTGCCGCCTTCAGGATTAAATCCATAGGCTATCGCAATAGCCTCCAGCAATGTGGATTTTCCACTTCCGTTTTCTCCGACAAAAAAGGTAACAGGCTTACTAAAAGTCAGCTTTTTCAGTCCCCTGATAGCTTCAATTGACCTTAAATAACTTCCTCGTTCAATTTTATTCCAATCAATCTCTACTCCCTGAACAAAAAGATTATTCATCATCTACCACTCCATTTATCGCTATCGACTCCCGAAGCATATTCTTATACTGTTCTTTCAAGCTCTCCGGTGCAAGTATCTGCACCTTGCCGTTAAATCCAAACAGCCAGCCGAAGAATGTAGGACTTGCCGATACTTCGGTCTGTATCCGGAACGAAGTCATATCATAGGCAAGGGTGGTAACATCTTCTCCGAAACGGTCAACCATCGTTTTCATCAGGCTGTTATCACAGCGCAAGTCTACCTTAACCTTTTCTCCGGGGAACATAAAGAATACTTCTTTCGTAAAGTTCTCAATATCAAAATCATCGGGCATTGGAAGAACTATTTTTTCCAGCATATCCGGTATCCCTGCAATGCGATCCACTCTGAAATTGATAACCTTTTGTTTCTTTTCGGAATAACCAATCACATAATAATAATCGCCGCTCCAAAGAAGCTTATATGGACTGAGCTTATATACTTCTCCCTTGTTTTTCAGTTCTTTCTTCTTGAGTCCAGTGTAATCATAATACTGGAAGGAAATCTGTTTCCCAGTATTAATGGCATCGTTTATGGTGTCAATGATGTAGTAAATTTGCTCATTGTCCGGCTTAATTCGATTGACAACATAATTATTACGCTTGAGCTTTTCTACCTGTCCCCGGACTTGTCATCGTATGTATCTTCTCAATCAGCGCTTTGCTTTTCTTATCGGTAATCACTCTTGAGGACTCCACAGCGTCAATCAGCAGCTTTAACTCCGGCAATTCAAACTGCCGGCTTGCCACAAAATACTTACACTGCGTAGAATGAATAACCACTATATCCATTCCGAACTCCTGCAAGGCGGCAATATCCTTTGCAAGCGTTACCCGATGTGTCGATATATCATATTCATTCTTCAAAATATCCAATATTTGATTTGTAGTCAGAGTGTGTTCCTCATCGGTTCGTTCCTCTAAAATTTTCTTTATATATAAAATTCTCGGTTTTACTTCCATTTTATATCCTCTCCGATTATCTATTCCTCTATGCCTAATGCTCCAAATAATTCACTTTCAATTTTACTTATCTGCTCTATCGGTATCGCTGTCTTATCTCTCATAACAACGGTACGCTCATAATCATCAATTCTTTTTACCGCAGGTCAGTAATAATCTAAATTTACTTGAGGTATTTTTTTGTGTCAATCTCTTGACCTATTTAAAGTATACAGGAAGCTTTCATTTACACTGGAGAAACAAAGATTCCATCAGCATTTCCCAAACATAAAAAACTACTCCAAATCCTCCTTCGGCATGATCCGAAACTCCTGTATCAGGAACAGAACCGACAGCGCAAAGGACAGCAGATCCGTCACCGGCTGTGCATAGGCGATTCCCTCCACTCCAAAGAACCGGGGCACGAGCAATAACAGCGGAATCAAAAACACAATCTGCTTTGAGAAAGATAAAATTGCTCCTTTTGCCACTTTTCCAATGGATGGGAAAAATGTCGCGCAGCATATCTGGATTCCATTTAAAAAGACACAGAACAAAAATACACGCATAAACGGAATCGCAAACTGAAAATACAGGGGATCCTCATTGGCACCGCCGAACAGAGAGAGAATCGGCTGCGGAAAGATCTCAAAGATCACCCAGACTGTTGTGGAAATTACCACTGCCGTCTTCAAGAACAGCTTCACCGTCTCCCGCACACGCCGGAACTTTTTTGCCCCGTAATTATAGCTGCAGATCGGCTGCGCCCCATTGATCAGTCCAATGATCAAAGCAATGAAGATGACATTAACCTTCATAACAATTCCGGCTACCGCAATGGGCGTGTCCGCTCCATAAACAGATTTCTCTCCATATATACGCAGGACGTTATTCAGCGTAACCTGGACGATCACATTGGAAAACTGGAAAAAAAACGAATTAAATCCCAGCTTACAGATCAATAATACATCCTTTCTCCTTGGTAGAAAATCTGCCAAAGAAAAATGAACTGACTGAAACCTTGGAAAGTACGCTACCAGTATCAGCGCGGAGATCACCTGACTGATCACCGTCGCCCACGCTGCACCTGCGATTCCCCAATGAAACACAAAAATAAAAATCGGATCCAGAATCGTATTTAACACCGCTCCCACCACAATGGCCATCATAGAATAGTTCGGACTTCTGTCTGCCCGGACGAGCGGATTGATTCCTGTTGAAAAAAGCAAAAACGGAATCCCCAGAGATGTAATTCCCGCATATTCCATTGCGTAAGGCAGGATATTATCCGTTGCGCCGAACACCCGAAGCATTGGTTCCAGGAAAGCACGGACAAGTATGCAGATGATCACTCCGCATATAACCAGCGCTCCTGCGGCACTTCCCGCTATTTTCCTCGCTTTTTCCTCCTCTTTTCCACCCAGCTCCAGATTAAATCCGGCAGCAGAACCAAGTCCCACCATAAGCCCGATCGCCATGCAGACCGTTGTCAGCGGAAATGCTACCGATGTCGCAGCATTTCCCAGCTTGCCCACACCCTGACCGATAAAAATCTGGTCGACAATATTGTAAAGCGCATTCACCACGTTGGCAATGATTGCAGGAACCGCCAGTGAAAGCAGCAATCCGCCCAGCGGCTTTGTTCCCAATGGATTTGTCATTTCTTCTGATCTAGACATTCTCATCTCTCCCTTCACGCAAACTTCGAAAGTAACTTATTCAATAATTCTGAAAGCTGCATCCGCTCATCCTCCGTCAGCGCAGCCGTAAATTCCTCTTCCAGAGACTCACCGATACGTTCCAGCTCTTTTCGCATCTCAAGGGCCTGCTCTGTAAGGCCGATCACCCGGCTTCTCGCATCCTCCGGATTTACTTTACGGCACACAAACCCTTTTTTCTCCAGCTGATCTATCAATCCGATCGTCGTCGGATGAGTCAGTGAATAATACTTTTCCAGATCGATCTGTCTCACCCTTTCATCATATATAAATTTTATCTTCTGCGTCCTCTTGTACTTCCCTGAACTTCCAATAAATTAATCTTTTCAAATTTCTTAATGCAAAGAATCAGAAATACCATACCTATGCCAAATGCAAATATCCAGCTAACATAAGGCAAAATTGTTATTGAGCCGAAATGAATGGCAATTCCCTGATGAATCAGTTCCGTAGCCGACAAATCAAACATATTTAAAGCAACATATCGAAAGGCACTTGTTAAATATGTCAGCGGATTTAGATAAACTATCGGCAGAATCACTTTTGGCATAATTGTAATTGGAATATATGCTCCTGATAAAAACATTGCAGGCATAATCACAACAGAAGATATAATCTGATAGTTTGTTTGATTTTTAGCTGTCAAGGACAAAAATAATACAATGGCAGATAATATAATTGCAGATAACATCATCAACACCAGCATTAAGATAAAATCGGGAAACGTAGTTCTAAATCCCAGCAAAATACCAATAATCAAGAGCAACCCTCCCTGTAAAGTTGCTAGTATTGAAGCGGATAAAATATTTCCAACCGCAATATAAAACCTTGCGACTGGTGCTACAATAATCTCTCGCATAAACCCTGAACTTATATCATTCAGAACAGCAGTAGAGTTGTTAAAGACACCTTGAAAAACAATCGTGATGACAACACCTGCAATCAGATAATTAAACGGGGAATCAATATCTACCACAGATGAATTCATCAAAAACGAACAGGAAAACAGCATGAATAGTGGCATAATCAATGTCATAAAAATTCGTGCCTTATCTCTTGCAAAAGAAACAAGATTTTTCTTAATAATTGCGTAAACAGCTCTCATTTATCATCATCTCCTCTCAGTAATTCCTAAAAATAGGCGTTTGCGAAACGCCACAAACCGCATAAATACGGCACTTTTAATTCCTGA
>JAUNHA010000051.1 GCA_030524135.1 Eubacteriales bacterium
TAAAGAATATTTATCGAATACTTATCGTTTGTTTTGATCAGTGCAGTCCCGCCAATTTCCTGAAAACCGGAACACCGCCAGTTATTTTGTCGGATCTTCCTTTCCGGAGCAGCTCTCCTTCGGCGCAGCGGAGTGCTTCTTACGCCACTCCTTCGGGATCTTCTCCTCAAAGCGGTTCTTTTCGGTTCTGGACGGCACCTCTGTCGGGTACTTTCCGTCGAAGCAGGCTGAACAGAAGCTCTGGTCTCCCGCCGCGCCCTTTGCGATCTCAAGTGCATTCTGAACTGAAAGATATCCAAGCGAATCGGCACCGATGATTCTTGCCGTCTCCTCTACCGTATGCTGGCAGGCGATCAGGTTCTCCCGCGAATCGATATCCGTACCGTAATAGCACGGGTTCAAGAAAGGCGGTGCAGATACGCGCATATGCACTTCCTTTGCCCCCGCCTCGCGGATCAGCTTTACGATACGCGCCGAGGTGGTGCCGCGCACGATCGAATCGTCGATCAGGATAACGCGCTTTCCGCGGATCACTTCCGCAACGGGATTTAATTTGATGCGGACGAGATTCTCACGGGACTTCTGCGTCGGAGCGATGAAGGTACGTCCGATGTATTTGTTTTTGATGAGGCCGACGCCGTAGGGGATGCCAGACTGTCTGGAATATCCCACAGCCGCGTCAAGTCCGGAATCCGGCACGCCGATCACAACGTCTGCCTGTACCGGGTGCTCGAGTGCAAGAAAGGCACCTGCACGTACTCTCGCCGCATGTACGCTGCAGCCGTCGATCACGGAATCGGGTCTTGCAAAATAGATATATTCAAATACGCACATGCTCGGCTTTACACGGCCGCAGTGTGTTTCGATCGAGCGGATCCCGTTGTGGTCAAATACGAGGATCTCTCCGGGTTTGATATCCCGGATCAGCTTCGCGCCGACCGCGTCAAGCGCACAGCTTTCGGAAGCGATCACATACTGTCCGTCCTCGGTGATTCCATAGCAGAGCGGACGGAAGCCGTGCTCATCGCGGACTGCAATCAGCTTGGACGGAGACATGATCACAAGGGAATACGCGCCCCTGATCTTATCCATTGCCCGGTCTACGGCATCCTCAAGGCTGCCCGTACGGATGCGCTCTCTGGTAATGATATAGGAAATAACCTCGGTATCCGTCGTGGACTGGAAAATACAGCCCTCATTCTCAAGCTCCTCACGAAGTTCAAAGGAATTGACAAGATTTCCGTTGTGTGCAAGCGCCATTCTTCCCTTCGAATGGTTAACGACGATCGGCTGTGCATTGATTCGGTTGGAAATGCCCGATGTCGAATAGCGAACATGTCCTACCGCCATCTGCCCGCTGCCGAGGCGTTCAAGCTGATTCGGCGTAAATACGTCGTTTACAAGTCCAAGATCCCTGTAATAACGGAATACGCCCTCGTCATTTACCGCGATGCCGGCACTTTCCTGCCCTCTGTGCTGCAGCGCGTAAAGTCCGTAATAGGCCGTGAGGGATACATCCGTGGTATGCGGCGACCATACGCCGAAAACGCCGCACTCCTCATTGATCTTGCCTCTGTTTGTCATGATCGCGGATGCTTCCGATACCTCCCGGCAAAGCGAACCGCAGTTCTTTTTCTGATTATTCATCCGATCCCTATACTCTCCTTGTGCATGTATGTAAATGACCTGCTGTTCCCTTACTCTGCGTCACTCGAATACTTTGCAGATATTTCCGCATCCTTTTCCAGAATGGATGCCGCCTTTTTATCACGGGCAGCCTGAAGCCTTTCAGCAAGCGCCTCATCCCCGACAGAGATGATCTCCGCCGCAAGAATGGCTGCATTCTGCGCACCATCTATTCCAACGGTTGCAACCGGGATTCCCGGCGGCATCATAACCGTGGAAAGCAGCGCGTCAACGCCTTCGAGTGCCTTTGCCCTGATCGGGATACCGATAACCGGAAGCGTCGTATTCGCAGCGATCGCACCCGCAAGATGCGCTGCCATGCCCGCCGCGCAGATCAGCGCGCCGTAGCCGTCCTTTCTCGCGTTTACAGCAAAGGAAGCCGCTTCATGCGGGGTTCTGTGTGCCGAATATACATGTACGGTGCAGGGCACACCATACTCCTTAAGCGTCGTGACTGCCTTTTCCACAACCGGCAGATCACTGTCACTGCCCATAATAATTCCCACTCTTTTCATATAAAGCCTCCTTCCTTATACGTTGATCTCTACTTCTTCCCCGAGCTCCCCGCGGAAAGCCTCGATCCGCGGAAGGACTACAGTATTGATATATTCCTCCGTCTGCTTCGGCGCTCTTCCGACATACAGCTTCGGGGAAAGAAGCTCTTCCATCTCTTCCTTCTTAAGCCCGAACATCGGATCCGCCGCGATCAGGTCCAGCAGATTGTTGTCAAGACCCTCTTCCTTCACGCGCTTTCCTGCCTGCATGGAGAGCTCGCGGATGCGCTCGTGAAGCTCCTGGCGGTTTCCGCCGCGCTTTACGCAGTCCATCATGATATTCTCGGTCGCCATGAACGGAAGCTCTGCCCTCAGATATTTTTCGCATACCTTTTCATATACGACAAGGCCGTCTGCGATATTGAGATACAGTCTGAGGATCGCATCCACGCCGAGAAATGCCTCCGGCACGGAAATACGCTTATTTGCCGAATCGTCAAGCGTGCGCTCAAACCACTGCGTTGCTGCCGTAATCGAAGGATTCATCAGATCGCTCATCACATAGTTTGCGATGGATGCCATACGCTCGGAACGCATCGGATTGCGCTTATACGCCATGGCGGAGGATCCGATCTGGGTCTTTTCAAACGGCTCCTCGATCTGCTTTAAATTCTGCAGAAGGCGGATATCATTGGAAAACTTGTGCGCAGACTGCGCGATTCCGGAAAGCACGGACAGCACGCGGAAGTCCACCTTTCTGGAATAGGTCTGTCCGGATACGTCATAGCAGCCGGAAAATCCCATCTTCTCTGCGATCAGCTGCTCAATTCTGCGGCACTTTTCATCGTCCCCGTCAAAGAGCTCCAGGAAGCTTGCCTGCGTACCCGTCGTACCCTTTGATCCAAGAAGACGAAGGCTGTCCAGCACGTATTCCAGATCGGAAAGATCCATCATCAGATCCTGGATCCAGAGCGTTGCACGCTTTCCGATCGTCGTAGGCTGTGCCGGCTGGAAATGGGTGAATGCGAGCGTCGGTACGTCCTTATACTTCAGTGCAAACTTCGCGAGCTCGTGGATCACGTTTACAAGCGATTTATGCACGAGGCGAAGCCCCTCCCGGAGCTGTACGATATCGGTATTATCGCCTACATACGCGCTCGTCGCACCCAGATGAATGATGCCTGCCGCCTTCGGGCACTGCTGCCCGTAAGCATAGACGTGGCTCATGACATCGTGACGCACGACCTTCTCCCTGGCCTCTGCGATCTCATAATTGATATCGTCCGCATGCGCCTTTAGCTCGTCGATCTGTTCCTGCGTAACAGGAAGCCCGAGCTCCTTTTCGCTCTCCGCAAGCGCGATCCAGAGCTTTCTCCATGTACGGAATTTGAAATTCTCCGAAAAAACATACAGCATTTCCTTGCCTGCATATCTGCCCGAAAACGGGCTCTGGTAAATGTCGTGATTTTTTTCCATGGTACTTATCCTTCCTGTTCCTTTTCTTTATGTTCTTCTCCAAGATTTCTGACAGTTCCGTCAGGCTCTTTGATATCGATGTTATTCAGCTGGCCTCTCAGATTAGCCTTTACCGCGTCAATATATTCGCGTCTTAATGCCTCCTGCTCCGAAAGCTCTTCCGGGGTAAGGCCGCCTCCGGTCTGTGATTTCCTGTAAAGCTCGTTGATACGTCCGATTTTTTCCTTTGTGATCTCTCCCATGTTGTCCTTTCCGCCGTTTAAGGCCTGATCTGTCCTGTCCCGTCGATCATATATTTATAGCTGCAAAGTTCTCTCAGTCCCATCGGGCCTCTTGCATGCAGCTTCTGCGTGGAGATTCCGATCTCCGCTCCGAACCCGAATTCTCCACCGTCCGTAAAGCGCGTGGACGCATTCACATATACGCAGGCAGCGTCGACCTCCTGCTGGAACCGGGCCGCGTTTACAGGATCAGATGTCACGATCGTCTCCGAATGTCCCGTATTGTAACGATTGATATGGGAGATTGCCGTATCAATATCCTTAACGAGCTTAAGAGACAGCTTATAATCGAGATATTCTCTTCCCCAGTCCTCTTCCGTGGCCTTTGACCACTTCGGCCAGATCGCGCGCGCGGCATCGTCCGCAAAAACCTGCACGCCGTATGTTTCAAGTCCGGCGGCGATAAGCGGAATCAGCTCCGGCGCTTTTTTCTCATGGATCAGCACGGATTCGCAGGCATTGCATACGCCTACCCGCTGCGTTTTTGCATTGAGGATAATGCGCACGGCCATATCCGTATCTGCCGTCTCATCAGCATACACATGGCAGTTTCCGCTTCCGGTTTCGATCACGGGAACTGTTGCGTGCTCGACGACAGAGCGGATCAACGCCGCGCTTCCGCGCGGAATAAGCACATCGATCAGTCCGTTCATGCGCATGAGCTCCGTCGTGCTCTCACGGTCGGTCTGCCGGATCAGCACAGCCGCCTCCTTTTCAATGCCTGCCTCCAGAAGTCCCTCATGAATCGCATCCATGATCGCCGCGTTTGAGGCCGCGGCGGCAGAACCTCCCTTCAAAACACAGGCGCTTCCCGCCATAAAACAAAGCCCGAAGGCATCCGAGGTTACATTGGGGCGCGCCTCGTAGATGATCCCGATTACGCCAAACGGAACGGCTGTCTTCCGGATCACAAGTCCGTTCGGGCGCACGATGCGCTCAAGCTCTCTTCCGACAGGATCCGGAAGTGCTGCCACTGCATGAAGGCCTTCCGCCATGGCGGCTATTCTCGCCTCGCTTAAGCTCAGTCTGTCGAGCAGTCCCCCGCTCATCCCCGCGTCCTCTGCCAGATCACAGTCTCTGCGGTTTGCCGAAAGAATATCTTCCGTATGAAGAATCAGTTTCCGGGCACAAAGGCGCAGAACATTCCGCTTTGTCTCCGTATCCAGAAGCGCCGTCCGGCGCGAGGCCTCCTTTGCCGCCTCACAGCAGTCTCTTATGCTCTGCATGTCCATATCCTCCGCTCCCTGACAATCGTTACTGACAATCGTTCCTACAACGCTTTCCCTGTTGCATTCCCAGCTGTTTCTTAATAATCATTCCGTACATAATCCAGAAGATCAAAGCTCGTCTTATGGGCCGCAAAAAGTGTGCCGACGGGCATGCCGGAAAGTGCGTCCCAGATGCTGTCGATCTCCTGCCCGCTCATGATCAGCATATCAGCGCCCGCGTCCGTCGCAATGCGTGCTGCTTCAATCTTTGAACGCATGCCCCCTGTGCCAAAGCTCGTTTTGGAGCTCGATTTTGCCATATTCCAGAGCGTTTCATCAATATAGGGCACAAAGCTGATGAGCTGCGCGTCCGGATTCCTGTTTGGGTCATCCGTATAGAGTCCCTCAATATCGCTCAGAAGAATGACAAGATCCGCATCGGTAATGGATGCACAGAGCGACGCAAGGCGGTCGTTATCTCCGAAAGAGATCTCGTTTGTGGAGACCGTGTCATTTTCATTGATGATCGGCACGGATTTCAGTTTAAAAAGCTCCTCAAAGGTATTGCGCGCGTTTCCGAGCGCCTCCTCGTTCAGAAGCGTAAATTTCGTAAGAAGAATCTGAGAGGCCGTATGGTTATATTCGGAAAAGAGCTTTTGATATACCATCATAAGCTTCGCCTGTCCGATCGCCGCGAGCGCCTGCTTTACAGCTGTTTCCTGCGGCTTTTGTGAAAAGTTCATGGCTTTCCTGCCTGCCGCGATCGCTCCGGAGGATACCAGCATAACGTCTTTGCCGCTCCCCTGCAGATCACAGATAAGCCGTACAAGCTTCTCCATCATATGAAGGTTGACATCCCCCGTCTCCGGATGTGTGACGGAAGAGGAACCGATTTTAATGATGATCCGTTTTTTACCCGAAAGCCTTTCCCTGGCTTCCTTCTCCTGCGCGCGTTCGTCCTGTTTCTCCTGCATGCTCTTCTCCATTCGCTGTCTGTTTTGAACTTCGCCGGCATAACTGCCTCATTCGTCTGATTTTAGCCCGAATACACAGTGATTTCAATCTGAATTTTTTATGCCTTCTCTGTAAAATGTTTCATGATGCCTGTCCCGAAAGCCGCTGTGCCGCGCGGATGCCGTCTATTGCCGCCGAGGTAATGCCCCCGGCATATCCCGCACCCTCTCCCGCGGGGTAAATGCCGTCTATATTGGACAGAAACGCTTCATTTCTTACGATGCGCACAGGGGAGGACGTCCTCGTCTCTATTCCCGCAAAAAGCGCGGATGGCGCGTCAAATCCTCTGATGCTGCGTCCGAATGCCGGCATGCCGGACAAAATCGCCTCCCGGATAAATGAAGGCAGGATGCTTCCAAGATCCGCATAGGCATAATAGCCTTTAAATGCGGGTTCAAAAGCGGCAGCATGAAATTCTTCCGTTCTTCCTTCCCGGAAATCTTCCCAGGTCTCACACGGAATTGCCCCGTTGCAGAGCGCATAGGCCTTTTCCTCAAGGTCTCTCTGCAGTTCCATTCCGGACAGCGGGTGCTCCGACGGAAAATCCGCTGTCCCCACCGTTACGATCAGCGCGGAATTTGCTATGCCGCTATCTCTGTCATGCTCGCTCATTCCATTTACGCAAAGACGACCTTCTTCTGAAGAGGCATTGACCACATATCCGCCAGGACACATGCAAAAGCTATAGATGCCTCTTCCGTTTTCCGCGCGGTGCGTAAGCTTATAAGGCGAAGGACCGAGAAGCTGTTCCTTTTCCAAAAGCCTGTCCGCTCCGTAGAGCGCCTCATCGATCAGCTTCTGCGGATGCTGGATACGAAGTCCCATCGCAAAGTTTTTCTGCTCCATCAGAAGCCCCTGTTCATAAAGCGCCGCAATGGTATCCCTCGCGCTGTGCCCGACTGCAAGAATAAGCTTTGTCGCAGGAATACGAACCCTCTCTCCGGGCGCCGTCTTTCTCCCGCAGAGCGCAGAAAGCGCTTCCCGCTCTGTATGGTTTCCCGGCGCCTTTACAAATACAGCGGAAAGCGCCGTATCTGCTTCGATTCCCGTAAGGCAGGTCTCAAACAGGAAGCTACCGCCCATGCGGATGATATCTTCCCGCATCGCCTTCACAACGTCCGTGAGCACATCTGTCCCGATATGCGGCTTCTGCTCATACAGGATCTCTTCCCCCGCACCGTAGCGGCAGAACTGTTCGAGCACATAGCGGATATAGCTTCCCTCCCCCTTAATCGAGGTGTTCAGCTTTCCATCGGAAAATGTCCCTGCGCCGCCCTCTCCGAACTGGACGTTGCTCTCTGTATCAAGCTTCCCGGTCTCAAAGAAACGGTCTACGGTCTCTCTCCGTTTTTCCACACGCTGTCCGCGCTCGATCACGATCGGTTTCAGTCCGGCAAGGCACAGCGTATGCGCCGCAAACAGCCCGCAGGGGCCGCTTCCGCATACAACGGGCCTGGTCCCGTCTTCGGATAATTTTCTCAGCACCGCTTCCTTTGCAGGCTCAATTCTTACGGGCATCTGCTGCAGTGCCGTCACGTTCCTGTTTCGAAGACCGGCTACAAATTTTTGCTCCGTTTCGGCGGAGGGCCCTGAAATGCTGTCATGAAGCCTTACATCCAGCATATATACAAACAGAATATCTTTTCTGTCCCTGGCATCGACGGAACGGCGTACGATCCGGAGCTTGCGGATGCCATCCTCCCGCACTTTAAGAAGCCTTGCCGTTTTTTTTCGCAAAAGCGCATTCTCCAGTTCCGGATCTCCGGTTCCGGATGGAGACGCAATCTCAAATATGGGGATTTTGATCTGGTTGATTCTAATCATAGGACCTTCTTCTCAATTTATCTCAATTTTATTATACAGCAAACGCAGTGGCTTTGCTACAGCTCTTCTTCCTTTTTCCGATAGGTTTCCGAATTCGTGTGAAATTCCTGAGGATATTTCCGGTAGCTCTTCATCCTTGCAGCAGCCCTTCCCGCCACAGTTCCGGAGCTCCACGCCCACTGCAGGTTGTAGCCGCCGCAGTCGCCGTCAACGTCCACGAGCTCTCCCGCAAAATACAGCTCACTGAATTCTCTCGATTCCATCGTTTCGGGATCGATCTCCCGGGTATCCACACCGCCGGCACAGCACTGGCAGTTATCAAATCCATTCGTATCAAGGACGCCGATCCTAAGACCCTTCATCATGTCCGCCAGCTTATAAAGCTGCGTGTCCTCCAGAAGATAGATGCCCGTTTCAAACCGGATTCCACTTCGCTTCAGGTACATCCTTGCGAGCTTTTCCGGAAGGAGGCCGTTCAGCAAATGCTCTGCCGTACGTTCGGCAAAACGCTCCCTGCGTCCTGCAAGCTCTTCAAACAGCGCTTCCCGTTCAAATTCCGGCATCGCATCCAGCACAATATAACGCTCTCTCCCAAGACGCACCGCAAGCGACACATAGCGGGAAAGCTGAAAGACCGGAATGCCTGACAGACCGTAATCCGTAAACTGCACCTCCCCGTAGCTTTCATATGCTGTTTCCAGCAGATCGTCGGATAAAATGCCGAAATGATCCGCTCCGCTCTCCAGAAGCTCCTGTTTTAACCGTTCTTCTGTCCCCGGAGACGGCGGCGCAATCTCAAGCCTCAGCCTGCAGTCGCAGCGTACGCCCTTTAAGTCCCGGAAAAAGCTTCCGATGCAGCGCAGCGCACAAAGCGCGGGCAGAAACTGATATGTCGTATGTCCGAAAGCGCCGGGAAACAGGACCGCGGTCCCGTCAGAGCCTGTTTTCGGCATGGCACAGGCGCCTCCTGCAAGTACGAGCGCTTCCGCAAGCAGCATGCCGCGGTTTGTGCTCAGCTGATAATACGGCCTTCCGTTTTTATCCCGGAAGTACATGACCGAACTTGCGCGGCAGTTCAGTTCAAAGCGCACATTCAGGGAATCCGCGTAGCGCTTCAGCGCATACAGCACGGAACGCGCCTCACCGGAGGCCGGATACACATAGCCTCCCCCGTCATACTCATAGGTTTTGATTTTCGGGACGATGCCAAGCATCCTGAAAAAGGCGATCGTATCCTCCGGTGTAAACGCGGAAAGAACGGATGCCCGAAAGCGTCCGTCCATATCCGACAGGCTGTGATAATGTGACAGCGCGCCGTCCGTATTCGTATAATTACATCTCCCGTTTCCGGTCATCAGGAGTTTTTTTCCGATATGCTCCGTATGCTCGACTACCGTTACCTCGGCGCCGCTTTCAGCCGCACGGATGGCAGCCGTAAGCCCCGCTGCGCCTGCTCCGATCACGATTACCCTTTTCTTCATAGTTCCTCCTCAGAAATAAATCCGGCATTTAACGCAAAGCCGCAGAGCATGGCGCCAAGCGGCATTTCCAGAAGCTCCCCCGGTGAAATCGCTCCGGAAAAGAGCAGAAAACAGCAGGATAAAACTGCCGCACCCAGAGAGAACAAAATCACCATGACCGCTGCCGCAGCTCTCATTAGCTGAATGCTCTCCGGCAGGAGCGCTGCAAACAGGCTGTGAAGAAGAAATATGGCGAAGCCGGAAACTGCCGCCGACAGAAACGGAAGAAACCAGGTCGTCCTTACGTTCCGGCGAATCCTGATGCAGCCGCGCAGGTAGAGGCTGTTCAGCAGCCAAAAGCCCGCAAGCGATGCGCCGTTTGCAAGCAGCAGACCAAACATTTCGAGCTTTGCCGCGTACATCAGAATCAGGAACAGGATGAGCTGCGAAAGGAAACAGATGATGGCGTGCTGCAGCGGCGCCGCGAAATGGCCAAGTCCAAACAGTACACCACAGGTTTCCAGGGAAAGCATGCCGAAAAACAGAAAGACAAAGCCGTACAGCAGAAGTCCCTGCATCAGTGCGGCATCCTCTCCCGCAAAAAACAGCACGGAAAGCGGAACGCGCAGCACAGCGATCAGCATACAGCCAAAAAAGGCAGCGGCACTGACACTCTTTGTGAAAATCCTGATCCGTCTTGCCAGAAGCTTTCTGTTCTTCTGCTGCGCTGCTCCGTGGATACCCGGCATCAGCCCTGCCATCAGTCCGCCCGCCGCAAACAGCAGGATGAAAAACAGCATCACGGCTCCGCCTGCCGAACCGAAAAATCCCGCAAGCTGCTCCCAGTTCCCGTAAACAGAACGCACGTGCCTGCTGTAGATGAGCGCATCCAGCGCCGGTCCGAACAGAAGCACAAGGGCCGTTCCCATCACCGGAAGGAAGGTCCGAAGCTCCGAGCGGAACAGGCTGTCCATATTTTCCATACGTCTTCCCTCGTTTGCTTCCTGCATCGATCCGCCCGAAAGCGCTGACATCAGGTTGAGCACAAGAAGGGAAATAAGCGCGCCCGCGGCAAAGGAAAAAACCGCGCCTTCCGCGCCGAAAGCCGCCGTATAGGCCGTTTCGCCGTACAGAAGATTTGCTTTTTGTCCGTAATTCAGGAAATAGCTGTTGAAGAAAAGGGAGGCGATCCCGCCGGCAAGCTGCTCCGTCACGACGGAAAGAAGCGCCGGGAGCGAATTTCCCCGTCCGATATGATAGCCTCTCATCACGCCCAGACAGGCCTCAAGCCACAGCACAAACCCCATCCAGCGGATCGCATATCCCGAAAAGCGTAGCCCCGCAAAGCCGGCAAGCGGCGGGCCCGCAAACCAGAAAAACAGAATCAGAAAAACGCCTGCCGCCGTCATGTGAAGGCAGAGCATGCGCATCAGCCTGACCGCATCGGCAGGATGTTTGCGTCCCATACGGACGGAAACAAGCCTGGAGACGGCCGCCGGTATAAAAAAGCAGGACAGAAGCAGCGCGCCCATGTAAAAATACAAAGACGGTGCCAGAAGCCCCTGTCCCAGAAGTCCTGTTCCGGAAATAAAAATCACGCGGAAGATCAGAAAGATCAGCGATGAAAGCAGTGCCGCAGCATAATACAGACTGCTCTCGATCATTAGATACCCCGTCGGATTCTGTCTCTCTCTCATGCTTTCTCTCCCTGCCGATCTGTTTCATTCTTCTGATCGCGCGTATAGCCCGCGCGAATGAGGATCGCCTCCTGTTTTTCTTCCATGATCCTGCGCTCGTCTTCTTCCATATGGTCATAGCCCATCAGATGAAGCATGCTGTGTGCGATGAGAAAGGCAAATTCCCGCTCCTCGCTGTGACCGTATTCTTCCGCCTGAGCCTTCACATGCTCCATGGAGATCACAATATCTCCGAGCAGAAGCTCTCCGCTCTCCGGATGAAAAAGCTCCGGACAGTCGTCAAAGCCGTCAAAGCACGCCGGCGCCTCATATTCGATCATGGGGAAGCTGAGCACATCCGTACTCCTGTCAATTTCACGGAATTCCCCGTTCATCTCCCGGATCGACGCATCGTCCGTCAGCAAAAGCTCGACGCTGCACTCATACGGACAATTTTCGCTCTCGAGCGCTTCTTCTACGACCCGCTCTGCAATCTCCTCATAAGGAATCGCGATTTCTCCGTTAAACTCATTTTCAATGTCTATCGTCATTCTTCTGCCGCTCCCGTTTTCCCGCAGGGGATTTTCTTGCCGCCTGTCTCGACTCATAATCGTCATATGCCTTTACGATCTTCTGCACAAGCGGATGACGTACAACGTCCGCCGCGGTAAGCTCCGCAAATCCGATGTCGTCGATCCTCGACAGCACGCGGAGCGCAACGTCAAGTCCCGACTGCTGATCCCGGTCAAGGTCCTTCTGCGTCAGGTCTCCGGTCACGATCACCTTCGAGTTGAAGCCGATGCGCGTAAGAAACATCTTCATCTGCGCGGGTGTCGTATTCTGCGCCTCGTCCAGAATAATATAGGCATTGTCAAGCGTACGTCCACGCATATAGGCGAGCGGAGCCACCTCGATCAGTCCCTTCTCCGAATTTGCCATAAATGCATCAGCGCCCATAATGCTGTACAGCGCGTCGTAAAGCGGTCTCAGATACGGATCGATCTTCTGCTGCAGATCTCCGGGAAGAAAGCCAAGCTTTTCTCCCGCCTCGATCGCCGGACGCGTCAGGATAATGCGCTGGACCTCTCCGGCCTTAAATGCCCTGATCGCCATGGCCATGCCAAGATATGTCTTTCCGGTACCGGCAGGGCCGATGCCGAACGTGATCATTTTCGTACGGATCAGGTCAACGTAGTGCTTCTGTCCGACCGTCTTCGGCTTGATGGGTTTTCCCATGATGGTGCGCGCGATGATCTCCTTATCAAGCTCCACGATATCCTGTTCATGCTGCTCATCGCTCAGCGAAAGCACATAGTCGACCTGCTGTTCCGTAATATCATTCCCGCGCTCAGACAGCTGCACGAGACTTTTCAGCACAGCGCCCGCGCGGTTCACATCATTGCGGTCCCCGAGGATCTTCACCGCGCCGTCCCGTTCTATAATATCAACGGAAAGCGCCTTTTCGATCTTTTTCAGATACGAATCAAAGCTTCCGCACACGTTTTTTTCATGTTCCATGGGAATGTCGATCAATAACTCTTCTGCCAAATCCGTTCCTCCCCTTTTTGTCATGCGCTGATAGTGTAACAAAAAAGCCGTAGGTAAGCAAGCTTACATACAGCTTTTTTTATTCATCCGCTCTGTGCGGAATCCGTCTTAATTGTACTTACGCTTTCTCGCCGCCTCAGACTTCTTCTTGCGTCTTACGCTCGGCTTCTCGTAATGCTCTCTCTTGCGAATCTCCTGCTGAATGCCGGCCTTAGCGCAGTTTCTCTTAAATCTGCGAAGTGCGGAATCGAGTGATTCATTTTCTTTCACGATTACGTTAGACAATGCCCCTGACCTCCCTCCAGCTGCAAGGAATCTGTAATCTAACTTACATGCAGCATCGTGCGGGGTAAATTGCACTAATCGAAACTATACCATATTTTTTTCAGGCTTGCAAG
>JAUNHA010000089.1 GCA_030524135.1 Eubacteriales bacterium
ATTCCGGAAAGGAAGTTTCAGAAATGAGCAGATCAAATCAGTTTTCAGATGAGGATTTTTTCAGGGCGGCCCCCATTCTGACCATTCTTTACAAAATTGCGCCTCCCGTTATGCTGGCACAGCTGATCCAGGCCCTGTATAACATCGTGGACAGCTTTTTTGTCGGAAAGTATTCCGTCAATGCTCTGACTGCGCTCTCCGTGATCTATCCGCTGCAGCTTATCATTATTGCGCTTGCAGTCGGCACAGGCGTCGGTGTCAACACCTTCATGGCAAGAAAATATGCGCACGGGCAAAGCTCTGAAGCAGATCTCACAGCCGGGACCGGTATGGTACTCTCCGTTCTCAGCTGGCTGATATTTGCACTCATTTCGACCGTTATCATGCGTCCATACGTCATGACTTCCGCCACGGATCCGGAGGCGATTCGTGACGCTGTCATCTACGGAAGGATCGTCTGTCTCGGAAGCATTGGGGTCTTTCTTGAAGGAAACTGGACAAAAGTACACCAGGCGCAGGGCAATATGCGCCTTCCCATGTTTGCGCAGATCGCAGGAGCGCTTACCAATATCATACTCGATCCGCTCCTTATCTTCGGCATCGGTCCGTTTCCGGAACTCGGCGTGGCAGGCGCCGCCTATGCGACCGTCTGCGGACAGATCGCTGCCGCCGTCATCACCGGCATCAGAGGTTTCCGCCTTCCGCCTGCGATCCACAGCATGCCGCATTATATAAAGCGGATCTATTACTATGGCTACCCTTCGATCATCATGCAGGCACTTTTTACTGTCTACATTGTCGCGCTCAACATCATCCTTGCCGGTTTTTCAGATTCCGCCGTTACTGTACTTGGTCTTTATTACAAGGTTCAGACATTTTTCTTTATTCCGCTGATGGGATTGCAGACGTGCATTGTTCCTGTCTTAAGCTTCAACTATGCATGCCAGAATTTTGCACGCTGCCGGAGCACAATGAAGGCAGTCTTCTGGATCTCCGGATTGTTTATGGCGCTCGGATCAATTCTGTTCTTTTTCGTTCCAAGGCAGATCATCGGGATTTTCTCTGACAGCGAAGCCGTTCTTTCGATCGGAGCCTCGGCCTTTCCGATTATTGGATCGAGCTTCATCCCCGCTGTGTTCTCTCTTACGACACCGGTATTTTTCCAGGCAATCGGAAACGGAAAAGCCAGTCTGTTTTTATCCCTGATGCGCCAGATATTCTGCCTCATTCCATCCTTCTGGCTGCTGTCTCTCATTGGACTTGACCTTACCTGGTTTGCATTTCCGATCTCTGAGGTGCTCACAGGAACCGCCGGACTTGCGCTTTATATTAAAAAATTTATCCGGCCCTGTTTTCCCGTGACGCAAACTGAAAACGAAAAATAAAAGTGATCCGGAAAGCATTCTCTGCAATTCTCCACAAAAGAGCGGACATTTCACGCCGGATGTCCGCCTTTCTTTTTCATCAGAATATATCAGTTTTTAAAGATATCAGTCAAAGTTCAGCTTCATCTCTGCCGGAAGCGTATC
>JAUNHA010000052.1 GCA_030524135.1 Eubacteriales bacterium
TCCTTGATATCGGCGGACAGGACATGAAGTGCATCCGCATCAAGGACGGCACGGTCGATTCCGTGCAGCTTAACGAAGCCTGCTCCTCCGGATGCGGCTCCTTTATTGAAACCTTTGCAAAGTCTCTGAACTATTCCGTAAAGGACTTCGCAAAGGAAGCTTTGTTTGCAAAAAATCCGACCGATCTCGGCCAGCGCTGCACGGTCTTCATGAACTCAAACGTAAAACAGGCGCAGAAGGAGGGCGCTACCGTCGCGGATATTTCCGCGGGCCTTGCCTACTCCGTTATCAAAAACGCCCTGTTCAAGGTCATCAAGATTACACAGGCATCCGACCTCGGCGCGCATGTCGTAACCCAGGGTGGTACCTTCTATAACGACGCGGTCCTTCGCGCCTTTGAAAAGATCTCCGGCTGTGAGGCCGTACGTCCGGATATCGCCGGAATCATGGGAGCCTTCGGCGCGGCGCTGATCGCAAGGGAACGCTACGGACAGGCTGCCGACCGCCTCAGGGAAGCCGGCATGTATGATGCCGGAAAGCGGCTTACGACCATGCTTTCGCTCGACGACATCATTGCCCTGCACTACTCGACCTCCATGTCCCGCTGCAGGGGCTGCAACAACAACTGCGTGCTCACGATCAACCGCTTCGGGGCAAACCGCAGCTATATCTCCGGAAACCGCTGCGAACGTGGTCTTGGAAAGGAAAAGAGCAGAAAAGAGATTCCAAATCTTTTCGATTACAAATTAAAGCGCATGTTCGGCTATGAGCCGCTTCCCGCCGACGAAGCGATCCGCGGCAAGGTCGGCATTCCGCGCGTACTCAATATGTACGAGGACTTCCCGTTCTGGGCGGTCTTCTTCCGCGAGCTCAAATTCCAGACGGTATTAAGCCCGCAGTCCACAAGACAGATCTACGAGCTTGGCATCGAATCGATTCCATCCGAGTCCGAATGCTATCCGGCAAAGATCGTGCACGGACACATTGAGTGGCTGATCAAAAACGGCCTAAAGCGCATCTTCTATCCGTGTATTCCGTATGAACGCAACGAATCGCCGGATGCGGGCAATCACTACAACTGCCCGATGGTCACTTCCTATGCGGAAAACATCAAAAACAATGTAGAGAGCCTTGCGGAAAACCAGGTCGACTTTATGAACCCGTTCTTTGCCTTCACCAATGAGGAGATCCTCACGGAAGGGCTGGTAAAGGAATTTACGGCAAAATTCGGTCAGGATACGAAAAATGAATACGGTACGACCATACCCGGCCTTACGGAGGCTGAGATCCGCGCCGCGGCACACCTTGCCTGGCAGGAGCTTCTGAAGGCAAAAACAGATACAGAAGAAAAGGGAGAAGAGGTGCTCCGCTGGATGGAGGAGACCGGACACCGCGGCATCGTACTCGCGGGTCGTCCCTATCATATCGATCCGGAGATCAATCACGGTATTGCCGATATGATCACAAGCTATAACTTCGCGGTGCTGACGGAGGATTCCGTCTCTCACCTCGGACAGGTGGAACGCCCGATCATCGTTACCGATCAGTGGATGTATCACACGCGTCTTTACAGGGCTGCTTCCTTCGTAAAAACCAGGGATGATCTGGATCTTGTCCAGCTCAACTCCTTCGGCTGCGGACTTGACGCGGTCACGACGGATCAGGTCAGCGATATCCTGACAGGCTCCGGAAAGATCTACACGGTACTTAAGATCGATGAAGTAAACAACCTTGGAGCGGCGCGTATCCGTATCCGCTCCCTGATCGCCGCGCTGCGCGTCCGTTCAGAGCGTCACATCGGACGCGAGCTGCATTCCGCGGCTTACCACCGCAGGCTGTTCACAAAGGAGATGAAAAAAGACTTCACCATCCTGTGCCCGCAGATGTCGCCCATTCACTTTGAGCTTCTGGAGCCCGCGCTTAACACCTTCGGCTATCATGTTGAAGTCCTGAAAAATGATACGAGGACTGCCGTGGATACCGGCCTTAAATACGTTAACAACGACGCATGCTATCCGTCTCTGATCGTCATCGGTCAGATCATGGAAGCGCTGCTTTCCGGCAAATATGACCTCAACAAGACCGCTGTCTTCATGTCGCAGACCGGCGGCGGCTGCCGTGCTTCAAACTATATCGGTTTCATCCGCCGCGCATTTGAAAAGGCCGGCATGGAACAGGTTCCGGTTATCTCGCTGAATGCAAACGGCATGGAGACGAATCCGGGCTTTAAGATCACGCTGCCGCTCCTCACAAAGGCATTGCAGGCGGTCGTTTACGGCGATATCTTCATGCGCGTGCTCTATGCCACAAGGCCGTATGAGCTCGTGCCGGGATCCGCAAATGCGCTGCACGAAAAATGGAGAAAGCGTGTATCCATTCATCTTCGCAAAAAGACGCCCGGAATCGCGGAGTTCAACCGCAATATCCGCGGCATTATCGCGGACTTTGACAGACTGCCCTTAACGGGAGAAGAAAAGCCCCGCGTCGGCGTTGTCGGTGAGATTCTCGTAAAGTTCTCTCCGCTTGCGAACAACCACATTGTAGAGCTTCTGGAATCGGAGGGCGCGGAATGCGTAATGCCGGACCTCATGGACTTCCTGCTCTACTGCTTTTATAACAACAACTTCAAATTCGAGCATCTTGGCGGCTCCAAAAAGACCGCGACGCTTTCCAATATGGGAATCCGCCTGCTCGAAAGCTTCCGCAGCACAGCCAAAAAGGCGTTCACCGCTTCCCGGCGTTTTGTTCCGCCGAGCGAGATCAGGGAGCTTGCGGAGATGGCAAAGGACTTTGTTTCCATCGGCAATCAGACCGGTGAAGGCTGGTTCCTGACCGGAGAAATGCTTGAGCTCATTCACGAGGGCGTATCCAACATCGTCTGCACGCAGCCCTTTGGGTGCCTTCCGAATCACATCGTCGGAAAAGGCGTCATCAAGCAGCTCAGGGCACATTATCCGGAAGCGAATATCATCGCGGTCGACTACGACCCGGGCGCTTCTGAGGTCAACCAGCTGAACCGTATCAAGCTCATGCTTGCAACAGCCCAGAAGAACCTTGCCAGAGAACAGAAAAAAGCTGCCGATTAACCGCTTTTCGGGCCGGCAGCTGTAACGATCAAACAGGAGAAGAGGCCGCAGGAACCTTCCTGCAGCCTCCTCTTTTCCAGACAGGCTGAAAGGAGAATTCTCACTATGCCGCAGTCTCAGTTTCATGAAAACAAGGTCTTTGTCATCGGCCATAAAAATCCGGATACGGATTCCATCTGTTCTGCCATCTCCTATGCCTGGCTGAAAAATGAACCCGCAATGCGCGATCCCGCCGATTCCTCCTGCCCGCAGTATATTCCGATGCGTGCCGGACACGTCAATCAGGAGACCGCGTTTGTACTCGATTATTTTCAGGTACCCGCTCCTGACTACATCACGGACGTTGAGCCGCAGGTAAAGGACATCGCGATCAAGGAAGTGGAAGGAATTGCGGAGACGGTCTCCCTGCGGGAGGCTTATATTTCCATGCGTACACAGGAAAGCGTCACGCTTCCCGTCATCGGGGAAGACAAACAGCTGAAGGGAGTCATCACGATCAATGACATCGCTGAATCCGATATGGATGTGTATGACAATCAGGTCGTCGGAAATGCGCGCACGCCAGTCAGAAACATCCTGAAGACCCTTGACGGTCAGCTTCTTTCCGGCAACCCGCACGCACAGATCACAAAGGGACATGTCGTTATCGCCGCAGCCAAGGGCGATCTCATGTCAGACTTTATCCGCAGGGATGATATTGTGATCACGGCAAACCGCGAACGCGCGCAGCGCTGCGCGATTGAAAAGGGAGCCTCGCTTCTCCTGATCACGGGCTCCCAGCCCACCCAGCCCGAGATCATAGATAAAGCAAAGGAAAAGGAGGTCATCGTCATCCAGACGCCGCACGACACCTACACCGCTGCCCGGCTCCTCAATCAGTCCATGCCTGTGCAGCGTTATATGTGCGCCGAAAATCTCGTGACCTTCCGTCTTGAAGATACCGCTGAAAGCGTACAGGAAAGCATGGCAAAGCACCGCTTCCGCGACTTTCCAATTCTTGACCGGAACGGAAATTATGTCGGCATGATCTCCCGCCGCAACCTCCTCGGGCTTCGCAGAAAACAGCTCATCCTCGTGGATCATAATGAGCTCTCCCAGGCTGTGGACGGCGCTGCGAAAGCGGATATCCTCGAGATCATCGACCATCACCGCCTTGACGCGCCGGAGACGAGCGCGCCCGTTTATTTCCGCTGCCAGCCGCTCGGCTGTACCGCCACGATCATCCGGGAGATCTGCCGGGAAAATGCCGTTGAAATTCCTCCGGTGATCGCAGGGCTTTTGTGCTCGGCAATTCTTTCCGATACGCTCCTGTTCCGTTCTCCGACCTGTACCAGGCTCGATGAGATCACAGCGCGGGAGCTCGGACAGATCGCGGGAATTCCGGATCTCGAACAGTATGCAAAGGATATGTTTAATGCCGGAAGCGATCTGATGGGGAAATCAGCTGAAGATATTTTCTTCCAGGATTTCAAAAAATTCAATGCCGGAGAGGCTTCCTTCGGCGCCGGACAGATCACCACCATGAACGAAGGGGATTTCCCGGCGCTCATTGAAAAGCTGCGTCCGTTTATGGAAAAAGAGGTCTCCGAGCTCCATCTTGACGCGCTTTATTTCCTTCTGACGGGAATCCTTTCGGAAAGCTCCGTACTGATCTCCTGCGGAAAAAATGCGGTAAAGACCGCCGAAGAGGCCTTCGGCATCGATGCGGACGAAAACGGTATTCTCATGCTTCCCGGGGTCGTTTCCCGTAAAAAGCAGTTCATCCCGCCGATGATCGCAAGACTTCAGCAGCAGTAATCAATTCAAAAATCAGAAAGGAACATCCGAAAATGAGTATTCACGTTAGAAGAGCCACTGAAAAGGATACGGACCGCGTTCTTCTCATGCTGCATGAAGTCCTTGAGCTTCATGCAAAGCTCCGTCCGGATATTTTTATTCCCGGCACGACCAAATATACGAAAGAAGAGCTAGCCGAACGGTTTCAAAACGACGAGACCCCTTTCTTTGTAGCAGTGGATGATACGGATACGGCTGTCGGCTATGCCTGCTGCGCTGTTAAAAAACAGCCCTTCAGCACCAATATGAAGGCGTTTGACACACTTTTTATCGATGATCTCTGCGTCGATGAGACCTGCAGAGGCCAGCACATCGGGCAGACACTTTTCGCCTTCGTCATGCAGTACGCAAAGGAACTCGGCTGCTATGACGTCACGCTCAATGTATGGGAGGGAAATGACAGCGCCCGCGCCTTCTATGAAAAGATGGGAATGTTTGTAAAGGAGACCCAGATGGAGATCCTGGTAAAATAAAAAAATCCTAAACCGGTCTGTAAAATAATACACAGTCCTGTTTCCATGCAGCTTCAGGACGGTAAAAAAACCACGTAAGGATGCTTACTCCCTGCGTGGTTTTTTGTGTTCTCTTATGGTATGCTGCCGCCTGAGCCGCAGCTCTTTTACTGAAGACGGCTTACGATGTCATCAGCAAGCGCATCGAGCTCCGGGAGCTGTGCATCTGAGATTCTTGATTTTACTACAAGCGACTTCTCGGACACATCCATGCCCTTCATGCCGGCAAGCAGTTCCTTCATCAGCTTGTCAGACTGCGGTGCCCAGGTACCGTTACCGATCACGGTGCACTTTCTGTTCTGGAAATTGAGTACGGAAAGATCCTCAATGAATTCCTTCATCTTCGGATACAGACCGTTATTGTAGGTCGGTGCCGCAAATACGAGATATTCGCAGCGGAACGCTTCCGCCACCAGATAAGACTTATCCGTCTCTGATACGTCATAGACCTTCACGCCCTTTATACCCTTTGCCGTAAGCGTGCATGCGAGCATCTCCGCAAGCTGCTTGGTATTGTTGTACATCGATCCGTAAAATACCGCGACGCTGCCCTTGTCCTCCGGACGATAGGATGACCATGCATCGTACTTTCCAAGAAACTCTGCAAATGCCGCTCCTCTCCATACCGGACCGTGCAGCGGTGCAACCATATCGATCTCAAGTCCTGCCGCCTTTTTCAGAACCGCCTGTACCTGCGGTCCGTATTTTCCGACAATATTCGTATAATATCTGCGTGCCTCATTCAGCCATACGGCATCCCAGTTCACCTCATCATTGAAAATGCTGCCGTTCAGGGCGCCGAAGGTACCGAATGCATCTGCTGAAAACAGAATTTTGTCCGTTACATCATAGCTCATCATGACCTCCGGCCAGTGTACCATCGGTGCCATAACAAACTTAAGCTCATGCTTTCCAAGAGAAAGACTGTCTCCTTCTTTCACGACAATCTTCCGCTCCTCCGGAAGACAGGTGTTATAGATCTGATCGTAGAACGCAAATGCCTTCGCGCTTGCAACCATCTTACAGTCCGGGAAAAGCCCCAGCACACGCGCAATACCGCTGCAGTGATCCGGCTCCATGTGGTTTACGACCAGGTAATCCACCTTTTTCCCCTGCAGAACCGCGGCAACATTTTCCAGATACTGCTCGATAATGCTTTCATCCGCCGTATCCATAAGCGCTGTTTTTTCATCCACGATCACGTAAGAGTTGTAGGAAACGCCATGCGGGATCGGAAACATATTTTCAAAAAGATGAAGCCTCCTGTCATCCGCTCCTACCCATGTAATATCCTCGTTGAGTTTTCTGACTGCCTGCATACTATCTTCCTTTCTGTGATAATGATTATCATTTCTATCCGGCGCTATTATATCATGTTTTCAGCCGTTTGCCATATTTTATGAGGCTGTGACTGGATATTTTCAGATACATTTAAGGCCGGTCTTTATTTATCCCTGCTATTTTAGATCCGCCCGGTCTTTTCCGGCACCCTCCGCGCCGTCCTTTCTCTCCTGCTCCTGTCCTGGTTTCCTGAGGCCGCTCGTCCCCTCTGCCTTATAGTAATCAAGTGATACGGGAAGGCCTTTTTTCTTCAGAAGAATCGATGAAATCTGGGAGATCAGATTCATGAAGACCGCCCAGGTCGGCACTGCAATGATCATCCCCACAAAACCGAACAGACCGCCGAAGAGCAGAATGGAAAACAGCACCCAGAAGCTGGAAAGTCCGGTACGGTCCCCAAGGATCTTCGGTCCGAGATAATTTCCGTCAAACTGCTGGAGAAGGAAAACAAAAATCAGGAAAAGCACACCCTGCCACGGATCCGAGAGCATGATCAGGATCGTTGAGGGAATCGCGCCGATAAACGGACCGAAAAACGGAATTACATTGGTCACGCCGATAATAACCGATACCAGAAGCACATAGGGCATGCGGAAAATCCCGATCATATTGAAAAGGCTCAGAATACCGAAGCACAGAATGCCGATGATCAGGGAATCCAGGATCTTTCCGATAATAAACCCGCCGAAAACGGTATTGATATACTGAAGCTCCGAGATCGTGCGCTCCGCCCATTTTTCCGGCAGCAGCGTAAAGATCAGCTTCTTCAGCTGAGGAAGCAGCACGCCTTTGATATTCAGAAGGTAGATCATAACGATCAGTCCGATGATCAGGTCATAAAGCCACATCACGGCCGACATGACGCTCGTATAGGTCTGTCCGATGATCAGCGTGATGTTGGGCTTCAGCTCATTATTCAGAAAATTGCGCGCTACATCCATCACATTGTTGTATAAAATAAGGATCTCATCCTGATAAGCATATTTCCCGGAAAGCGCCTCATCAAGCCATGCTGAAAACCGGCTCACATTGCCCGGCAGGGAATTCAGCACATTCATAACCGAGCGGTAGAGCTCCGGCAGCATCATGGATACCAGTCCGATCGCAATGGCAAGCAGCACGATCACCGAAACAAGCGTCGCACACAGCCGTGCAAGCTTTGCCCGTTTTCCGCCGTATGCGGAAAGCGCGCCGCAGACCCTGTTATAAATAGGAGCCATCAGATATGCCATAATCGCCCCGTAGATCACAGGCATCAGGATCCCGATCACCTTTGAAAGCGCCCCGAGCACGACATTGATATTGATAAATAAAAAAATCACGCCTGCCGCCGCCGCAAGCACGGCAAAGGCTGTGATGCCCCAGGCAATATACTGATTCCACTTCTGATCTTTCATGCTGTATCCATTCCCCCGCAGCGTTAATTTTTTAGCAATACAAGTATAACAAACCGGCCGCACAGCCGCAACAACAAGCGTGCAAAAATTCTTGCGTTTGCGTTCTGTTTGTGATACACTTCTGCATGAGTTGAAAAGGGAGTAGTTAAAAGTCACATCATCAACAGCACGATCAAGGATCTGGTGGTGTGCGCCTTTGTCAGACCGGCGGATATGCACGACAGATCACAGCCACGGCATATCTGTGTCAGATGCGGCAGCAAGACTTTTCGGCAATTATTTGCGTTCTGTGAATGGTTGCCGAAAGGTCTTTTTTGTTTTATTTTGACTGCTCACCGTACACCACACTGTATCATCAGGGAAGGGGAAACTATGTCGGAAAATTACTTTAATATGAGCCCGGAGGAGACGCTCCGGAAGCTTCAGTCGTCTCAGGACGGACTGTCACAGGCTGAGGCTTCAGAACGTCTTCAGAAATATGGAAAAAACCAGCTCAATGAAGCCAGAAAAAAGAGCGTACCGGAGATCTTTATCTCCCAGTTTGCGGATCTGCTCGTCATCATTCTGATCGCTGCGGCGGTTATCTCCTTTTTCTCCGGAAACCGTGAGAGCACCATCGTCATCTTTGCCGTGCTGATCCTGAACGCGCTGCTCGGTACCGTCCAGACCGTGAAGGCGGACAAATCCCTTGAAAGTCTGAAGGCCATGTCCGCCCCGAATTCCAAGGTGATCCGGGATGGAAAGAAATTGGAGATCCCGGCTGTGGAAATCGTTCCGGGAGATGTTCTTGTGCTGGAAGCCGGAGACCTTGTCGGGGCAGACGCACGTCTTCTCAGCAATTTCTCCCTGAAAGTGAACGAAAGCTCTCTCACCGGAGAAAGCGAAGCTGTCGAAAAATCCGTATCCCGGCTTGAAGAAAACGAGGTTGCACTCGGCGACCAGAAAAACATGGTATTTTCCGGTTCCCTCGTAACCTACGGACGTGCGCACGCTATCGTAACTGCAACGGGCATGGATACGCAGCTCGGTAAAATCGCAGCACTTATGAACCAGACAAAGCAGCGCAAAACCCCGCTGCAGGAAAGCCTTGATAAGTTTTCCGAAAAGCTTGCCATAGGCATTCTCATTATTTCAGCCTTTGTGTTTCTGCTGTCCATCTTCCGCAGCCACATGGGGATCCTCGATTCCCTCATGTTTGCCGTCGCGCTTGCCGTCGCTGCCATCCCGGAAGCGCTCAGCTCTATCGTAACGATCGTTCTTGCGATCGGCACCCAGAAAATGGCAAAGCAGAATGCAATTATCAAGGATCTGAAGGCCGTTGAATCCCTCGGCTGCGTTTCCGTGATCTGTTCGGATAAGACCGGAACGCTTACACAGAACCGCATGACCGTACAGAAGCTCTATGCAGACGGGCAGCTTCTGGATATCGGCGGGCTTGATCTATCCAATGAGCCGCAGCGTATGCTCGTAAAAATCGGCCTCCTCGCAAGTGATGCCACGACCGGCGGAGATAAGACGCATGAGATCGGAGATCCGACAGAGATCGCTCTCGTGCGCATCGGAGACAGCCTCGAGATCATTGAAGCGGAGTACCGGAGCCAGCATCCCCGTCTTGCGGAAATCGCCTTTGATTCAGACCGCAAGCTCATGAGTACCCTGCATCTTGTTGACTCTGTTCCGACGCTTTACACAAAGGGCGCGATCGACACACTGCTCGGCCGCTCCGACTATATGCTCACTTCCGCCGGAGAGGTCCCGATGACAGACGGGCTTCGCAGACAGGTCATGGAGACCAATGAAGCACTTTCCCGTCAGGGGCTCCGTGTCCTCGCTTTTGCGGAAAGAAAGCTTCCGGAGCTTAAGCCGTCAGCGGACGGTGATTTTTCGATCTCCCTCGATGATGAATACCACTTCACCTTTATCGGCCTAGTTTCGATGATGGATCCGCCGAGAGAAGAATCCATACAGGCAGTCGCCGATGCAAAGCGCGCCGGGATCCGCACGATCATGATCACGGGAGACCATAAGGTAACTGCATCTGCAATCGCAAAGCAAATAGGTATCTTTGAGGACGGAGACCTTGCCGTAGAGGGTGTGGAGCTCGAGCGCATGTCGGAGGAGGAGCTTGCGGAAAAGCTTCCCCGCATTTCCGTTTATGCGCGTGTTTCACCGGAACATAAGATCCGCATTGTAAATGCCTGGCAGCACCGCGGCTGTATCGTCTCCATGACCGGAGATGGCGTCAATGATGCGCCTGCGCTGAAAAAGGCCGATATCGGCGTTGCCATGGGCATCACCGGAACCGACGTCAGCAAGGACGCCGCATCCATGATCCTGGCGGATGACAATTTTGCAACCATCGTAAAGGCAGTTGTAAACGGACGCGGTGTCTATGCCAATATCAAGAATACCATCCATTTCCTGCTTTCGGGCAATATGGCCGCGATCCTCTGCGTCCTGTATGCTTCGCTGGCGGGACTTCCGGCTCCATTTGCGCCGGTACACCTTTTGTTCATCAACCTGCTGACGGACAGCCTTCCTGCAATTGCCATCGGCATGGAGCCCGCACGTGCAAATCTGCTTTCACAGAAACCGCGTGATCCGAAGGCACCGATTCTTGACCGGGAACTCATGCTCCGCATTCTGTCGCAGGGATTCCTGATCGCGATACCGGTCATGACGGCATTTTATCTCGGTTATTCCCGCGGTGGAAATACATCCTCCGCAATGACGATGGCATTTTCCACGCTGACGCTCGCAAGACTGTTCCACGGCTTCAACTGCCGCGGCTCCGAATCCATTTTCCGTCTCGGCTTCCTGTCGAATCCGTTTTCGCTGGCAGCATTCGGTCTGGGCACGGCGCTTCTGCTGCTCGTACTGCTCGTACCGCTCTTCCATCCGCTCTTTATGGTGGCTGATCTTTCTGCCCTTCGTCTGGAAGAAATTATACTGCTTGCACTTGTACCGACAGTACTCATTCAGGCAGCAAGGCTGATCAGGGGAAAATAAGCATAAAACTTTTATATCGGAGTAATTGTAATCATGGAAACTGTATTCAAAACCGGACGTCCCGTTATCGGCATTGTCGAACCATGGGCGCCAATTGAAAACGGCTGCTTTATGGGCGCCTACCGCACCTATGCAAACTATCCCTATGTGCAGGGAATCTTAAAGGGAAACGGAATACCGCTTGGCCTTCCGCTTGTGGAATCTGAGGAAGACTGTATGGCGCAGGCATCTGTCTGTGACGGGATCATCCTTTCCGGCGGAGCTGATATCGATGTGCATCTCTACGGAGAAGAGCCCCGCACGAAACAGGGACATTTTGACCGGAAGCTGGATCTTTACTATATCCATATGATAAAGGCAGCTCGCAGCCTGGGAATCCCGATTCTCGGGATCTGCCGTGGCATCCAGGCTGTAAATGTCGCATTCGGCGGCACGCTGATTCAGGATATTCCTTCTGAAGTTAAAAATGCCGTGCTGCACGATCAGGACGCACCGCCCTCAAATCCCTGTCATTTCATCGACATTGAAGCTGACAGCTTCCTGGGCGGATTTATGCCTCAAAGGACAGAGGTCAACTCCTTTCACCACCAGGCTGTGGCAAAGCTCGGAACCGGTCTCCGGGTGACTGCAAAGAGCTGCGACGGAATTATTGAAGCGCTTGAAAACACAGACGGAAGCCCTGTCATCGCCGTGCAATGGCATCCTGAAATGATGCAGGCAGGCGGCGATCCACTTTCAGAAGAGCTGTTCAGGCGATTTGTAAACCTATGTGAAACAGCAAGATAAGTTAAAACCACCACCTTGAAGCAAAAATCAACAGGCTGTGATATGCGGAGCGTTCCGTTTCACAGCCTGTTGTTCATTTCTTTTATTTTTAATCAGTATTTACAACTCACTTTACATTTCCAGCCACACCCGATAGGCGGAAACCTCTGCTTCCGTAAATTTCAGAAGACGCATCCCTTCCTCCTCCGCTATGCCATTCTCTATGAGGTTCTGAAGAGAAATGAATTTTCCGTCCTGTATTCCGGCAGTATGACCTTCCTTTATGCCTTTTTCACGGCCCTCTTCCCGAATCATCGCCTCATACGCATCCTTGTCAAATTCAGTCAAGATCA
>JAUNHA010000053.1 GCA_030524135.1 Eubacteriales bacterium
TTTGCATCCTCGCCCACCGTTACCTGCTTCTCATTCACTGTATAGGTATATGCGGCCTTTGCTGCTGCCGCAAGAGAGCCGAAGCTCATGGAGAGCGCCATAACTGCCGCTGCTGTCAGTACTGTGATTTTTTTTGTAAGTTTCATTGTCATGTCCTCTCTTTCTATATTTCCGAAGCGTATGCTTCGTTTTTATCTTTCCTTTTTATCTTTCCCCGGGGAAGTTTTTCCCCTGTTACAGGCCTGTGCTTTTCTGAAGGGAAAGCGTCACGCTGCCGGTCTGCGCAAACTCCTCTGCCTGCCGTGCCTTTTCTGCTTCATACCGGGCAGTAAGCTCTGTATACCATTTATTGATCTCTGCATTCTCATGGAAATCCGTAAAATCGATTTCCTCCGAAAGCTTCGCCCCAAGCCAGCGCGCGACTTTCTCCGCGCCGTATACGTTTAAGTGAAGCCCTTCGTCATAGGTATCCTCGCTCATATCGAGTCCGATCTCATCCGAAAGCGCAAGCGTATTATAGTAAGTAAGACCATGCGCCTTTGCATAGCTTGCAATCTGGTCTTCATAGGGCTCCGGCCACTCCGGATAGAGCGCCGGCGCCTTCATCAGGATCAGCCTGATCCCGTTTTCCTCACAGAGTTCCCTGATCCTGTCGAGATATTCCGTGTTGATCTCCGGAAAGGTGTAATCCGGCCGTCTCCGCTCCGCGGGAAATTCCGTATAGGGCCTTACGTCCGCTCTCAGATAATAGCCGTTGAAGCTGCGGGACGGCACTTCGGAAAACGCGTAGCGAAGATCGTCCCCGGACAGCTCCTGCCATCTCGAATGATACCGAAGCAGCGGAAACACGTATTCCAGAAGATGCTCGTCTTCCATCGCGGTCGCCCGGATCGCTGCAAGCTTATCACCTGACCAGCGCATGCCGTCAAATACCATCCGGTTGTATTCCTCCGTGGTCTGCCCCTCCACGGTCATCGCCTGCACGTTGAGGAGCACCGCCTTCGGTGTCTCATCCTTCAGCGCATCCTTTAGGAGATAATAGGACTGCGGAATGAGCTGATTGGAATTTCCCCGGATATAGGAGGTGATTCCGTATTCATTCCAGAGTGTGACCGGGGAAATGTTCTCATAGGAATCACAGTTCCCGAGGATCAATAGCTCATGCGGATACGGCTCCCTGTAATATTCCTCCGTAAAGCAGCCTTCCAGCACGCTTCCCGTGTACTTCGGTTTAAGCAGCTGCTGCAGGCAGGCAAGCAGCAGGATCACAAGAACCGCGGTACCGATACCTGCCGCTATTCTTCGCATGCCACCGGAACTTTGTTGATTGATCTCTTCCATAGGCATCACGGGGTCGCCGGATACGCGCCGACATTGAAGTTATGCGCACCCCAGGAATTTCTTCTGAGGCTTCCCGTCGTCACGAGACACCATCTGCCGCCGGTCCTTCTGGGTGTGGTGTCAAAATGATACCAGGCGCCATCCACATTCACAAGATTCCAGAAATGATCGCCGTCAGACGCACGGGTCACCATAACGTTCGGCATGCCTGCCGCCTCAAGCAGATATTTTGACATCGCGTAGTACTCATAGCAGTTTCCGTAATGTCTGCGGAAGCCATAGAGCGCCGCTGCCGCCGGATCCCCCTTCGGACCGCTGTGCGAATAGGTCATGCTGCCGCGCACATAGTTGTAGATCGCCTCCGCCTTCTGGCGCTTTGAGGCATTCGCAGACGTAATTCTTGAAAGAACACTTGCCGCGATCGCTTCTGCCTGCTGCTCGGTCTCAGACTTTACCACAACAGGCGCCTGTGACTGCGCGCTTCCGTCCTCCGCGATCGTCCACTTCACACCGTCAACCTCGATCTCCTGAGACGTAAGCATCGCTCCGTCTCCGCCGACCCGGTAGCGCTTGTCATTTGTATCGACCCAGGAATCCGCCAGCATATAGCCGTTCTGGTCAAAGTAATACCATTTGCCGCCGATCTCCTCCCAGGCGCTCGTCGTATAGCCGCCGTCTGTGTGGCGGAACCACCAGCCCGTATCATCCTGGATCCACCGGCTCGTACCGGGTCCCGCCTGCACCGTGCCTGTATTTCCGCTGTAGATCACAGCCGGTGCGCTCTCATCCGCCCTTGCGCTCAGCGGAGACACAAAAAGAACGGTTGCTGTCATAAATGCAACCGTTCCGAAATAAGTTATGTTTCGTCTTGTCATAGCCGCCCCCCCCCGGTAGATTTTGAAGGGATTGCAGATCATCATCTGTACCTTTCCTGCTTCCGGGAAATTCGTCTTTTTTTCTGGAAAAATTATACGCTTCCCGCGCGGCAGTTGTCAACTTTCAGCCGTGAAATTTTCTGCAAAAACAGCTATGAAATTGTATAAAATCGTGTGCGAGCGCACATTTTCAGGATCAGCCCGCCATGCCGGCCGCCTTCAGGATCTCCTCGCGGTCAGAAAAATGCGTGCGTTCTCCGTTGATCTCCTGATAATCCTCATGGCCCTTTCCGATAACAGCGATCATATCTCCGTCCTGCGCATGGGAAATCGCATGGCAGATCGCTTCTCTTCTGTCCGGGATCTCCGTGAGATTTTCCGTCCTTCCGCCTGCTGCAAGATATGCTTCCCGGATATCCGCGATGATGTCCTCCGGCTTTTCAAAACGGGAGTTATCCGAGGTAAGGATCGTGTGATCCGCCGCCTTTGCTGCCGCCGCGCCCATGCCGGTACGTCTGTCCTTCGAGCGGTTTCCGCCGCATCCGAACACCACAACAAGGCGCTTCGGATGATAGCTTCTGAGCGCGGAAAGCAGACTCTCCATGCTGACTTCATTGTGCGCGTAGTCCACAAGGACCTGGAACCGGTCCGTCTTGTAGACGATCTCCATGCGGCCGTTCACATGGATCTCCGAGAGCGCCTCGCGCACCTTTTCCTCCGGAAGCGAAAAGAGGCTGCAGACGCAGAGCGCTGCCAGTGCATTTGATACATTGAATTTTCCGGCAAGGGAAAGACGCAGTCTGTCATTCCGAAGACCGCTTACCGTAAATTCGGTTCCGACAAACGCGCCGTCCGCACGGTAGCTAAGCTCTGAAGCACGCAGGTCCGCGGTTTCATTTTCCATGCCGTAAGTGATCATACGGAATCCGTCCGTTCTGCCCGCCTGCGCCTCGCAAAGCTCCGCCGCGTGCGGGTCGTCCGCATTGATAACACCCGTCTTTGACTGACCGAAAATCTTTGCCTTGCAGCTCAGATACTCCTCAAAATCCGCATGCTCGAGCGGTCCGATGTGGTCGGGGCTGATGTTGAGGAAGAGCCCGCAGTCAAATAGGATTCCGTCTGTGCGGTGCATCTTAAAGCCCTGGGAGGAGCATTCCATGACCGCATACTCACAGCCCGCGTCGAGCATCTGGCGGAAACGCTCGTTGATCTCATAGCTCTCCGGCGTCGTATTTTTCGTCTCAAAGTGAACGCCTGCGATCTCGCAGCCGTTTGTCCCGATCACGCCGACCTTTTTGCCGCAGTGCTCGAGGATGGATTTGAGCATATAGGAGACCGTCGTCTTGCCTTTTGTGCCCGTAAGGCCGATCACCCTAAGCGCCTTTGCCGGATGGCCAAAGCGTGCCGCGGAGAGAAGCGCCAGCGCATGTCTCGCATTTCCCACCTGCAGGATGGTAACAGGATCCCCGTCCTTTTTCGAAAGAATCTCCGCTGTCTCCGGATTTTCCGAAAGCTCCTGCAGGTCCTTTTCTACAACAAATGCGCGGCAGCCTGCCCTGTATACCTGCGGGATAAAATCATGCGAATCGATGCGGCTTCCCGTCATGCAGACAAATACCGTCTCCGGCGCAGCCTTTCTCGAATCATATACCACATCCGCAGCAGGCACATCCGTGCTTCCGCCAAGGAGCTCATATTCGAGCCCCTCAAGCCAGTCGCCAAGCTTCGCCTTCTGTTCCATACCCTGTTCCATATCATTTCTCCTTCCTCTGTTTCCCAACAGTGTCACCATATCCCTGCCGGTCGTTTCCTAAGCTTAGAACAATCCCGTGATCTTTCCGTCCACGACGTCGATACCCTCTGCCGCCGGCACCTTCGGAAGGCCCGGCATGGTCATGATATCGCCCGTCAGCGCTACGACAAAGCCCGCGCCTGCGGAAATATATGCATCGCGCACCGTTACGGTAAAGCCCTGCGGACGGCCGAGCTTCTTCGCGTCGTCGCTCAGGGAATACTGGGTCTTCGCCATGCAGACCGGAAGCCCCGCATAGCCCATCTCCTCAATGCGCTTTAACTCCTTCTTTGCCTTCGGCGCAAAGCTTACGCCGTCAGCGCCGTAGATCTCCTTTGCGATCGTTCCGATCTTTTCCTCATAGGAAAGCGCTGCATCATAGAGCGGCGCATAGTTGCTTGGCTTTGTGGTAAGCGTCTGCCATACCTTGTCCGCGAGCTCTTTTCCGCCCGCGCCTCCGTTTGCCCATACATCCGAATAAGCAAACTCACAGCCGCGCTCCTCACAGAAGCTCTTTACAAATGCGATCTCCGCCTCCGTATCCGTCGCGAACTTGTTGAGCGTCACAACGACCGGCACGCCGAACTTCTGCAGGTTTTCAATGTGCTTTTCCAGATTGACGATGCCCGCACGAAGCGCTTCGGGGTTTTCTGCGGAAAGCTCCTGCTTCGGTACGCCGCCGTTATATTTGAGCGCGCGGATCGTCGCAACGAGTACGACCGCATCCGGCTTAAGCCCTGCCTTGCGGCACTTGATGTCAAAGAATTTCTCAGCGCCGAGGTCCGCACCAAAGCCCGCCTCCGTTACGACTACGTCCGCGAGCTTCAGCGCAGCGCGCGTTGCGATCACGGAGTTGCAGCCGTGCGCGATATTTGCGAACGGTCCGCCGTGCACGATCGCACCCGTGTGCTCGAGCGTCTGGATCAGGTTCGGCTTGATCGCGTCCTTTAAGAGCGCAGCCATCGCGCCGACCGCCTTCAAGTCCTTCGCCGTCACAGGATCGCCGTCTACGTTGTAAGCCACAACGATCTCACCGAGGCGCTTCTTAAGATCCTCCATATCAGCGGCAAGGCAGAGAATCGCCATGATCTCCGTCGCAACCGTGATCACAAAATGATCTTCACGCACAAAGCCATTGGTCTTTCCGCCCATACCGATCACGATATTTCTGAGCGCTCTGTCGTTCATGTCCACGCAGCGCTTCTGCAGAATCTGGCGCGCATCGATACGGAGCGCGTTGCCGTGATTGATGTGATTGTCAAGCATCGCGGAAAGCAGGTTGTTGGCAGAGGTGATCGCATGGAAGTCTCCGGTGAAATGGAGATTTAAGTCCTCCATCGGAACCACCTGTGCATAGCCGCCGCCCGCAGCGCCGCCCTTGATGCCAAAGCACGGTCCCAGTGACGGCTCTCTGAGAGCGATCATCGTCTTGTGTCCGTTCAGATTGAGCGCGTCGGCAAGCCCGATCGAGGTCGTCGTCTTGCCCTCTCCTGCCGGCGTCGGATTGATCGCCGTCACCAGCACGAGCTTTCCGTCCGGTCTGTCCTTGATGCGTGCAAGCAGCTCATCCGAAAGCTTCGCCTTGTACTTTCCATACAGGTCAAGCTCATCCTCCGCGATCCCGTAGCGGGCTGCCACCTCACGGATCGGCTGCTTCACATTCTCCTGTGCAATTTCAATGTCGCTCTTAAATCCCATTCCCCTTAACCTCCTATATTTTCATTTGAAAGAAATGCCTCAAACTCCTCTTTTGTCATGAGCACCTTACGCGGCTTTGTCTTCTCCTCGGGTCCCACCACGCCCGCCTCCGCGAGCTGGTCCATGATGCGCGCCGCGCGGTTGAAGCCGATCTTAAACATGCGCTGCAAAAGCCCGATGGACGCCTTTTCCTTCTCGATGATAAGGTATCCCGACTGTGCAAAATATTCGTCATATGCGGATGCGGTTTCTTCCGCCTGCGCAGCGCCGCCTGCTTTTCCGCCTGATTTATTGCCAAGCTCAAGCGCCTGCTGCGTGATCGCGCCCTCGACTTCCTCGCTGTAGTTTGCTTCGCCGTTCGCTTTCAGATAGTTGACGACAGCTTCCACTTCCTCTTCGGAAACAAAGCAGCCCTGCACACGGACCGGCTTATTGATCCCTGACGGATGGAACAGCATATCTCCCATACCGATCAGTCTTTCCGCTCCCACCGAATCAAGAATCGTACGGGAGTCCACGGCAGAGGTCGTCTGGAATGCGATACGGCTCGGCAGGTTCGCCTTGATAACGCCGGTGATGACATTGACCGAAGGACGCTGCGTCGCAACGATCAGATAGATACCGGCGGCTCTTGCGAGCTGTGTGATCCTTGTGACAGAATCCTCCACATCATGCTGTGCAACCATCATAAGATCCGCAAACTCATCAATGATGATGACAATTGACGGCATTTTCGTCGGAACGCCCTCCGCGTCCGCATCCGGACCAAGCTTCTCACGCATCTCCCTGATCTTGTGATTATAGCCTGCAAGGTCCTTTACACCTGCTTCCGCAAATTTGTTGTAGCGGTCCATCATCTCCGCAACCGCCCAGTTAAGTGTGCTCACCGCACGCTTCGGGTCCGTCACGACAGGCGTCAGAAGATGCGGAATGCTGTTATAGACGGAAAGCTCAACGACCTTCGGGTCGATCATGATCATGCGGACATCCTCGGGTCCCGTCTTATAAAGAAGTGACATGATGAGCGTATTGATGCCGACGGATTTACCGGATCCTGTCGCACCCGCGATCAGAAGATGCCGCATCTTTCCGAGATCTCCGATGATCGCATTTCCGCCAATGTCACGCCCCACCGCAAAGGTCAGCTTTGACTTGTTGTTTTTAAATTCATCCGTTTCCAGGATATCCCGCAGGAACACCGTGGCCTTGCTCTTGTTCGGCACTTCGATGCCGACTGCGGACTTGCCCGGGATCGGCGCCTCGATACGGATATCGGATGCCGCCAGCGCAAGCTTGATGTCATCTGCCAGGGAGGTAATGCGCGATACCTTGACGCCTATATCCGGCTGCAGCTCATAGCGCGTAACGGACGGTCCCATGGTCACATCCGTGACGCGTACGTTTACGCTGAAGGAATGCAGCACATTCTGAAGCTTTGCTGCCGTCTGCCTGAGCTCCTGCTGACCGCCCGCAGACATTCTTGAACCTTTTTTCAAAAGGTTCAGCGGCGGGAATTTATACGGCTTTACGATGGCTACTTTCTTTTTGATCTCCTGTGCGCACGCCTTGTTTTCCGCTTCCGAAGGTCCTGCCTGTTTTACCACATGCGCCCTGCCCTGTGCGCTGTCCGCTGCCGGCTTCTGCTCGTCCCCGGTATCGATCCTGTCGACCTCACCCGCAAGCTTTTTCTTAAGCAGCGCCTTTGCCTCGTCCGTCGTGGCTTCGATCTCCTGACCTGTGGCGGTTACTGTACGCCCGGAAGCCATATCCATAACATCCTCATCCGGATAAGTATACGGATATTCCTCATGATGCTCACTGTCATAGCTTTCATCCGGATATGCATCGTCCTCATACGGATGATCCTCATATCCATCATATCCCGTCGTCCCGTCTGAAGCTCCCGCAGCAGCATCCTCTTCTGCGGCTTCTTCTCCGTCGATCTCCCCGAAGCTTGCGCCGCCCGCACCTGCAGATACAGCCGCATAGCCGCGGCTGCCCGCCTCTGCAAGGCTCATCCCGCGCGCTTCCTCAGCATATGGATATGCATGGTGCGAAGCTCCGTCCTGCTGCGGCTCATCAAAGCGGTAGGATTTGTATACCTCTTCCTCTGTCTCTTCAAACGGCACGCTGTCATCGTCATAATCCGGAATGCCGGAAAACAGATCCGGTCCCGGCAGCACCTGTGTATCATAGCGCGAATCATAAGAACGGGAGACAGTCTCCTGTCCTCCATGATTGATCCGGATCGGACCATGTCCCGTCCCGTCGTCTACATCCGCGATCCCCGGCTGATCGCCCACGATCTCTCTGCCATAATCCGCAAAACGAAGCGCCTCGTCCGCAAGCGCGGTCTCATCCTGCCCTTCCTGCATGTCAGAGGCAGGATCCGCCGTAAGCGTCGTTGCATTCAGGTTCACGCCGCGAAGCCTTCGCTCTTCCCGAAGGATGCGCTCTTCCTCCCGGCGCTGAAGCCGTCTTTCCCGGTAGGAGGCTGCCGCCTCTCTGGCAAGCTCCTGTCCTTCCTTCGCCGCGCGCGCGGTCTTTTCCGCCCCGTTTCTCGCCGCGTTGATAAAGCTCGCTTCCGTAACAAATACCATACAGATGATGAGAAGCGTCACGATGATCAGATACGCGCCCACGGTCCCGGCAAGCCCTCTTAAGGCGCCTGCCACTACGCCGCCGATCAGTCCTCCGCCAAGCGTTCCGGCTTTTCCAGCCGCATAGTAGGAAAGCGCTCCCGCCGTCCCCTTTCCGCCAAACATGAGCTGCAGCAACGCGCTCAGGATCACGATAATGAGAAAGGTGCAGACAAGTTTAAGCTCTGCAAGAAAGGTGTCGCGGTATTTGACATAAAGACCCGTTCCGATGAACATGACGACCGGCAGAATATAGCCGACCGTGCCGAACAGTCCCTTTTCAATGCCTGCAAAGAAATTGCCTGCCGCTCCGAGAATTCCGAAATTACTCAGGAATAAAAACAGTCCCAGAAGCCCCAGAAGGATCAGACTGATCTCCTCCGTGAAAAACTGCTTTTTCTTTGCGATCGTCCGCTTGTCCGGTTTGCGCTTTGCAGTCCGTCCGGTCTTTTTCGCTGTGCTTCCCGTCTTCTTTTTTGCTGTTGTTTTCTTTGATGCTGTCGGCAAAGCATTCCTCCGTTACAATTTTATTTGATGCTGCATCCGCTTTTTTTACGCATAAAAGGAAATCCCGAAATCAGTTCCGGGGTTTCCGCTTTCTGCAAAGGAATATACCGGACATGCAGAAGCATGCCCGGAAATTCTTCGAATATCTGTTTAGATTATATCTGATTTGGGATTATATTTCAAGGGCGGGTTTTCGGACCCGCCGTCAGAACAGTACTCAGAATATTACTTGTGAAGGAAGGAAAAGAAGCCCTTTTTCTCATATGGCGCGCTTTCGATCGCGCGCATCGTATAGCCAGTCTCATCGATCGCCTTTTTAAGCGCATCCTGGTCCACCGCGCTCTCCGTCACAAAGCTCGCGCTCTTTTTTCCGGCGGATGCGGATACCTTTGTCGCGCCCGGCACAGCCTTTCTGATCGTATCGTTGATATGCGCCTCACACATCGGGCACTGCATTCCCTCAATTGAAAGTGTATACTTCAGCATAACAGCCTCCTCCAATGAAATACCGGCAGGCGGCATCTTACCGTCTGCCGGTTAGTTTTTTCTAACAGCAATTATATAGCATATTTTCAGAAAAATCCACAGCTTTTTCAGCGTTTCGGATCCACTCCGGATCAGTCGCCGATCACGTTTCTGATCGCCACCGGCGTGCGGTAGTTCCAGCGGTAGATGCGGATGCCGCTTCGCCTTGAAGCCGCGTTTACGACCTGACCGTTTCCAATATACATGCCGACGTGGTTGACCGTGCCGCTCTTATTTGCATAGAAGACAAGGTCGCCCGGCTTCATATTCGCCGAAGTCACCTTTACGCCTGCACGAGCCTGATCACGGCTCACACGCGGAATGCTGATGCCGAAGTGCTCGAGCACCTTCATCGTAAAGCCCGAGCAGTCCGCACCATTTGTCAGTGAGGTTCCACCCCATACATACGGGTTTCCGACGAACTGGCACGCGTAGTTTACGATCTGGTTTCTGAAGGATGCCGCAGCGTTCGCCGCTTCGATCGCCGGATGATACTCGATCGCAACCGGAAGACCATAGCGTACTTCGACGTTATTGTCACGCGTGGAGATGTAGGACTTGTCCTCCGCGTCCCCGCTGTCTCCTGCGTCGAGCTCGATCTCGACCCAGCCGTCAAGCTGGTTTAACACATGATACTGCTGACCCTTTACGACCTGTGTCCAGACCGAAGCGTCAGTAGACGGCTCCGCACGGACATTGAGGCTCTCGGTATTGACCTCAGCCGTGAGGACAGCGCCTTCAACCGCGAGCTCCTTCGCCCGGGCACCCGTCGCGCAGTAGTCCGCGCTCACGTAGCCGGTCACGCCGCCCGAGCGGATCTTGTACCAGGTGGAGCCATTGTCCGCCTGTACTGTCTCCAGAAGCTCCGCGCCCGCGTGGGACGGAAATTTTCCGCAGATGTTATTGATGCCCTCGTCCTTCGGTGTCTCGCGGATATTGAGGTAATCTCCTGTATTTGATACGACCAGGTTGTCAAACTGGGTCAGCGCCATCTCTCTCAAGTCGAGGCGCTTTGCCTCATCCAGGCAGTCCGTGATCTCGGCATTGCCGTCCGCAACGTTGATATATGCCTCTCCGACGCTCTCCGAGGCATCGAGCTTGATCAGCGCCCAGTCTCCCTCCAGGGAAAGGATCTCATAGCGTTCGCCCGGAAGCGCCTTGCCGATGACATTGTCCGTCTCCGTATCCGGCGAGGTACGCATGCGCAGGTTCATCTCTCCCACGATCGCGCGCTGCCGGATCTCAGGACGTGCCAGCTCTCTCGCCTCGTCACCAGTCGCAATGTAGCGGAGGCTCGCATATCCCCTGATGCCGCCTGAGCTTACGAGCGCCCAGTCGCCCTCCGTGGACACGATGTCGCAGGCGGCACGGTTTGCAAGCTTTCCGATGATATTCGTCATATCGACGCTGTCCGGCGCGCTTCTTAAGTTGATATAGCCTCCTGATGTATTGACTACGCCAAGGTTCTCATAAGAATCGAGAACGCTGTCCTCACGCGCCCGCTGCTCTTCGGCTGCCGCTTCCTCCGCGGCAACAGAAGCATTGACGCTTTCCTCCTCCGGGGTCAGCGCCCGCGCATCAGCCTGTGAAGCAGTCGAAGCGCTTGCGGTCCGGTCCGATCCGTTTCTTCCTGAAGTGCCGCGCACCATGAGGCAGATCACGATCAATGCGATGAGCGCAAGCAGGGCTATGAGCGCGCGCCTCAACAGCACATTCGGTATGAACACGCCGCGGATGCGCACGCCGGGCTCAGCCTTCGGCCGCTTTGGAAGCACGCGCTGATATTCCGTCTCATGCGGTATGCTGCGGTCTGCACTGTTACGCTGTTTCTTTTTCTCTATTTGAATGTCTTCCAGTAAATCATCTTTGTTTTCCAAGGTCCTGTTTCCCCTTCCCAATACCAAAACTGATCCCTTCGGGTTGTTCCGTTCCTTACATTTACACAATATTATATTATTACTGAAATTCCGTAAGATTTCTACTACTATTTTTTTAACAATTCATGAAGTTTCAAAAACCGGCATCAAAAAAGCAGAGAAGCAGCACGCCGCGGCGCATGCCTCTCTGCCTGTATCAGCTTTTGATCAGCCCTTCTTCTGCAATGCCTCCAGCATCTGCAGCACACTGCTGCGCTGCTCGCCCGAAAGCCTGTCCCAGACTGTCAGGAGCTCTTTCTGCTCATCATTGAGGACCACTGTTCCATCGTCCTGGTAGTCTGCAAAAAACTGGGAAAGCGAAATATCAAGCGCTCCGCAGACCTTTTCGATGGATGCGACCGATGGCTGAAGGTCTTTTCTGTACCAGGTTGAGATCGTGGACTGCGGAAGTCCCGCGCGCTGTGAGAGCGTATACTCCGTCCAGTTGCGCGTCTTCCGTTCCTTCATGATCTTATCGAGAATATCAAATTTTGCCTTTTCTCTTTCTCTAGCCATCTTCTCTTTCTCATGCCGCTTTGTGCAGCGCTCTGTGTCCTTATGTTCTGTGTCAAATCTGAAAAAGCGATGCTTCCATGTATCTAAACTAGACCGGTTCGTCCTCCAGAAGCTCACACCTTACCGTAAGCCTCACGCTTCCTCCCTGCGTACAGGTAAACAGCGTAAGGTCCCACTCTCCGGCTTCCATCGCCTCTACCTCGTATCCTCCGAGGCGTTCGATCT
>JAUNHA010000007.1:0-21918 GCA_030524135.1 Eubacteriales bacterium
AGGGGTGCTCTCTCTATCTTTTTATTCAACTGACTACTTCTTTACTCTAACATTCTTTCAAACGACCCTGCAAGATAATAGGTATCTGCTGAGTTTTCCTTACTGAAATCGTTATGCATAATATCTCCGGATAAACCACCATGTATTAGATTATCAAATACTATTGTGCCTTCACCATATGACTTAATTTCCTGTATGATCAGCTCTTTCATGACAGCCCAACGCTCATCATCGGATTTGTTTGCATATAAGGTGTCTGTATTAAATGTACGGTTTGCATCATATTTAAATTAAACGCTTTTAAGGAGGGAGGTGCGGGATAAGTTTACTAAGGCCCTCCGATGTGCTATGATAGAGCATAACGCATCGGAGGATTTTTATGAATATTTTACTGACCAGTGCGGGACGCAGGTCCTATCTTGTGGAGTATTTTAAGGAAGCGCTGTCCGGATCCGGACGCGTATATGCGGCGAACGCAGTCTGGTCGCCGGCGCTTTTAGCGGCGGATGAGGGAATCCTGACCCCGCTGATCTACAGTGAGGAATACATTCCGTTTTTAAAAAAAGTGTGCGAAGAGAAAGAGATCGGACTGCTTGTTCCGCTGTTTGACATTGACCTGCCGGTACTTGCCCGTCATCAGGCACAGTTTGAGGCAATGTCCGTGAAAATGGCGGTTTCATCGGCGGAAACGCTTCTTTTCTGCAACGATAAATACCACATGTCCCTGAAGCTCTGGAAGCTCGGGATCCGCTGCCCGGAAACCTGCATTTCCGTAGACGACGCGCTCTTAAAGATTGATGCGCTTGCGATGAGCTATCCGGTCATTGTGAAGCCGCGTCTGGGCATGGGCTCGCTTTCCGTATGCGAAGCGTACAATAAGGCGGAGCTCCGTGCGCTGTACGGTCTGTGCGAACGGCAGATCTCGCAGAGCTATCTGAAGTATGAGGCGGCGGCTTGTCCGAAGGAGTGCGTGGTCATACAGGAAAAGCTTTCGGGCAATGAGTACGGCCTTGACGTCATCAATGATCTTAGCGGAAACTATGTGACAACGATCGTCCGCAGAAAGCTGGCCATGCGGGCGGGCGAGACGGACGAGGCGCTGACGCTCGGAAAGGACGACGCAGAATACAAAGTACTGTCGGAGCTCGGTGAAAAGATATCCGTCGGGTTCTCCCATGTTGGAAACATGGATGTGGACGTTATAATGGATCCCGGAAATATGCGTCCCTATGTCATTGATATGAACGCGCGCTTTGGCGGCGGATATCCGTTTTCGCATCTCGCGGGAGCAGATCTTCCGCGCGCCTATGTGGCATGGGCGAAGGGGGATACGCCGGATCCGGAATGGTTCAGGGTACGGCCGCATGTGCATGGCTATAAGGACATGGTCCTTCGCGCGTTCCCGGAGAGGCGGGCGGACGGAACAGAAAAATAACGAAGAATAGCTGTACGATTCAAAATAAGAAAAAGGAGAATGGGAATGGAAGAACAGCTTTCCCTGATTTCTGCAAAAGGAAGCATTCTGGAGGAGGTAAAACGACTGTATCTGGAGGCGTTTCCCGCAGAGGAGAGAAAACCGTTTCATGTCATAGAGGAATTGTGTGAAAAGGGAAGAATGGAGCTGCTTGCGATCATGGAGGGCGAACGCTTCATCGGACTGGATATCAACATGCTGGCGCCGGGAACGGACTTAAGGCTTCTGGATTATTTTGCCATAGCGCCGTCTGTACGGGGCGGAGGCTACGGAAGCCGTGCACTTAAGTGCATTTGCGAACGCTTTTCCGGGCATCAGTTTATTTTCGAGATCGAACCGCAGGACGAGGCTGCGGAAAACGCGGAGCAGCGAAGCCGGAGAAAGGCATTTTATTTAAGAAACGGCCTTTTGGAAAGCGGACTTTATGTCAGCCTGTTTCATGTGCCGTTCGAACTGCTGTCGACAAAGCCGGGACTTCGCTATCAGGATTATACGGACGCGCTGGCTGCGACCTTCGGAAAGGTGTATTTCGAGATGGCGGAGCCGAAGCTTTTGAAACAGGAAAATCTCTGATCTTCGGGAGACGGATTTGTGATGGAAAAAGAACAGATGGAAAAGACCGGGAGCGTGCTTGTCATTATCCCGGCCTATAATGAAGCCGGCAGCATCCGCGCGGTCGTGCAGGAGCTTGGGGAGGTATGCCCCGAGGCGGATTATCTCATTGTCACGGATGGTTCGACGGACGGTACGCCGGAGATCTGTGAGGAGGAAGGGTATCATTACCTGCGCCTGCCGGTAAACCTTGGGCTTGCGGGATGCTTTCAGGCAGGAATGAAATACGCGCACGCACAGGGATACGGATACGCGGTACAGTTTGACGGGGATGGCCAGCACCGGCCCGAATACATCATGCCGATGCAGAAAAAAATGCAGGAAGGCTATGATATCGTGCTTGGAAGCCGTTTCCTGCAGGCAGAAGCCGGAGAGAGCAGGATGCGGGGCATGCGTTCTCTCGGAAGCCGTCTGATCCGCGGGGCGATCCGTCTTACGACGGGCGCTTCGGTCACGGATCCGACCTGCGGCCTTCGTATGTACAACAGACGCATGATCGATGATTTTGCGAATCGTCTTAACTATGCGCCGGAGCCGGATACGATCTCCTTTCTGATCAAAAACGGCGCGCGGGCGGCGGAGGTTGCGGTGACTGTCCGGGAGCGTGAGAGCGGGCAGTCGTATCTGAGGCCTGTAAACGCGGCAAAATATATGCTGAAGATGCTGGTATCGATCCTGCTTGTGCAGAATTTCCGTGTCTGAAAGGAGTGCCTCTGATGGAGGAAAGAAAACAAAACGCGCGATCCCGGGACTTTCTCTGGAATATGGCGGGAAGCCTGATCTATGCACTGTCTTCGATGGTGCTGGCTTTTTTTGTGATGCGCGTACAGGGCGCTGAGGACGGCGGAATATTCGGCTTCGGATTTTCCACCTTTGGCCAGCAGCTTTTTATTGTGGCTTATTTCGGAATCCGGCCGTTTCACATCACGGATGTAAAACGGGAATATTCCTTTGGGGAATACAGGCGTCTGAGGTGTTTAAGCGCTGCAGCGGCAGTCCTTATCGCGGTCCTGTATCTTTTTGTGCTGTTTGCAGCCGGCATGTATTCCGGTCATAAGGCGGCTGTTATCCTGCTTCTGGCTTTTTACAAGATCTGTGACGGCTACGGGGACGTATATGAATCTGAATTTCAGCGGGACGGGAAACTGTATCTTTCGGGACAGCTCCTGTCTTTGCGCACGATCGTTTGCGCAGGGGCGTTCATGGCTGTGCTTCTGTTCTTCCATGATCTGCTGCTTGCAGCCCTGGCCGCGGTCATTCTGCAGCTTTTGATGCTGCTTTTGTACCGGAGCGCGGCGGGACGGAATTTCCCCCTGGGAAAGGAGAGCGGAGCGCTGGATTATTCCCGGAGGCGTGAGGCGGTATACGGACTTTTCCGCCGGACCCTTCTGCTGTTTTTATCAGTTTTTCTTGATTTTTACGTGTTTTCCGCGGCGAAATATGCGGTGGATTTCTGCATGAAGGATGCGGATAACGGTATTTTCAACATTCTGTTCATGCCGACGAGCGTCATCTATCTGGTCGCCAATTTTATTATCAGGCCGTTTATGACAGAGCTTGCGGCAGCTTATGAAAAGCATGATTTTGAAGTGTTTACGGCAAGGCTTTTCAGCCTGCAGAAGCTGATTCTGCTCCTGACGGCGGTGGCATACGCGCTGGCAATGCTCCTTGGCGGGGTCGTGCTTGGAATTGGAGAGATGGTGCTCGGAGAAGCCTATGCAGGGCAGCTTGTACCCTATAAGTCCGCCTTTGCAAACATCATTTTCGGCGGTGGAATCTATGCAATGGCAAATCTCTATTATTATATTCTGGTAATTCTGCGCAGGCAGCGGCAGATTTTTTACGTATATGCCGCGGCGGCGATTCTTGCCTTTATCGGCGCGCGCCTGCTGGTTGCCGGATACGGGCTTTACGGTGCGGCAATGTGCTATGAGTTATTGATGGCTGTGCTGTGCGCGGGATTTTTTGTGATTGGAAACCGGTCGATCCGGCAGGAGGCAATGAAGGGAGGAGACGGCTGTGCTGACTGATCTGCAGAAAAAAGTGGACGTCATCATCCCGGTGTACCGTCCGGATGATAAATTTTTAAGACTTCTTTCAGGACTGGCGGGGCAGACAGTTCCGGTCGGAAAGCTGATTCTGATCAATACGGAGCGCGCGTACTGGACAGAGGAAGCGGATGCGGTGTGCCAAAGGATAGAGGCGGAACAAAACGCAGTCGGAGAAGTCGTGCTCAGGCATATCAGCGCGGAGGAATTTGACCATGCCGCGACAAGACGTCTTGGCGTCGCGCAGTCGGATGCACCGGTATTTGTCTGCATGACGGATGATGCCGTGCCCGAAAATGCAGAGCTTCTCGAAAAGCTTTCAGGTGCGATCCGGGAGACCGGGACTTCGGAGGAAGGAGAGATCGCGGAAGCCTATGCCTGTCAGCTTGCCGATGAGACAGCTTCCCGGGCTGAGCGTTTTACGAGGACCTTTAATTACCCGGCACAGTCTTTTGTAAAGGGCAGGGCAGATCTGGAGCGTCTTGGCATCAAGACGTTTTTTGCTTCGAACGTCTGCTGCGCCTACCGGAGGGACATTTACGACCGGCTCGGCGGTTTCTGTGCCCATGCTGTTTTCAACGAAGATATGATCTATGCATCGAAGGCTGTGCGGGCAGGATACCGCATTGCCTACTGCGCAGAGGCAAGGGTCGTCCATTCCCATAATTATACGGGGATGCAGCAGCTTCGGAGAAATTTCGACCTGGGAATGAGCCAGGCAATGCATCCTGAGGTGTTTTCCGGGCTCAGATCAGAGGGAGAAGGCATAAGGCTTGTACGGGAGACGGCCGGTCAGCTTTTCCATGACGGGCATGCAGCCGAGCTTCCGAAGCTGTTTGTTCAGTCAGCCTGCAAATATGCGGGATATCGTCTCGGAAAGTGTTACCGGAAGCTTCCATTTGCACTGTGCCTGAGGCTTTCGATGAACCGCAGATATCTGATCCGGCATAAAGACGAACTCTTTGGAAAAGGGAAAAGAACTGAGGAAGGATAAATGATATGATGACGCTGTTGTTTCGGATCGTCCTGATCCTGGTATCGGTCGCTACCTTTGCGGTCGTGATGCAGAAAATACGCCAGTCCCGCATGCAGATCGAGGATGCGGTATTCTGGGTGCTCCTGTGCATTATGTTCGTGCTGTTTGCGCTCTTCCCGGCAATTCCGGATTTCCTTGCGCACGCGCTGGGGATTTACTCAACGGCAAATTTTCTGTTTTTGTTTATGATCTTTATTCTTGTGCTTAAGGTGTTTTCGCTGAGCATGCACATCTCCGCGCTTGAAACAAAGCTGCGCGAGCTTGCGCAGCAGGAGGCGCTTAAGGAGCTTTCGGAGAAGGAAAGGAGCTGAGAAAGCGGATGAAGGCTGTGATTATGGCAGGCGGACAGGGAAGCCGCCTGAAAAGTATATCGGGGGACCTGCCGAAGCCCATGGTCCCGGTAAACGGAAAACCGATCCTTCAGTATCAGATCGAACATCTGAAAGCATGCGGGATCAGCGATATCACGCTGATCATCGGCCATCTCGGAGACGCGGTAAAGCAGTACTTTGGAGACGGAAGTGCGTTTGGCGTGCGGATCGGTTACTTTTTTGAAGAAAGACCGCTCGGAACGGCGGGGGCCCTGTATTATCTGAAGGACGAGCTGAAGGAGGACTTTCTGCTTCTGATGGGAGACCTGATGCTGGACGTGGATTTCTGCCGCTTTATGGACTTCCACAAGGCCTGCAAGGGAAGCGCCACACTGTTTGTGCACCCGAATGCACACCCGTATGACAGCGATATTATCGTGACGGATACCGCGGGAAGGCTTTCAGAGTTCGATGAAGCGCACTGCGGAAAGCATGCCAGGATCGCAGCTTCCGATGAAGGGGAGGCTTATGGCGCACTGCGGCGTCATGCGCGCGTGACCGGCGTACTTGGAAAAAAGGAGGAGCGAAGCGCCTGCTATCATAACCAGGTCAATGCAGGGATTTACGCGCTTTCTCCGGAGGTTCCCGGAATGCTCCTGGAGCCGGAGGAGGGAAAAAAGCTCGACCTTGACCGGGATGTGATCCGGCCGCTGATCGCAAAGCAATGTGTGTATGCATACCGTTCCACGGAATATGTCAAGGATATGGGAACGCCGGATCGGTATGAAGCCGTGGCACAGGATCTGAAAGACGGGATTGTTTCTTCCAGGAACCTAAAAAACAAACAAAAGTGCATTTTTTTAGATCGTGACGGAACAATTAACAGGTTAAATGGCTTTATCAAACATCCGGATGCGCTTGTGCTCATGGAAGGCGCGGCTGAGGCGATCAAACGGATCAACCGTTCGGAATATCTCTGTATCGTGATCACCAATCAGCCTGTGATCGCCCGGGGGGAGTGCAGCTTTGAAATGCTTGACGAGATTCATGCAAAGCTCGAAACCGAGCTTGGAAAGGCGGGCGCATATATTGACGGGCTGTATTTCTGTCCGCATCACAGAGACCGCGGATTTGACGGAGAGGTGGAAGCGCTGAAATTCGACTGCGTCTGCAGAAAACCAGGGCCCGGTCTGCTGCTTTTGGCGGCAGCAGACTATCACATCGATCTTGCAAAGTCCTGGATGATAGGCGACAGCCCGAAGGATGCGGCATGCGGAAAGGCGGCAGGTACGAAGACGGTGCTGCTCTCGGCGGATGCAGAGGCTTCGGACCCACAGGCAGATATCATCTGCAGGGATCTTTCTTCCGCCGTGGATGCTGTTCTTGCATGATGCAAAAGCTGAAGCAGGCAAGGAAAACGAAGATAAAAAAAAGAATGGCGGGGCGGTATTTTGTGGAAATAGACAAAATGCCGCTTCTATGTTATGATAGACTGCATATATCCGGAAACGGATGATAAAACACCCGCGTATCCGCGCGGACCACAGGAACATTTTTTATTATCAGGTACAGGAGGACTATTTTTTTTATGGACGCGGACCCCGCTACGGGCAGTTTATTTCTGCAAATCACAATTCTTGTCGTACTGACACTCGTTAATGCTTTTTTCTCCGGCTCGGAGATGGCAGTTGTTTCCGTTAATAAGATCAGGCTTCATAAGCTTGCGGAGGAGGGAAACAGGCGCGCCCGGCTGGTAGAGGCACTGTCTTCGGAATCCACGAAGTTTTTATCGACCATTCAGGTTGCAATCACGCTTGCCGGTTTTGCTTCTTCGGCATTCGCGGCAAACAGCATTTCCATGGTGCTGGGTACAAAGCTTGCGGCTTATGGAATTCCTTACAGTCTTACCCTTTCAAACATTATCATTACGGTGATCCTGGCTTATTTCAATCTTGTATTTGGTGAGCTGGTACCAAAACGCGTTGCACTGCAGCATTCGGAGCAGTTCAGCCTTTTTTGCGTACGTCCGATCTGGCTGCTTTCCCGTGTACTGGCGCCGTTTATCTGGCTGCTTACCGCGAGCACGAACGGATTTCTGAAGCTTATCGGCATGCATCATGATAATCTCGAGGCCGACGTTTCCGAGGAAGAGATCAAATCCATGATCGAGACGGGAACGGAGAGCGGTGTATTTAACGATATTGAAAAGGAGATGATCACGTCGATTTTTTCCTTTGATGATAAAAAGGTGCGCGAGGTCATGGTGCCGCGTCAGGATATGATCGCGGTGGACCTGGAGGTTCCCGTAAAGGAATATATTGATGAGATCCTGAATTCCCGGCACAGCCGGATCCCTGTATATGAGGGAACGATCGACGGAATCATCGGAATCGTGAGCATGAAGGATTTTGCAATCCGTGCCAAGGAATGTGGAAGCTTTTATGATGTGAATGTGCGGGAGCTTCTGAAACCGGCTTATTTTGTTTCTGAAAACATGAAGACGGATGCCGTTTTCCGCGAGATGCAGAAGAATAATCATAAGGTTGCGATCATCGTTGACGAGTACGGCGGTGTAAGCGGCATGATCACAACGGAAGATCTGATCGAGGAGATCGTGGGAGACATTTATGAGGACTACGAGGAGATCGAGATTCCGATCAAAAAGCTTTCGGAGCACAGCTACGAACTGATGGGCTCGGCTTCTATCGGAGAAATCAATGAGGAGCTGCATATGCATATCGACAGCGAATGCGATACGATCAGCGGTTATCTGATCGATCTTCTTGACTATATCCCTTCCGGCGACGCCTGCCCGATCCCGGTCAGTGATGCGGAGGCGGATTACGTGGTGGAAGAGGTGAAGGACCGCGTGATCACCAGAATCCGCATGACGCTGAAAGAGAAAAAAGAAGAGGGAGCAGAGACGGATCAGTCTTTATAATAACAGGCGATCCGCTCCGTGATCTGAAAACCGAGCTTCCGGTACAGTCGGACAGCCGGGAGATTTGCGGAGGAGACTTCCAGATAGACAGTATGAAAGCCGTCTTCCCGGAGTTTTCCCAGGACGTTTTTGAGGAGGCTGGTGCCGCGGCCCTGTCCGCGGAAACGCCGGTAGACCAGCACGCCAAAGAGATAGCAGCGGCTGCCCTGCGGATAGAGGCTGCATTCTCCAAAGCGGGAGGAGACGCGTATGAGTTCCCCGTCCTCTTCGAAGACAGGCGCATCGGAATCAGAACAGGATACAGAGACAGAAACAGGTGCGGCGGCGTTTGCTGCCGCGCTTTTTTTTTCGGAATGAGCTTCCGAAGCCGTGCACGAAGCTGTATTTTTCCCTGAAGCGAGGGCAAGCTCCATGATCTGTTCTTCATATGCAAATACGGCGCCGGTCTTTCGCAGAAAGGAACGGCAGACATCTGTTTCCTGTACGCAGAAACGAAGGCAGGGACGAAGAAGCGCGTGCGCGCATGCAAAAAGCGCACGGCATCTGCCCGCGTTCCGGAACGCAGGGCGGGTAAAGCAGAGCAGCTCATCGATTTCCCTGTCATTTCTCATATCGCCCATATGATATACGCAGAGAACGGCAGTGAGCTCCATCTTGTCTGCGGCCTCCTTTGAAGGCTCCATGTACAGCCAGTAAAGGTCGGCATCGCCTGGAAGCGAATAGGAAGTGCTGTCATATGCGTTTACATCATCCATCAGGCTCTGAAGCTGTAAAAGCTCTTCGTCATTGAGGAAGTCCCGGAATTGAATCATCAGTGGTTTTCTCCTGTTCTGTTTGTGCTTCATCTTAACATCCGCAAAGGCGGGGAGCAAGCCTTTTCGTAAGCAGGATCAGCCTGTGATCAGCCTGGAAGCAGCTTCCTGGTAATTTTTACACACTTTTTTACTTCTTTACATCTTTATGAAGTATCCCGCTCAATACTTGCCCCTCCAGGCTGCTTATGGTAAAATACGTGGATAACGGTTGAATGCAAGTAAGCTGATATTATTATGATAAAAAATACGACCAGAAATCAAAAAGCCTGTTGGGTCCTGTTTGTTCTGTATCTGATCGGGCTGACATATTTTACTTTTTTTGCAGAGGCACTTGGCCGGGGGTCGGCAGCAGACGGAGATGCGGTGGCGCGGTTTAACCTGATTCCGTTCCGGGAGATCAGGCGTTTTTGGATATACCGTGAGAAGCTGGGAGCGCCGGCTGTTTTTCTGAATCTTGCCGGAAATGTACTGGCGTTCATGCCCTGCGGTTTTTTGCTGCCGGCGATCTCGAGGCGTTCGCGATACTTTGCCGGTGCGGTGACGGTGGGATTTTTCATCAGTTTCCTGATCGAATGTACGCAGCTTGTGTTCCGTGTCGGAAGCTTTGACGTGGATGATATGATCCTGAATACGCTGGGGGTGGCTTTGGGATATGCCGTGAACCGGGCTGTGCAGCGCAGGCGCATCGCAAAAAAACGGGAAGAGGAGCGCAGAAAGGTGCACATCAGAAGGGTGGAGCCTTAGTTCTATGAGTGGCGGAAAAAAAGAAAAAAAATATTCCTATATAAAAAAGCCTTATGCAAGAAGCGGATTTTACTGCTTCTTTCTTTCCGTGCTCGCTGTTTTGTTGTTTTCGGCTGCGATGGGCTTTTCCCTGCATGCCGGCGGAAGCGGCGGTATGAATGCTGGAGCGCTTGGCTTTTCGAGTATGGTTATGGCGCTTATGAGCCTCTGGTTCATGTGGCTTTCGTTCCGGGAACCGGAGCGCAACTATATTTTCTCGAAGACAGGCGGAGTGCTGTCAGGCATACTCGTGCTGATCTGGATCGGGATTTTGATTGTGGGCTTCGGAGCCTGACCGGGGGATATTGAACAGATGGATTTCAGAGATAGAAATGAGATAATCAAGCCCGAAGAGGTGGAAAATGCGGTTCTGATCGATCAGAGCCCTGCTTTTTATGCGGAGCGGTTTGCTCTCTGCAGAGAAAAGCTCGGGATACTCTCCGCAGAGCCTCTGTCCCAGCCGTATGCTGCTTATTTTGAAAAGCTGCTCGGCTTCCTTAACGATGCGCTCTCCGCGTTTGATGGCAATATGTCGGATGAAGCGGGAAACGCGCGCCTGTACGCGGAGCTTACGAAGGACGGTTATGAGCGCTCTTTTCTGAACCCCGTCTATGCAAAAAAACAGCTTGGCCAGGAATTCGGACCGCTGCTTTCAGTATGGTATACGGAATTGCGCGGAATTCTGGGCTACTGCTTTGAAAAAAATATGAAGCATGTTACGGTCATGCTTGAAACATTTATACAGATTTACAATGAATTCGAACAGAACGGGGAAAATACGGATTATCAGACAGTAAAAGATGTGATGTATTCCTATCTGTATGACTACTGCGCGGAGTTTACAGAGGATTATGTACGGGATGGACTGGCGCCTTCAGCTTCACTTGCGCAGGAGATCGTCATGCAGGCGGATCTTACGAATCCTTCCTATCTCTATCGCTACGGAGAGTGGATCACGGATGCCGAGGTTCAGACTGCCCGACTGATGGCTTCGCTTTCGGAAGCTGAGATCACGGCTATGGCGGATGCTTATACAGAAGGCTACCTGAAGGGATTTCAGCGTGCGGGTAAGGAGATCCGCAAAAAAAAGACCGTGCTGGTGACACTGCCGCTTGGATTTGAGCGATTTATGAGAAAATCCGTGCAGAATTTCCGCAAGGCAGGACTGTCTGTCATTTTCCGGCGTTATCCTGCACATCTTACGGATAAAGGGCTTTTTGGCAATGTAAAGCCGGGATTTTACGGGGCGGAAAACCGGCAGTATGTATATGATCATGCCGGAGACATGGCACTTTTTATGGGAGATCGTCTGCGCGCTGAAAAAGAACAGGCATTTGCGCGCGCGTACGCTGCCTGTGCTGCAGAGGCGAAGGCGTTTTCCGGGACAGCCTGCGTGGAGATATTTGGCGAGGACGGATTTGTTCCGGCATCCTCAGAGGAACCTCTGCTTAAGCTCTCCGGCAGACAGCAGGGGCTGTTCCTGAAACTCAGACAGAAAAGAAATGAGACAGAGAGCAAATGGATGCCGGAGGATGAGACGAGCTTCACGATCATCGCCTGGCCGGGGCCTCAGATCGCGGCGGATTTTGCCGCTTATGCGGAACTCTTTCATGATGTGATCCGGATCAACACATTGCCGGAGGATGATTACCGGGAAATACAGCAGAAGCTTATCGACGCGCTTGACCGGGCGGACCGGGTTGAGATCACGGGAGCCGGTGCAAACCGGACACGGCTTTCCGTAAAGCTCCACGAGCTTAAGAACCCTGCGAAGGAAACAAATTTCGAAAACTGTCTGGCAGATGTCAATGTGCCTGTGGGCGAAGTGTTCACCTCACCGAGGCTTGCGGGAACGGATGGAGAACTGTTTGTAAGCAATGTATATCTTTCCGGTTATCAGTTCCGGGATCTGTATCTGCGCTTTCAGGACGGGCGCGTGACGGATTATGGCTGTTCTAATTTCGCTTCAGAAGAGGAAAACAGACGACTGATCGAAGACAGGATATTTAAGAACCAGACCTCGCTTCCAATGGGAGAATTTGCGATCGGAACAAATACGACTGCATTTGCGGTTTCGCGTATCAGAAAGATCGGGGCAAAGCTTCCGGTTTTGATCGCGGAAAAAACAGGACCTCATTTTGCGGTGGGAGATACCTGTTATGCCCATGAGGAGGAATTTATAACCTATAATCCGGACGGAAAGGCGATCACGGCACGGGAAAACGAGTGCTCGGCGCTTCGCAGGGATGCATCCGCAAAAGCATATTTCAATGTGCATGTTGATATTACGGTGCCTTATGACGAGATTGCTGTGATACGGGCGTGCCATGCAGACGGCAGCAGTGAGGATATCATTCGGGACGGAAGGTTTGTACTCGCCGGAACAGAGATGCTGAATGAAGCTCTGGACCGGATGAAACAGGTGAAATGATACGGAGGACAGAAATACTGTGAAGAAAGTGATAAATAACAGAAATAAGAAGAATGCAGCTCCTGCAGGCAGATTTTTAAGAGGGATGGCAGCAGGCGTTTCGCTGTCGCTTATGCTTGTTCTTTCTGCCTGCGGCGGCAAAGAAAGCAAGGCGGATGCGGAAAACACCGCGGCGGAAGCTTCCACGGCGGAAGCTTCGGATCTGACAGAGACGGAGGCACCGGCAGAAACGGAAGAAACGACGGCGCCGGAAACGGCACAGGCTGCGGAGCAGTCGGAAAGTCAGGCAGAGATGCCCGATCCGATCGAGACGGATGAAACCTATCCGGGGACCCTTGCGGCTTCAGAGGGAGATGAAAGGCCGCTCTTTGGCGTGATGTATGCGACCGTCATCGAGATCCAGAAGGACGGGGATGGAACCACGATCTACAACCTGCAGGACGCAAGCGATCCGGAAAATGTCTGGGCGCTTAAGGATACGGATATCGGCTCTATCGAAACCGATCTGGAAAAGGGCAGTATGGCAGCCTTCCTTTTCTCGGGAGATATCATACACGATTCTGAAAACGTATTTTTCATCGCTGCCGTTCCGTACACGACCTACAGCCTCGGGCGGGTTTCAGGCGTTACGGAAAATAATGTGATGAGCACTTTTACGCTGCGTACGGAGGATGGACAGACGTTAAGCTTCCTGAAGGATAACTGCCGCATTGAGGAGGGATCGATGCGCAGAAACGCGGGCGATGCGGTCATCGTTTATTATGCGTACAGCGATCTGGATAATATCTATTATCCGCTGCAGATTTTTGCGGACAAATAAAGAAATGTGCCGGAGTTAAGCGGCACAGGAAAATGGTAAGGGATATCAGGGAGAATGAAGGAAAGAAGCGGAAAACGGATACGACGGTTTTTAAGCTGCCTGACTGCGGCGCTTCTTTTGGCGTGCTCGTTTCTGTCCGGGATGACCCCGGCCTATGCGGTGACGGCCTGGCCTTCCCTGCCGGAGTCGGTCAACGCGGGCGCGGCGATCTGTATGGACGCGGAAACCGGAGCGATTCTTTATGGAAAAAACATCAATGTAAAGCATTACCCGGCGTCCATCACAAAGATCATGACGGCGCTTCTCGTGCTGGAAAACTGTGAGCTTTCGGATATGGTGACATTTTCGGAGAGCGCGGTCTCCAATCTTGAGCCGGGTGCCGTGACAGCCTTTACATCAGCCGGAGACCAGCTTTCCGTGAGGGACTGCCTGTATGCGCTCTTATTCCGTTCAGCCAACGAAGTGGCAAACGCGCTTGCGGAGCATGTGGCGGGAAGTGTCGAAGCATTTGCGGATCTCATGAATCAGCGCGCCAGAGAGCTTGGCTGCACAAACACGCATTTTGTCAATCCAAACGGATTGAATAACAGTGAGCACTATACAACTGCCTATGATATGGCGCTGATCGCAAAGGCGTGCATGGAAAATCCGGCATTCCTCGAGCTTGAGACGGAGGACAGCCATACGATCGGATCAACGCAGAAGCGTCCGAACGGGCTGACGGTAACGCTCGGCCATAAGATGAAACGAAGCGGTACGGCCTATAGTGACAGCCGGGTCGTGGCGGGAAAGACCGGATACACGAGTATGGCGGGCAATACGCTTGTAACGATGGCGGAGGACGGCGGCAGACGCATCGTGGCAGTCGTGTTGCAGGACCGCAATCCGCTGCATTATGTGGATACAAAGGATATGCTGGATCTGGGATTTTCCGCATTTGAAAATGTGGATGCCGGGGATCTTTTTGATGCCTCAGAGGTAGAGGCGCGCCTGGTAACGGATGGTGTGATCCCTGCCGGAGAGGGCGCGAATCATCTGGAAGCGGACAGGGAGATCCGGGCGTCGCTTCCGGTCGGAGCATCCGTTTCGGATCTGAGCTACAAATATGAATATAATCTCGCGGGGAACGCACCGGAGGATGCGGTTGCAAAGCTGACACTCTACAGCGGCGATCATACAGCAGGCGAGTATTTTGTAATCAATTCCAGAGAATCGAATCTGAGCATTCTGGATGTTTCAACACCTGCCAAGGTGGCGATCGTCAGCATATCGCTTGTGTCCGTGATCGGCGTGATCGCGTTCCTGCTTCTGGGAAGCGGAACTGCATGGCATGTGCATAACGTCCGTGTGGAAAACCAGAGACTGGCAAGAATGCGAAGAAGAAGGAGAAGACGTCTTGAAGCGATGGGCATGAGTGAGGAAGAGTTCCGTGCGCTGGTGGAGAGACGCAGAAATAAACCGGGAGACCGCAGAAAATGATTGAAAAACTGAAAAAAATGATCAATTATGAAACGGTGTCCTATCTGATCGCGGGCATGCTTACGACGGTCGTGGATTATGTTGTATTTGCAGCCGTAAACGAGGGCATGCAGGGCCACGGCGCTTTTTCCCAGTCAGCGGCGGTCATGACGGCGACTGTCATTTCCTGGATCGCGGCGGTGCTGTTTGCCTATGTGACGAACAAGCTTGTGGTATTCCGGAATTATGACTTCCGGCCTTCCTATCTGGCAGGAGAGGCCGCAGGCTTTTTCGCGGCGAGACTTGTAAGCGGGCTGATCACGATTTTCCTGATGTGGCTTATGGCGGATCATCTTGGCTGGAATGAGTATTTCGCAAAAATACTGACCTCGGTCTTCAATATGGTGTTTAACTATGCAGCAAGCAAATTATGGATCTTCAAAAAATAACAGGGCGGCGCTTCTTGTCGCTTTTTTCGGGACTGTACTGATTCTTGCGGCAGTTCTTTTTTTCAGCGGCGTTTATCCGGCAGGGGAGGAGTGCTTTCTCAGGACGGATATGTATCATCAGTATGCGCCGTTCTATTCTGAACTTCAGTATAAGCTGAAAAACGGCGGATCCCTGCTCTATAGCTTTGACGTGGGACTTGGCGTAAACTTTACGGCGCTTTATGCCTATTATCTGGCGAGCCCGCTGAACTGGCTCATCGTGCTGTGGCCAGAGAATTACGTGATCGAATTTATGATGCTCATGGTCATTTTGAAGCTCGGCCTTGCCGGCGTTTCGATGACCTGGTATCTGACCGACCGCTTCGGACGGGCGGACTTCGGGGCGTCATTTTTCGGAATTTTCTATGCGCTTTCCGGTTATATGGCGGCGTATTACTGGAATATCATGTGGCTGGACTGCATTCTTCTCTTTCCGCTCGTCGTGCGCGGAGCGGAGCGTCTTGTGGAGGAGAAAAAAGGCATTCTCTACGCGGCGGCGCTGGGACTTAGCATCCTGTCGAATTATTATATTTCCATCATGACCTGCTTCTTTCTCGTGCTGTACTTCTTTGTGCTGAACGTGCTTGACAGCCCGGGCAGCGTGAGAGAGTTTGTAAGGCGGGGGCTTCGCTTTACGGGCTTCAGCCTGCTTGCAGGCGCGCTTTCAGCCGTGCTTTTGCTTCCGGAAATAGCCGCGCTTTCCTATACGGCATCCTATGACGTGACGTTCCCGCGGATTTTTTCTCAGTATTTTACGGTCATCGATATGCTTGCACGACATCTTGTGGGCGTGGAGACGGAGCAGGGACTTGATCACTGGCCGAATATCTACTGCGGTGTGGCAGTGCTCATGCTCTATCTGCTCTACCTTTCGGCGCGCGGGATAAGCCGCCGGGAAAAGGCTGCAATGAGCGGGCTTTTGCTGTTTTTCCTTGCGAGCTTTTCGGTCAATGTGCTGAATTTTGTATGGCACGGGTTTCACTATCCGAATTCGCTGCCGGCGAGACAGTCGTATATTTATATTTTTCTGGTGCTCTGGGTATCCTACAGGGCGTATCAGTCACTGCAGTCATTCCGCATCCGGGAGATCGGACGCGCGTTTCTGATCGCATCAGCCTTTATTTTCCTGTGCCAGAAACTGATAACGGCGAAGCATTTTGATTTCTGGGTCTATTACCTGAGTTTTGCTCTGCTCGCGGCCTATGCGGGTCTCATGATTCTGTTTCGCGGGGGCAGACTGAAACGAACGCTTGCGGCGACGCTTGCAGTGAGCGTCGTGCTGATCGAGGCGGCTGCAAATACTGCGCTGACCTCCATCACGACGACCTCGCGCACCGCCTACACGGAGGACAATGCGGATGTGAAGGCGCTGGTGGATACGCTCTATCCGACGACCGAGTTTTTCAGGGTGGAGAAGGTAAACCGCAAGACAAAAAATGACGGTGCCTGGATGCATTTTCCGTCGGTGTCGCTGTTTTCTTCGATGGCAAACGCGGACTGTACGGCCTTTTTCAAGGCGCTCGGCTGCGAGGCTTCGACCAATGCCTACAGCATTACGGGTTCAACGCCCTTCGTGAACATGCTGTTTTCCGTGAAATATGCGCTCTATGGCGCACCGCAGACAGACGGCGAGGAAAAGCGGTTTCTTGAAAGCCGCGGAGATACGTACCTGTATGAAAACCGGCTGTCGCTTCCGCTCGGATTTGTCATGCCGCGGGAAATGAGTTCCAACTGGCTGCAGGATCTGGATAACCCTGCGCTCGTACAGGACGCGCTCTGCGACGTGCTCGGGACCTCGGCAATCCTTGAACCGAATGAGGAGCTTGCGAGCGAATCGGGACAGGACTATGCAGTTACTGTCTCGCGGGACGGGGAATACTATGCTTACGTGACCAATCCTCAGGTAAAGAAGGTCACGGTAAGCATCGGTGATCAGAAGAAAACCTATGAGAATACGGACCGCGGATATCTTCTGGAGCTTGGACAGCTGAGCCGCGGAACGCTCGTGTCCATGACCTCGGAGACGGACGGGCAGTCCATGGAGGCACAGGTATACCGTTTTAATTACGGTGCGCTGCGGGAGGTCTACAACCGCCTGTCAGGAAGTCCGCTTAAGCTCACGGTATGGGAGGATGATTACCTTGCGGGAACAGTTACCGTAAAGGATCAGATATCTGTAAATGATATTCCTGGTTCTGCTGAACCGCAGAAGCTGTTTCTCAGTATTCCCTATGACAAAGGCTGGCATGTCACGGTGGACGGTGTTCCGGTGCAGACGGAAAAAGCGTTTAATACCTTTCTCGCCGTGCCGCTTGAAACGGGTACGCACCGGCTCGAGCTTCGCTTTATGCCGGAGGGACTGAGAGAAGGTGCGGTAATCTCTGCGGCAGCTTTCGCCGTGCTTCTGCTTCTGTATCTTCTGCAGCGGAGAAAAAGAAAAGCAGAGCAGCAGGAATATCTGCCGGATGAGCTGTTTGAAGAGGCGCTGCCGGATGAGGAGCTGCCAGAGGAGGATCCGGCTGAAGATGCTTCGCCAAAGGCGGATTTCCCGGAAGCGGGAGAGATTTCCGGAGCAGCGGAAGCTGAAGATGAATCGCCTTCTGCCGGCGGGAACGGGACGAATGAGGAGAAAGAGACGGACGAGGAGCTGGATCAGCTTTTGCGGGATACGTTTCATCTGAATAAAAAGGAATACGATATACTGGAACGACTGAACAGAATGGAGGATAAGCAGACAGGGGAAACAGGAACAACGGAACATACAGTCAGAAAAGGGGAGGGAAATGAAAATGAAGGAGCTAAGGGGTCTGCCGGTATCTGAGGCGATCGGAGAGGAAGTCAGGGAAAAGGCGCATGCCGTAGAAGTGATGCTCGGCAGGAGACCGTATCTTTCGATTATCCGCTGCGGAGAAAAGGCGGCGGATATTGCCTATGAAAAAAGCGCTCTGAAGAAAGCGGAGGCATTCGGGCTGTCTGCCGGAGTAGAGGCATTTCCGGAAACGGTCGGGGACGGCATGTTCATGCATGCGTTTTCGGCGCTGAACGAGGACCGCGCAAAGGACGGCATTCTGCTGATGCGTCCGCTTCCGCCGCAGATCAATGAAGGCTTTGTCATCAGCTGTATGGATGCGATGAAGGATGTGGACGGTGTCAGTCCGGTCAATGCGGCAGGGCTTTATCTGGGAACAGAAGGGTTTGCACCCTGCACGGCGGAGGCGGTGATGGAGATTCTGAAATTCTATCATATTCCGTTAGAGGGAAAACGGGTCGTGATCCTCGGTCGCTCGAATGTCGTGGGCAAACCGCTTGCGCTGCTTCTGCTCGCACAGAACGCGACGGTGACGATCTGCCACAGCCGTACGCCGGAGCCGGAAAAAATCTGCCGGAAGGCGGATATTCTGATCAGCGCTTGCGGGAAGGCAAAGTATGTGACAGCGGACTTCATCAAAAAAGGAGCTGTCGTCATTGATGTCGGCATGGATCTGGATGAGGACGGAGCCCTGTGCGGAGATGTGGATTTTGAAAGCTGCAAAAAAAAGGCTTCCGCAATGACGCCTGTTCCGGGCGGCGTGGGAACGGTTACGACAGCGATCCTCATGCGGCATGTGCTGGAGGCGGCGAACAGGGATATTCTTTAACAGCGGTTTAACAGAGGCATAAACCGAAAGTGCTTGATGAAATGCGGCTCTTTCTGTATAATAATGAGATTGAGACGGTTTTCCGGACATGCCCTGCACATCCGGAAAGAAAGGATAAAAAAACGGGATGCCGGTTTGGCATCTGCAGGAATATAAGGAGTGACAGATATGACATTATTGGAAGCTTGGAGAAGCGTGGCTTACGGCGAGAATATGGATAAGAAGGAGCAGGAAAAGCTCTGGACGGATTATTTTCTGGTGGAGAAGGGCATCTATGAAAAGCTCCTCTCTGATCCGGCACAGGTCGTAGAGGGAAGCGTAAAGGAACTCGCTGAAAAATACGGTACGGATATCCAGACGATGACAGGATTTCTGGACGGTATCAACGAATCTCTTAAGGGATATGAGAATCCGATCGAGACCATGGATGAAAATACAAGGGTAAAGATCGAGATCGATCCGGAGAAGCTTTACTACAACATGGTAGATGCAAGAGCAAGCTGGCTGTATCAGCTTCCGCAGTGGGACGCGGTGCTTTCCGAAGAAAAGCGTAAGGAGCTCTATCATGAGTGCAAAATTTCCGGAACCGTAAAGAGAGAGGGACGTAAAGTTTATCCGAACGATCCGTGTCCGTGCGGAAGCGGAAAGAAGTATAAGAAGTGCTGCGGCAAGAACGCCTGATCTGAGGCGGCAGTGTCTCTGAACGGGGCATACCGGCAATTGCCGGGATTGCGGCGGCAGTAAAAAACATGAGTGAAGAATGAGGCAGACACACCGGAATACAGGATTTCCGGGTGTCTGCTTCTTATAACAGGAGGAAGAAAATGGATTATCTGGTAAGAGCGACTGCGGCAGAGGGCATGCTGCGGGCCTTTGCCGTAACGGACCGTGATACCGTGGAGGCTGCGCGCGCTGCGCATAATACCTCTCCGGTTGCGACGGCAGCGCTCGGAAGGCTGATGAGCGCAGCACTGATGATGGGAACGGACATCAAGGAAGAGGATGGACTGATCACACTTAAGGTCAACTGCGACGGCCCGATCGGAGGGCTCCTCGCAACAGCCGATGCGCATGGAAATGTAAAGGGATATGTCAATGAACCGAACGTGCTGCTGCATGCGAATGCGCTCGGAAAGCTGGATGTCGGCGGAGCGCTCGGGACAGGTGTGCTCTCCGTGATCAAGGATATCGGGCTGAAAGAGCCCTATGTGGGTCAGACCATGCTCGTATCCGGAGAGATCGCCGAGGATATCACCTATTATTTTGCGGCTTCAGAGCAGATCCCGTCTTCGGTTGCGCTCGGCGTACTGATGAACCGCAACAATACGGTCCGCTGTGCGGGCGGTTTTCTGGTACAGCTGATGCCGGGAGCGCCTGAGGAGCTGATCGGAAAGCTCGAGGACAGGCTGAAGACGCTGAGACCGGTTACGACGATGCTTGACATGGGACTTACGCCTGAGGATATGCTGAGGGAAGTGCTTGCGGGACTTGCGCCGGAGATCAATGAGAAGCTTCCGGTGCGGTTTCATTGCAACTGCTCCCATGAGCGCGTGGAAAAAGCGCTGATCAGCATTGGAAAGAAGGAGCTTTCCGATATGATCGCCGATGGGAAGGAAATTGAGACAGTCTGCCATTTTTGCGGCAAAAAGTACTGCTTCAGCGTAGATGAGCTCAAAACGCTTTTGGAAAAGGCAAAAGGATAATCAGGATACTGCAATGAACCAAGGGGGACTTGTCAATGAGAAATGAAAAAGCATCCGGACAGCCGGCCGCTGGAAAACGGAAAAGTATTTTTGCCTATTACGGACCATATAAAAAGCTATTCATGGGAGATATGCTCTGCGCGTTCTTTGAAGCCGTGGCGACGCTGATCATCCCTCTGATCATCCGTTACATTACGGGGACGGTCGTAGGCTGGGATACAGCTGAGGCGCTGCCTGTCATATACCGTCTGGGGGCGGTTATGATCGCGCTCTGTATCGTACAGCTTCTTTGCCAGTGGTATACGATCTATATCGGTCACATGGTTGGAACCTTTCAGGAACGGGACATGCGCTCCGAGCTCTATGCCCATCTGCAGAAACTGAGCTTTACTTATTATGATAACGCAAAGGTGGGTGCGCTCTTAAGCCGTGTGACCTCGGATCTGTTCGAGATCACGGAGCTTCTGCATCACGGACCGGAGGATATCTGCATTTCCATTATCAAGATATTCGGCGCGTTTGCGATTCTCTGCTTCATCAATGCGAAGCTTGCCATGGTATCGCTTCTGATGCTTGCGCTCATGCTGAGCGTCGCGCTGTATTTCAATATCAGGATGAAAAAATCGTTCACGGAGCGCCGTGCGGCGCTTGCGGATATGAACGGGCAGCTTGAGGATTCGCTTTCCGGCATCCGTGTCGTAAAGTCCTTCGCGAACGAGGCGAGGGAGATCGAGCATTTTGAAAAACAGAATGACAAGTATGTGGAAGCGAAACGCCATTCCTATGTATATATGGCGAACTTCCAGAGCTCGATGAATTTCTTTTCCAGTCTGATCACGGTGATCTCCATTATCATCGGAGCCATGCTCATGGCGGGCGGAAGCCTTTCCGTGGCAGACCTTGTGGCATTTATCCTCTACATCAACAACTTCGTGGAGCCGGTCAAAAAACTCGTGAATTTTACGGAGGTGTTCCAGTCGGGCTGGTCCGGCTTCAAGCGCTTCCGTGAGGTGATGGACGTGATGCCGGATATCGAGGATGCGCCGGACGCAAAGCCGCTTTCCGTCTGCCGCGGGGACGTGGAATTCGATCATGTTTCCTTCCACTATGCGGATCATAAGGAGCTTGTGCTCCGGGATGTGAATCTCAGGGTGGCAGCAGGAGATTATGTGGCGCTTTGCGGAAGCTCAGGTGCGGGTAAAACAACGCTCTGCTCGCTGATTCCGCGCTTTTATGACGTTACGGAAGGCGCCGTGCGGATCGACGGACAGGATGTCAGATCGCTTCAGCTCAATTCCCTGCGCAGCCAGATCGGAATCGTACAGCAGGATGTCTATCTGTTTGCGGGAACCGTGCTTGA
>JAUNHA010000007.1:22018-27929 GCA_030524135.1 Eubacteriales bacterium
GCCAGATCGGAATCGTACAGCAGGATGTCTATCTGTTTGCGGGAACCGTGCTTGACAACATTCGCTACGGAAAGCCGGATGCGACGGATGCGGAATGCATTGCCGCGGCGAAGGCAGCCAATGCCCATTCATTTATTATGGAGCTTCCGGAGGGCTATGAGACGGATATCGGACAGCGCGGCGTAAAGCTTTCGGGCGGACAGAAGCAGAGGCTGTCGATCTCCCGCGTATTCCTGAAAAACCCGCCGATCCTCATCTTTGACGAGGCGACCTCGGCGCTTGACAATGAATCCGAGCGTGTGGTGCAGGAGTCCCTGGAACAGCTTGCAAAGAACCGTACGACCTTTGTCATCGCGCACAGGCTTTCCACGATCCGGAATGCAAGGCGCATTCTGGTGCTGACGGAGGAGGGCATCGCGGAAGAGGGCACGCACGAAGAGCTGCTTGAGAGAAACGGTGTATATGCGGAGCTCTATCGGGCAGGACACTAAATAAAAGAATAAACCGGATAAACCGCGCCGCAGGGCGCACAACGAAAAAGCGCTGCTTCCGCAAACCGCGGAAACAGCGCTTTCAATCTCTCTCAAACTAGTAACTCTTTTTTTATGCATCAGATACTTATAGAATATTGGTATATTGCTGTAAATACTTATAACAAAAGAAAGGCAGCTAGTGCTTGTGGAGGGATTATAATTTGGTTACGTTTGTAGCCTGAGGTCCCTTTGCTCCGTCAACTACATCGAACTCAACTTCCTGACCCTCATCGAGAGACTTGAAGCCATCCATGTTAAGTCCTGAGTAGTGAACGAATACGTCCTTGCCGTTTTCATCAGAGATGAAACCGTAACCCTTCTGGTTGTTGAACCACTTAACTTTACCTTTCATTATTAGTCCTCCTAAATAATCATGCAGAAACCGTCTGCACTGCGGCGCTCTGAAGCTTCTGTCCGACCGTTAAAAACGGCTTCAAATCAGCTTAATAGCGGTATTTAGGCTGCATATTCTGCAACTATTGCAACTCTAGCACAGTTTTAAAGTGCTGTCAAATAAAATCGGAGCAATATTTGCATAAAATTTACATTTTTTCAAAGCGCAGTGCGGGGTTCCGGCTTTTCAGGACGGGATGTGATATGATAGAATAAAATATAAATAATTTTTCCGGCAGGATACGGGAAAAAATGTACGGAAGGAGCTTTTTGGGAACAGGAATGAATTCCAGAAAAATTGCGGTTTACGGACTTATGACGGCGCTTGCCATGGTGCTTTCTTATGTAGAGGCCATGGTGCCTGTTTCGCTCGGGGTTCCGGGAGCGAAACTTGGCCTTCCGAATATGGTGACGATGGTGGCGCTCTATACGGTCGGCGCACGCGCGGCATTTTCGCTCAGCCTGCTCCGTATCGTGCTTGTGGGGCTGAGCTTCGGGAACCCGTTTGCAGCCTTTTATTCGTTCTGCGGATTTCTCCTGAGCTTTGCGGTCATGGTCCTGATGAAAAGAAGCCGTGCCTTCGGGATTCTCGGGGTGAGCGCGGCAGGAGGCGTGATGCACAATGTCGGACAGCTCATCTGCGCCGCCGTTCTCGTAAAAACCGGTTACGTGTTTACATATCTGTCCGTCCTGCTTCCGGCAGGCGTGATCGCGGGCGTTCTGATCGGAATTCTCGGCGGGATACTGACAAAACGGCTGAAGGGGTTTATACTATAAATAAAAATGGGGAGAGGGGAAAAGCAATGAATGTAAATGCATATATCAAAAGCCTTGTGCTTTACGGAAAAAAACAGGGACTTCTTGAAAAGGATGATATGATCTATGCCAGAAACCAGCTGCTGGAACGGCTTCATCTTGACGAATATGTGGAACCGGAGGAAACGGAGCTCATCCTGACGGGAGATGGAGAAGCGGCAGGGGACAGCCTTGAGACGATCCTTAAGGGCCTCTGCGACTATGCCGTGCAGGCAGGGCTTCTGCAGGATGATACGGTGACGCAGCGGGATCTGTTCGATACGAAACTGATGAACTGTCTGATGCCGAGGCCGTGTGAGGTGATCAGGCGGTTTGACGGGCTCTGCGACGGAACGGCAGAAGGCGCGGAGGCGGCTACGGATTATTTTTATAAGCTCAGCCGCGACAGCGATTATATCCGCCGCTACCGTGTGAAAAAAGATCTGAGATGGAAAACGGAGACGCCCTACGGAGCGCTTGATATCACGATCAATCTGAGCAAGCCGGAAAAGGATCCGCGGGACATTGCCGCAGCGAAGATGATGAAGCAGTCCGGCTATCCGAAATGCCTGCTCTGTATTGACAATGTGGGATATGCCGGAAGGAGCAATCATCCTGCGCGCGATAACCACCGCATCATCCCGCTCGTGCTTGACGGGGAGGACTGGGGATTCCAGTACAGCCCTTATGTCTATTACAATGAGCACTGCATCGTCTTTAATCAGAAGCATGTGCCGATGAAGATCTCCGACGCGACCTTCCGCAGGCTGTTTGATTTTGTGCAGCGCTTTCCACATTATATTCTCGGCTCCAACGCTGACCTTCCGATCGTGGGCGGATCGATCCTTACACATGATCATTTTCAGGGCGGAAACTATGCGTTTCCGATGGCAAAAGCGGGAATTGAACAGAAATTTGAAGTGCCGGATGGCTTTGAGGGAGTGTGGGCAGGTATCGTAAAATGGCCGCTTTCCGTCCTACGTATCAGCGGAATGGATCCGGAGAAAATCTGCAGACTTGCATCAAAGGTGCTTGCGGCATGGCGTGTATATACGGATGAGGCGGCATTTGTGCTGGCGGAAACAGACGGCGAGCCGCACAATACGATTACACCGATCGCAAGATGCAGGGACGGCGTCTATGAGCTGGATCTGGTACTGCGCAACAATATCACGACAGAAGAGCATCCGATGGGCGTATATCATCCGCATGCAAAGCTGCATCACATCAAAAAGGAAAATATCGGACTGATCGAGGTCATGGGACTTGCGGTACTGCCTGCAAGGCTGAAGGCGGAGATGGCGGATCTGGAGGCGCTTATTCTGAAGGCGGAGAGCACAGAGGCTGCCGTGGCGGCGGTCCGTGCGGATGCAGCGCTTTCAAAGCACGCGGACTGGACGGCGGAGTGGCTGCCTGAGGCAGCTGCAAAGGGACTTGCGGATGCGGCGCATCTTGGAGAGACGATCCGGCAGGAGATCGGAAAGGTGTTCTGCGAGGTGCTTGAGGACGCAGGCGTATACAAGTGTACGAAGGAAGGAAGAGCGGCGTTTGCCAGATTCCTTGCGACGGTCGGGTTTGAGGCGAAATAATGAAGTGTGCCAAATGCTGAAATACGATTATAATGCTACGGTTTTTTAACAGCACCCAGCAGCAGATGCGCAAGATATGCACCCAGTATGACGGCACCCAGATAGACCGCGATGCCCGGAATACGGCCGATCATGCGGTCGATCTCATAAAACACCGGCTGGGAGCTCAGATGATAGGGTGAAATATAAAACATATCGCAGTCGCCGTATTTATGAAAACAGATATTCAGAAGTTCGGCGACGGCGGCGCACAGAAAAAACAGGGGCAGGGTTCTTTGGAATCCCGCCTTTGCTGTGTCGGAAAGACCGCGGATCGTGATGTACAGACTGAGGGCGATCAGCAGGATGTGCCAGACATACCCGTGCAGTGTGAGCAGAGGATGGTCCGGAAAGGTGAACCCGCTGTGGACGATAAGCGCGCATACGCCGCCGAGCAAACCGAAGTCTGCAAGAAAAGCTGCGATGATTCTCCGGAAAGAGACGGCACGCGGGGTCACAGAGCGCGCTGCAATACAATACAGCGGGCAGAGGTAGATCGGCATGGAACAGAGCTGCCAGGGCAGATACCAGACCTGATAGTGCCTGTTAAAGACAATAAAATACAGATAGCACTGTTTCCAGACCTCCAGAAGGAAAAACAGGAGACCAAAAAAGAAAACAGCGTGTCGGTCCAAAGCCGCTGCCAGTGAGCTTTTGCGGTTATTATTCTGTTTTTCAGTCATCGTGTTGTTCATGGAACCGTATTTCCTCTTTCCCCATTATAACAGGAAGGTCAAGACTGTATGAGGGCTCTTTTTTCGCTTGCATGGCTGATTTTATGGAATATTTCATAAAATGTTCCCGTTTTCTCCCTGGAATCATAAAAAATACTTGCTTTTTCCGGGAATTGCTGTATAATATCGCATGATAAATATACAAGAAAATGTATAAATATCCAAATGAAAGCATTGAAAAGCGGACAAACGCTTGCCGTAAAAAACACGGCAAAAAGGAGGAACCCCCGCAAGGGGATACCATTATGTCGTGAGAGACACGACAAAAGGAGGAAAATATTATGAAGAAGATAGCATCAATCGTGATGGTAATGAGCATGGCGGCATCCCTTGCAGCCTGCGGTAGTTCAGCACAGCAGGCGGAGAGCGCGGCAGAGAGCGTTGTTTCACAGGCAGCATCCGAGGTTGCTTCGGATGTGGAAAGCAAGGAAGCAGATGTAACGACTGCGGCAGAAACCGAGGCGGCAGAGACCGAGGCAGCAGGCGGCAAGCTTACGATGGCGACGAATGCGGAATTCGAGCCGTGGGAGTTCCACGAGGGCGATGATATCGTGGGCATCGATCCGGAGGTTGCGCAGGCGATCGCAGAGAAGCTCGGCATGGAGTATGCAGTGGAGGATATGGCATTTGACGCGGTTATTCCGGCAGTTGCAACCGGAAAGGCTGACATCGGAATGGCAGCGATCACGGTTACCGAGGAGCGTAAATCATCCGTTGATTTTACCGAGCCCTATGCTGAATCAGCACTGGTTGTGATCGTTCAGAGCGATAATTCCGAGATTACCGGCGCGGATGCGCTTGAGGGCAAAAAGGTCGGCGTACAGAATGGTACGACAGGCGACTTAAAGGCCAGTGAGCTTGCAGGCGATGAGAATGTTGAGCGCTTCCCGTCCTATTTCGAGGCGATCCAGTCTCTGAAGCAGGGTAAGGTAGAAGCGGTTGTGATCGATACGGCTCCGGCAAAGGTATTCCTTTCCCAGAATGACGACTTAAAGCAGGTCGGCGAGGAGATGGACAAGGAAGAGTATGCGATCGCAGTAAAGAAGGGCAACACCGAGCTTGTGGAAAAGCTGAATGCGGCAATCGCAGAGCTTAAGGAAGACGGAACCTTTGACGCGATCGTCAACAAATATATTCCGGCAGAATAAATCATGATCAAAACGGCAGACAGGATCCGGAGCTTCATATCCGGAACGCTGTCCGTCTGAAAAAGAAAGAGGAGAGGGTGCGGCCGCGCCCCCTCCCTTTCGTTGCAGTACAGGGGAAAGAATGATGCAGTATTTTACAAAAGAAGCCTTTTATCTGAATTTCATTGAGGACGACCGTTTCGTGCGCTATATCCTCGGAGGCCTTAAAACCACGCTTACGATCACGCTGCTTGCGGTGATGCTCGGCATCGTGATCGGTTTTGTGGTGGGCGTGATCCGCGCGACCGCGGACAAGACGGGAAAACTTAAGATCCTCAGCGGGATCTGCCGTGTTTATCTTTCGATCATCCGCGGCACGCCGGTGCTCGTGCAGCTTATGATCATTTATTACTGTATTTTCACTTCTCCGGATGCATCGAAGCTTATGGTTTCGGTACTGGCCTTCGGAATCAACTCGGGCGCCTATGTGGCGGAGATTTTCCGCTCCGGCATCATGTCTATTGACAACGGACAGTTCGAGGCGGGACGCAGCCTTGGCTTCAACTATGCACAGACGGTCTGGTATATCATTATGCCGCAGGCGGTCAAAAACGTGCTTCCGGCGCTTTGCAACGAGTTTATCGCTCTGCTGAAGGAAACCTCGGTGGCGACGGTGATCGCGATGCAGGAGCTGACTTACG
>JAUNHA010000007.1:28029-31621 GCA_030524135.1 Eubacteriales bacterium
CTGCTGAAGGAAACCTCGGTGGCGACGGTGATCGCGATGCAGGAGCTGACTTACGGCGGAAATATTATCCGCAGCCGTACGTACAACCCGTTCCTGCCGCTGCTTACGGTTGCGTTTATGTACTGGGTGGTAGTGACGGTGCTGACAGCGCTTGTCGGCAGACTTGAGTCAAGGCTTCGAAAGAATGAAAAGAGGTAAGGCGCTATGAGCGAGGTATTGATCGAAACAAAAAATCTGTGCAAGTCATTTCATGAGACTCAGGTTTTGAAAAATATATCGACCACGATAAAAAAAGGCGAGGTCGTATTTGTCGTGGGGCCGTCCGGCTCCGGAAAATCCACCTTTCTGCGCTGCCTCAATCTGCTTGAGCAGCCGACGGGCGGTCAGATCTTTTTTGAGGGAACGGAGATCACCGCTAAAAATGTCAATGTGGACAAGCTCAGGCAGCAGATGGGCATGGTATTCCAGCAGTTCAATCTGTTTCCGCATATGAGTATCCTGAAAAATATGACGCTGGCGCCGGTAAAGCTTCTTGGCATGAAGGAAGAGGAAGCGGTGCAGGCGGCGGAAAAGCTGCTCGCAAGGGTCGGCCTTCTCGAAAAAAAGGACGCATATCCGGATCAGCTTTCCGGCGGACAGAAGCAGCGGATCGCGATCGTGCGGGCACTTATGATGAAGCCGGATGTGATGCTGTTTGACGAGCCGACTTCGGCGCTCGATCCCGAAATGGTGGGAGAGGTGCTTGAGGTCATGCGTGAGCTTGCAAAGGAACAGATGACGATGGTCGTCGTAACGCATGAAATGGGCTTTGCAAGGGAAGTCGCAGACAGGGTGATGTTCCTTGACGGCGGCGATTTTGTGGAGGAAGCTTCTCCGGAGGCATTTTTCTCAAATCCGAAGTCAGAGCGTCTGCGCGCATTTTTAAGCAAGGTATTATAAGAAAAATATGGAGCCGCGGGCATTGGGAGATCCCAGTGCCCGTATTTTTGTGGTTGCTTAACGGATGGAGCCCGGCTTTGCGGAAACCACAGGCGGTCTTCCCTGCGAAATTCATATGAATTAATGAAAAATTCACTGGAAAAAACTGCCGACTGTCTCTATAATATTCTTGTTATTCTGTCCTTACGGGACGGGAGTATGAAAAAATGACAGAAAAGATGGATTTGGAAGGGAGCCGGGCAGATGCAGATCGGGTTTGATAATGAAAAATATCTGAAGATACAGTCTGAACACATCAAGGAGCGGATCGGACACTTTGAAGGAAAGCTATATCTGGAATTCGGAGGAAAGCTGTTTGATGATTATCATGCATCCCGTGTTCTGCCGGGATTTGAACCCGATTCGAAGCTTCGCATGCTGCTGCAGCTGAAGGATGAGGCGGAGGTCGTCATTGCGATCAGCGCGGAGGATATTGAGCGGAACAAAAAGCGCGGCGATCTCGGCATTACCTATGACGAGGATGTGCTGCGGCTCGTGGGAAATTTCAGGGAGCGCGGACTGATGGTGAATTCCGTGGTCATCACGCGCTTTACGCCGAGCCCTGCGGTCAATCAGTTCAAGCAGCGCCTGGAGCGCAAAAAGCTGAAGGTTTACAGGCATTATTCGATAGAGGGATATCCGAACAATGTAACGCTGATCGTCAGCGATAAGGGATATGGGAAAAATGAATACATCGAGACGACGATGCCGCTCGTGATCGTGACGGCGCCGGGACCGGGAAGCGGAAAGATGGCGACCTGCCTGAGCCAGCTCTATCATGAAAACAAGCGCGGCATCAAGGCCGGATATGCGAAGTTCGAGACCTTCCCGGTCTGGAATCTGCCGCTCAAGCATCCCGTTAATCTCGCTTATGAGGCGGCGACCGCGGATCTCAATGACGTCAATATGATCGATCCGTTCCATCTGCAGGCCTACGGCGAGACCACGGTGAATTACAACCGCGATGTGGCGATCTTCCCGGTGCTTAACGCCATGTTCGAGATGATCTACGGGGAGAGCCCGTATAAATCCCCGACGGATATGGGCGTAAATATGGTGGGCAACTGTATCACGGATGACGAGGTCTGCTGTGAAGCATCCAAGCAGGAGATCATACGCAGATACTATGAGGCAAAAAATGCTGCCGTGCGTGAAACGGGAAGTGAGGAAGAGGTATACAAGATCGAGCTTCTGATGAAGCAGGCGGACATCACGCCGTCTTTGCGGCGTGCGGTCGATCCGTGTCTGGAACGCGCGAAAAAGGACGGGGCGCCTGCAATGGCAGTGGAGCTTCCGGACGGTACGATCGTGACAGGCGGTTCGGGCAAACTCCTTGGCGCTTCCGCGGCAGGGCTTCTGAATGCGCTCAAGCTGCTTGCGGGCATTCCGCACAAGACACATGTGATCGCTCCTTCCGCGATCGGACCGATCCAGACATTAAAGCATGAGTATCTGGGCGCGGGCAATCCGGCGCTTCACATGGATGAGACGCTGATCGCGCTTTCGATGAGCGCGGCGACGGATGAAAACGCAAGGCTTGCGATGGCGGCGCTTCCCAGACTGCGGGGGGCACAGGTGCATACCTCCTGCATGCTCTCCCACGTGGACGAGCAGATGTTCAAAAAGCTCGGCATGATGTTTACAAATGAACCGGTTCTTGAAAAGATGCGTCCCGAAAGGCTTCGGGAGGAGATAAAAAAGGACGTAAAATAACCGGACGCCCTCGGGCGGACAGCTTTCCGGAAGCAAAACGGAAGCAAAAGCGGAAAGAAAGCGGCGGGAAAATGATAGCGGGGCTTCATGAAAGCCCGGAATTGGAGTAAAGTCGAATGGATCAAAAGAAACAGAACCGTGGCGGGGGCGGCCAGAAACCGCAGTATCCTTTTGGCCAGAATCTGGTCATGATCCTTGTTGCAGCGATGCTCAGTCTGTTCCTGATGAACTGGGGAAGCTCGCTGATGCGGGATAAGTCGGAGGAAGAGGTTTCCTATGACAAATTTTACGAGATGGTGGATGAGGGCGTGGTCTCTTCCGTTGTGATCGGAGATACGCAGATATCGATTCAGATCGACGGGGAACACAGCGGAAACTATTCCCCGCTGATCCATTATTATACGGTAATCAAGGGTGCGAACGGCGACCAGGGGCTTCTGCCGGAGCTTCGTGCGGCGGGCGTTACGATCAATTATGAAAAGCCCGATACAACAGGCGTGATCTGGGATATCATGATCGGGCTTGTGCTGCCGTTTGTCGGTATTTTCCTCGTCATGAGCCTGATGATGCGGCGCATGGGCGGAGGCGGCGGCATCATGGGTGTCGGCAAATCAAACGCCAAGATGTATATGGAAAAGGAAACCGGTGTGACCTTTGCGGATGTGGCAGGCGAGGACGAGGCGAAGGAATCTCTCGTTGAGATTGTTGACTTCCTGCACAACCCGGGTAAATACCGTTCCATCGGCGCAAAGCTCCCGAAAGGAGCGCTTCTCGTGGGACCGCCCGGAACCGGAAAGACGCTGCTTGCAAAGGCTGTGGCGGGAGAGGCGAAGGTGCCGTTCTATTCGCTTTCCGGATCGGATTTTGTGGAAATGTTTGTCGGCGTCGGCGCTTCGCGCGT
>JAUNHA010000007.1:31721-36071 GCA_030524135.1 Eubacteriales bacterium
CGCTTTCCGGATCGGATTTTGTGGAAATGTTTGTCGGCGTCGGCGCTTCGCGCGTGCGCGATCTGTTTAAGCAGGCGGGCAATACAGCTCCCTGCATTATCTTTATCGATGAGATCGACGCGATCGGAAAGTCGCGCGATTCCCGCTACGGAGGGAACGACGAGCGCGAAAACACGCTCAACCAGCTTCTCTCGGAGATGGACGGCTTTGACGCGGGTAAGGGCATTATGGTGCTTGGCGCGACAAACCGACCGGAGATTCTGGATCCCGCATTGCTGCGTCCGGGCCGGTTTGACCGGCGTGTGATCGTGGAAAAGCCGGATCTGAAAGGCAGAGTGAACATTCTCAAGGTGCACGCGAAGGATGTAAAGCTCGACAAGACGGTCAACTTTGATGAAATTGCGCTTGCGACGAGCGGCGCGGTCGGAGCGGACCTTGCAAATATGATGAACGAGGCCGCGATCATGGCGGTCAAGGAGGGCCGCAAGGCGGTCAGCCAGAAGGATCTGTTCGAGGCGGTGGAGATCGTGCTGGTCGGCAAGGAAAAGAAGGACCGCATCCTCTCAAAAGAGGAGCGGAGAATCGTTTCCTATCACGAGGTCGGACACGCGCTGATCGCGGCGATCCAGAAGGATGCGGAACCGGTGCAGAAGATCACGATCGTGCCGCGTACCATGGGTGCGCTCGGCTACGTGATGCAGGTTCCGGAGGAAGAAAAATACCTGATGTCAAAGAAGGAGCTGGAGGCAAGGCTTGTAACGGCCTTCGGCGGACGCGCGGCGGAGGAGCTTGTATTTGACACGATCACGACAGGCGCTGCCAATGACATCGAGCAGGCGACGGATATCGCGCGCGCCATGGTGACGCAGTACGGCATGAGCGAGACGTTCGGCCTGATGGGGCTCGCAAAGACGCAGGATCAGTACCTGTCCGCAAGAACGGTGCTCAACTGCAGCGAGGATACCGCGGCGCAGATCGACGGCGTCGTGATGGAAATGCTGAAGAAGGCTTATGATGAGGCGAAGCGGATCCTTTCCGAAAACCGTGAGGTCATGGATGAGATCGCGGAATATCTGATTCAGAAAGAAACGATCACCGGCAAGGAGTTCATGCGGATCTACCGCCGGGCAAAGGGAATCCCGGAGCCGGAGGAAGAAAATACCGCCCCGGACGAGAGCGAAGCTTCCGAAGCTTCAGCGGAAAACCGTGGGGAAGCGGCTTCCGTGCCGGAAAAGGCAGAGGAGAAAAAGCCGGAAAAAAGCTCCTTTGAGGAGGTGCTTCGCGAGGCGAATATCGTGATCCCTGCGATGCCGGGAGCGAAAAAGGATGCGGACGAAGAACCTGCGGATGAAGAAAATCAGGATGAAGCAAATCCGGGTGAAGCAGAAAAAAACAAAGAAACCGCAGAGACTGATTCAAACGGCAATCCTAACGATTTCAGAGAAGTGTAAATGTTTTGTAAGTATAAGAGGGTTTTATTGACCAGTGAATTATGTTATACTTACGCCCGAAGACAGATTGAAAAAGGAGTTTCCGATATGCTTAGAAAAACAACGAGACTGTGTGCGGCCGCACTGGCAGCAGCAATGCTTCTGGCTCAGACCGCCTATGCGGACAGCGTGGTTACGGCGCAGCAGCCGGGCGCTGTAAACGGAGAGGGCAGTTTTGTATCCGATACCGGCCCAACGGGAAGTAAGGTTTACGGATCTGACGGCTACCTTGTGGTAGGCTCAAACGGCAGAAGCGCGAATGAATATGTAAATTCCGGACCGGGCGTGGTCGGAAATTCCGGAAGCGGAACGACAACGGGAAACAGCGGAACCTCAGGCACCGTTATAAACGGCCAGCAGAGCAGCACCGGGACGGCACAGCAGCCGGGCAGCACGACCGGTACGACGCAGACGGATACCACACAGCAGACCGGCACCGCGGCAGGACAGATCCGGATCGATACGAGCATCGCGCAGCCGCAGGTAGCGTCCGAAGCTGCAATTCTGTATGACGCCACCACAGGGCAGACCCTGTATGGAAAAAATGCGGATACGCATATGCATCCGGCATCCACGACAAAGCTCATGACCGCGCTGCTTACGGCAGAGCGCCTGCAGCTTACGGATACGGTGACCTATTCCCAGACGGCGACGCACGGTCTTGAATCCGGTGCGGCGAACGTGTCGCTCGACACCGGAGACACACTCAGCGTGAAGGACTCCCTCTATGCGCTTTTGCTGAAGTCGGCATGTGAGGTTGCGAACGGTCTCGGTGAAAAGATCTCCGGCAGCCAGGCTGCATTTGCACAGCTGATGAATCAGCGCGCAAAGGAGCTCGGATGTAATAATACAAATTTTGTAAACGCATCCGGACTGAACGATGACAATCATTATACGACGGTACATGACATGGCACTGATCACGAAGGCGGCGCTTGACAACACGACTGTCAGGACGATTTCCAGCACGATCAATTACACGCTGCCCGCTTCAAAGAACAGAGGACAGCTTGCCATTACCAACGGACACAAGATGCTGAACCCTTCGGACAGCAGATACTATGCGGGCGTGATCGGCGGAAAGACCGGATATACGTCCAAGGCGGGCAATACCCTGACGACTGCCATGGTAAAGGACGGACACGAGCTGATCGCTGTCGTATTCAAATCCAAGCAGAAGCAGTATGACGATACGAAGGCGCTCTTTGACTACGGTGTAAAGCTGCTGCAGGCAGCCGGCGTTTCAGGCGGAAGCCAGAGCACGGGCACCACGACCGGCAGCACCCAGAGCGGAGCGGGCTGGATCAAGGTATCGGATACCCAGTGGCAGTATAAGAAGCCGAACGGCTCTCTCTGCAAATCTGAATGGCTGGATCTGAACGGAAGCACCTACTGGTTTGACGATACGACCTACATGGCGACCGGATGGAGACATTTCTCAAACGGCGCATGGTATTATTTCAACCCGCAGAACGGCGCGATGGTAACAGAAAAGTGGGTGACGGACGACGGAAAGTCCTACTATCTGCAGAAGGACGGAACAATGGCAACGAATACCGTGATCAACAACACCTATCAGGTAGATGAAAACGGTGTTTATGTTAAGAAGCTGAACTAATGAAGAAAAAAGACAGAAGATTTCAGACGCTGGAGGATATTGAGGACAAGTTCTTCAAGTCCTCCGGCGCATTAAAAGAAAAGAAAAGGGCTAAGAAGAAGACGGCGTATGCTTCAGGATTTTCCATGGAGGAGTTTCTCGGAGAATATGGCCGTCTCTTAGTAATTCCTGCGGTCTGCATTCTGCTGCTGATCGTGATTCTCGTGGCAGAGGCGGTTACCGGTGCGGGAGACATGAGCGAAAGATTGGCGGATACGCCGTCCGCGGCAACGGAGCTTTCCGCAGAAGCAGGCGGAGAGCCGGAAAATGCGGCATATGCAGAGAATGCGGCACAGGAGGAAAGTGCTTCCGAAGAGGAGACGGATCCGGACGCACCGGTACGCACTGAGGATTCCGCGCTTGTCAGTACGATCGACCAGTACTTTGCCGCGCGTCTTTCGGCGGATGTGGGGACGCTTTACCGCCTCTTCGGCAGAACCTCGGATACGGGAAGGCCCGAGATGGAGAAGCGCCTTCGCGCGCAGGCATCCTGGATCCAGTCCTATGACGGCATTACGGTCTATACGATGCCGGGGCTGGATGAGAATTCGAAACTCTGCCTGATCCGCTATAAGATCAATTTCAGAAGAACGGATACGAATGCACCGGGCATTATGTACTGCTATGTTACAAAGCAGGCGGACGGAAGCTATGTGATCGGGGAACATCTCGGCAGTGATATCGTACAGTATATCAATGAAAAGCTGCAGCATCCCGCTGTCGTTTCCATGCAGGAAGAGGTGGACAGCGAACTAAGGACGATGCTCGCTTCGGACAGCAGCCTTGCGCTCATTTACACGTCCTTTATGAACGGCGAGATCTACAACGAGACCGCACCTGATTTGAATCAGGAGCAGGAGGTGAACCTCTTCCTCAATGCGGAGGATTCGGATCTTACGGGCGGACTTGTCATTGAGCAGGACACAGGAGAAGAGACGACGGCGGAAACCGTGCAGGAGACGGCACAGACAACGGAGCAGACCGCTGAACAAACAGCTGAACAGACGACGGAACAGACATCTCCGGAGGGAGAAACGGCACAATGATGGACGTAAAGGATTTTGATTATGAGCTTCCGGAGGAGCTGATCGCGCAGGACCCGCTCGAAGACAGGAGCTCCTCGCGGCTGATGGTCATGGATATTGACAACGGCGCGGTAAGCCACAGGCATTTTTATGACATAATGGATTATCTGGAGCCCGGC
>JAUNHA010000007.1:36171-63324 GCA_030524135.1 Eubacteriales bacterium
CGGCGCGGTAAGCCACAGGCATTTTTATGACATAATGGATTATCTGGAGCCCGGCGACTGCCTTGTGATCAACGACACAAAGGTCATTCCGGCGAGGCTGATCGGCGTGAAAGAGGATACGGGGGCAAATGTCGAGATTCTGCTCTTAAAACGCGGGGAACAGGACGTCTGGGAGTGCCTTGTAAAGCCAGGAAAGAAGCTTAAGCCGGGCGCGCGCGTTTCCTTTGGAGACGGGCTTTTGCGCGCGGAGATCCTGGATATCGTGGAAGAGGGAAACCGTCTCGTACGCTTTTATTACGAGGGTATCTTCGAAGAGGTGCTTGACCGCCTCGGGGAGATGCCGCTTCCGCCCTATATTCACCACAAGCTGAAGGACAGAAACCGTTACCAGACGGTATATGCAGAGCATGACGGCTCGGCGGCGGCACCGACGGCAGGACTTCATTTTACGAAGGAGCTGCTTTCCAGGATAGAGGAAAAAGGCGTGCGGATCGCGCACGTTACCCTGCACGTAGGACTTGGAACGTTCCGGCCCGTAAAGGCGGAGCACATCGAAGAACATCACATGCATTCAGAGTTCTATATCGTGACGGAGGAAACTGCAGCGCTCGTCAATGAGACGATCGCCGCGGGACACAGGATCATTTCCGTAGGGACCACTTCCACGAGAACCCTCGAATCGGCGGCAGTCCCAAATCCTGACTTTACGGTTCTGGAGCGGACGGAAAAAGACGGAAATTCTTCTGTTAAAAAAGAAATAATAGAAGGAAAAGAAAGATATATTGATTGTAACGGGAAAATTATCCCGAAATATATCCTGAAAGCACAGTCCGGATGGACGGAAATCTTTATCTATCCCGGCTATGAATGGAAGCTGATCGATGCGCTGATCACCAATTTCCATCTGCCGCAGTCCACGCTCGTCATGCTGGTCTCGGCGCTTTCAGACCGGGAAAAGGTGCTGGCGGCCTATCGTGAGGCAGTCAGGGAGCGCTACAGATTCTTCAGCTTCGGCGATGCATGCCTTTTTATGCGTCTGTCGGGGCGCGGCGGGAACGACAAAGGAGTATCAGCAGATGGAACAGGTGAGATTAAATAAATATCTGTCGGAGCTTGGAATCTGCTCGAGACGCGAGGCGGACCGGCTGGTGGAGGAGGGACGCGTTCTGGTCAACGGAAAGCCCGCGGAGCTCGGACAGAAGATCAGTGCGGAGGATGCACTGAGCCTCGACGGAAAACCGGTGGGGACCGCACACAGAGATGCGCCCGTCCTGATCGCATTTCATAAACCGCGGGGGATCGTCTGTACGACTTCCACCAATGACAAGGCGACCAATATCATCGAATATATCGACTATCCGGTCCGGATCTTCCCGATCGGAAGACTTGATAAGGAGTCGGAGGGCATCATCCTTCTGACCAACCAGGGAGATCTGGTCAACAAGATCAACCGTCAGCGCTACGGGCATGAGAAGGAATATATCGTGCGCTGCCGCAGAAAGCTGACGGCGGCGTTTCTCAAGCAGATGAGCGAGGGTGTGGAGATCAATATCCCCGTCATCGACGCTTCCGACAAGGACAGAAAAAGAGCGCGCGGCAGGGAGTATGTCAACGTGATGACAAAGCCCTGCAGGGTGACGAAGATCGATGATCACACCTTCAATATCGTGCTCACACAGGGACTGAACCGTCAGATCCGGAGAATGTGTGACGCGCTTGGAAACTATGTGGACAGGCTGAAGCGTGTCCGCGTCATGAACATTGAGCTTGGCGATCTTCCGGAGGGCGCCTACAGGGACGTCACGGAAGAAGAGCTTGCAGAGCTTGCAAGGCTGATCGAACACGATACCTGATAAACAAATTCAGAGGAGGAAACACAGTATGGCACTGATTTTGCCAGAGGCATATGATGCAAAGCTTTCCGTGCGGGAAACGCAGGAGGCGATCAAATATATCCGCGATACCTTTCAGAAAGAGTTCGGAAAGGAAATGAATCTGGAGCGTATTTCGGCACCGCTGTTTGTGGAGAAAAGCTCCGGCCTGAATGACGATCTGAACGGCGTGGAGCGCAAGGTCAGCTTTGACCTGAAGGCGCTGCCGGGCGAAGAGACCGAAGTTGTACAGTCGCTTGCAAAGTGGAAGCGCATGGCGCTTTACCGCTACGGCTTCCAGCCGGGGGAAGGCCTTTATACCAATATGAATGCGATCCGCAGGGATGAGGAGCTCGACAATCTCCACAGCGTTTATGTGGATCAGTGGGACTGGGAAAAGGTCATCCGGAAGGAAGACCGGACGGAGGAGACGCTTAAGGACGCGGTCAGGACCATTGTAAAGGTCATCAAGCACATGGAACACGAGGTGTGGTATAAATATCCGCAGGCTGTTTACAGAATTCCGGAAGAGATTTATTTTATTGATTCCGAAGAGCTTCGCAGACGGTTCCCGGATAAGACACCGCAGGAACGTGAGAACGAGATCTGCAGGGAACACGGATGCGTGTTTATCATGCGGATCGGAGAAAAGCTCGGGGATGGAAAGCCGCATGACGGAAGAGCGCCGGACTATGATGACTGGCAGTTAAACGGAGACATCCTGTACTGGTTTGAACCGCTCGGAAGGGCGCTTGAGATTTCCTCCATGGGCATCCGCGTTTCCGAGGACAGCCTTTTGAGCCAGCTGAAAAAAGCAGGCGAAGAATCGCGTCTTTCACTGCCCTATCACAGAATGATCATGGAGAAAAAGCTGCCGTACACGATCGGCGGCGGAATCGGACAGTCCAGACTTTGCATGCTGCTTCTCGGCAGGGCGCATGTGGGCGAGGTACAGGCAAGTATCTGGCCGGAAGAAATGAGAGAGAGCTGCAGAGCGCATGGCATCGTGCTGCTGTAATCTGTTTATATTGAGGAAATCATGAGGAAAAAGAGCATCAAATACGGGGCGCTGGCAGTTTTATGCGCTGCGCTCACGGTTTTCCCGGCTTTTAATGTATCGGCTGCGGTGTCTTCCAAAACGACAGCCGGAGGTACGGAACAGGTCCGTGCGGTCACCTATGCAGGAAGAGAATGGATCATCAATTTCTGGTCGACGGAAACGGAATATGCCGACGAGGACTTCCGGCAGATCAGAGAAGACGGATTCAATACGGTTATTCTGTGTGTTCCGTGGAGAGAATTTCAGCCGTATCTGACAGGCGGATTTAATGAGGACGCATTTGCAAAGCTTGGCACGCTGTTTGAAAAGGCAGAGGCGGCAGACCTGTCTGTTATGATCAGGCTTGGATATACCTGGGATTATTATGACAATTCGGATCTGCTCGCGCGGTATCAGAGCCTGATCTATGACGAGGCTTATCAGGATGCCTGGAAGGCCTATGCAAAGCGCGTTTATGAAACGGCGTCTTCTTACCGGAACTTTGCAGGCGCCTTCCTTACCTGGGAGGATTTCTGGAATTTTATCGCAATCGAAAAGGATCTGGTCGGAACCTATGCGGGCAGAAAGCTTGCGGCGCAGATGGGATATACGGAATACGTGAGCTCCAGGTATGCGTATGAAGAGCTGCTTTCCCTTTACGGAGACGAAGACGAGTCGCGCACGCCCCAGTTCCCCGCACAGGACAGCCCGGCATACAGGCTGTTTCTGGAGTGGTATGACGCGTGGCTTTCGGATCTCCTTTTGCAGACACAGGAGGTTTTTCCAAATCTGAGCATGGAATGCAGGCTTGATCAGGATCCTTACCTGGTACCGGACGGAACCAGAAGAGGCTTTGACCATGCGGCGACCTTCCCCTGCGGAACGTCCTCCTACAGTTCCATTATGCTTTCGGCAAGCATGGGATTTGAAGAGGGAACGGCGCTTTCACAGAAGGATACGCGTGACATGAGCGCGCATCTCATCGAAAAGACGAAGGCGAACGCGGGAAAACCTGTATTTGTGGATCAGTTTCTGTACATGGAGACGACACCGGGCTATGAAGCGCTGCCGAGGCTTCCGGAGGAAGAGATCAATACCTATCTGACCGGAATGGGAGATGTCTTCCGCACTGCGACGATCGGGTACGGCATCTGGACTTACCGGGATTATGCGGACAGTCTGATCTACAATCCGGAGTTTGGCCTTGGCCTTCGGGGATGGACGACCTACGGCTCCGTGTCGGTGAAGGAAGAAGACGGCACAAAGATGGCTAGGCTGTCGGCAGGCGCCTCCCTGATGCAGGATCTGAAGGGGCGGAATTATATGGGGCGTGAGAAGGCGGTCATCAGCTTCCGCGCCGTGGCAAAGCAGAGCACACGGATCACGGTTACGGTCGGAGACGTGCGTACGGTGATCACCGCGGACGGAGACGGCGTGTATACCGCCGAGCTCCCAAGGCAGACGGCGGGGTCGCTCAGGATCTCGGCAGACAGAGAGGTGCTGATCGACAATGTGAAGCTCTATTCGCATCTGACCGAGGGCGGAATTTATCAGCTTGACGGAAGTGAGGGTCCTTACCTTGCGGGCATCCGCGGGCTGAATGCGCGCATGTGCGGAGAATAAGTCCCGACTGAAAACGGATAAAAAAGGGGAGCCTGAGACCGGTTCTGGTCCCAGGCTCCCCTGAACTGTTTCCGGAGAAAAAGCCTTACTCCGAAAGCTTGCGGATGATATAGCTGTAGATATCCTGACTTTTTTCACGCCAGGCCGCGCAGATGCGTTCCGCCTGTTTTTCATCGGGAACGGAAAGATCCAGGCCGATCAGCGTGTTTTTCCCTTCCCTGACCTCACAGCGGATGCTGTAGTTAAGACTGTCCACCTTGTAATACTCCGAGGTCGTGGCCGCCTCGGAACGCAGACGGAACTTGTTTTCCTGGAGATAGGTATCCATATCCGCGACAGCCGCCGCACTGATATCCTTTCCGAAAAATTCAAGCGTCTGCATGCCGCCCTGTGTGATTTCATAGCGGGTGACGCTGCCGCTGCGGCGGCTTACGATCAGATTATCTCCGGTAAGCTCAAGAAGGACATGCTGCAGCGTAAAATAGGTCGTGTATTCCTTGTCCAGAAAGAACTGGGAGAGCTGGGAGTTCGTAAGCGGGAAATGCACCTCTTTCAGCATATAGAGGATCATTAGTTTATAGAGTGTTTCCGGTTCCTGTATCATTGTCTGTTTCCTTTTTTGCGATCTTTATGTTTTCTGATATGTAATGCCTAGTCTACCATATTTTGCTTTAATTTGAAACTCCAATGTGTTACAATTGAATGAATTAAGATGAGGTCTCAGAACAGATGAACGAAAAGATCAACCGCCTGGCAAAAGGAATGATAGAAAGCGAAACACTCACGGCAGAGCTCAGCCCTGCCGCTTTTTCCGAGCCGGTAGGGTTTTCAGAGAGCGGAAGACGTGAATTTGTGATCCGCTCTGCGGGAAATACGCCGCTCAGAGGACTCTGCTATTCGGATAATCCGCGGGTACAGATAGAAAACGCGGTTTTTGTCGGAGGCAAAAACCGGATCATATTCCATGTGGACACCTCCTTTCTGAAGACGGGAACGGTTATCTTCGGAAAGATCTGCCTGATCACGAACGCGGGCGAGTTTTCGCTGCCTTATCGTTTTACGGCAGCAGGAGAATCTGTCTATGATGAAGCGCTTCTTCTGGATGCGGAAGCGGAAGCGGATATCCTCGAAGCGGGGGAGCCGGATGCGGCGGATCCTGACGGGACCGGGAAGGCGCTGTCTGAATTTGAGGCGTTCCTCCTTTCCGATCTCCCGGAGGACGAGACGCTCTTTACGGAGCTTACCGCTCTTCTGATCCGGGAGCGGCAGACCTCTCTGTTTGCATTCCGGGTATATGAGGAAGCGGTGAAGCGGGATATCAAGCTTACGCAGCTGTATGAATACTATCTGTATGCATTTCCGGAAGGGAATGATGAGCCGATGCCGCGGGAGATTCTTCTGTATTTCTCCTATGACAGCACCCTGTCTCCGAATATCAAATCGGTTGTTTACAAAAATGTCCTGCAGTATACGGAGCCGGACAGCGAGCTCTACCGCAGATATGAGCCTGAGATGCGGGATTATGCATTCCAGTCAGTTTTCTGCGGCAGGATCGATGACAGACTTGCGGTCATTTACAAACATATGATCTATCCGGACATGATCGACGCGCGTGTGGCGGAGCATCTTCCGGCGCTCCTTAAGTCACAGCGGATCTTCTGTCAGGATGCGCGCATGCGCAGGGTGGCTGTCCGCTATCCGGAGATCAGGGGAGAGGAGATCTTTCCGCTCTATGAGGGAATCGCGTACGTTCCGGTCTATTTTGATGATGCGGAGCTTTTGTTTATAGACGGGTTTGGAAAATATTACCGCGGTGTGCGGTATGAGGCGGAAGCGGCTATGGATGGAAATGAGCTGCTTGAGCGCTGCTTTGCGCTCTGTCCGGGGCATCCTGCCGTCATGCTGGGCACGCTCAGGAAGCTGCTCGGCGGCAGTATTCATTCGGAGCAGGAACGGGACGCGCTGCTTAATATTATGCGCAGGCTGCCACTCCGGCATGATGCGCGCGCAAAGGCAGCAGAGGTGCTGATCGCCTTTGGCGGACCGATGGATTTTCTGCCGGATATCGATGTGGACGGTCTTTCAGGGCTGCAGAAAAGCCGTATTTTCAGCGCGCTTGTAGCAGGCGGCGAACGCCAGAAGGCTTATGCGGTACTGCGCCGTTACGGCCTTTTGATCGCGGACGAGGAAGCATTGAGGGCGCTGTGCCTTGCAATGATCTCGGCGGATGAGGTTCCAAAGGATGCTGTGGAGCAGCGGTTTTTCCTTGCCGCGCTGCGGCGGCTGTTTGACAACGGAGCCAGAGACAGGGAGCTTCTCTCCTGTCTTGCAAGGTATTATGAAGGGGCGACGGAAGACCTGTATGCCATTCTTTCTGCGGCGGATGCGGCGGGAGCGGAAACCTCCCAGCTTCCGGAACGGACGCTGATCACGAAGCTGTTTTCAGGCGTAAGGTCCCATCTCGATGAGACCTTTGCGATCTACAGCAGGACCGATCCCAGGGAGCTTCTCGTGCGGGCCTATCTGTCTGTGCGTGCAAGCGATTATTTTGTGGACGGGGAAACTGTTCCGGAAACGGTATTTGACGCACTGCGCGATATTTTGGATGCGGCGGCGGACAGGGCAAAGCTTCCGAGCATCTATCTGATGGCGTGGACAAAATATATTTCATGCCGTTCGGGAGAGCAGCCTGTTTCGGTGCGCGCGCTTTTGACAGAGCTTACGGAGATCCTTTGCAGGGAAGGCCTGATCTTCTCCTATTTTCCGGAACTCGAAAAATGGATCGAACTGCCGGAAAAGGCAGCGGGAAAGACTGTGATCGAGTATCACGGCAGCCGGTTCCAAAAACCGAGGCTGCTCATGAAGATCGAACCTGAGGACCAGGATTTCCGGGAAGAGGAAATGACGAGAATCTATCAGGGCATTTACATAAAAGAAACCGAGCTGTTTTCGGATGACGAGCTGCATTATGTGATCTATGACAGAAATGCGGAAGGCGCGGAAGAGCCTGCAGCGGAAGGCACGATATCCGGAAAACGTCAGCCTTCCCACGCGATCGGGACGAGAAAAGAGCGTCTGGATGAGATGACTTCCCTGCTGCTTTCGGGAAAAGAAGAAGAGCTTCTTGTACGGATGAAGGACTACGTCCTTCAGGACGAAACGGGCAGGGCATTATTTGGAATTGAGGAACAGGGAGTTTGATGCATGGCAAATGCAGTCGGAATAGATCTGTGCAGTGATTATACAGAGCTGCATATATATGGAAATGACAATACGGTCAGCATACCGACCGTCATCTGCAGGGACCGGGAAAAGGAGCTTTTCTCCATCGGGGAGGAAGCCTACCGCAGGACCCTCGGCGGAGGCGGCGTGCTGGTCGATAAGCTTCTGCGGCTTGCCCTGCGCAATGGAACGGCGACGATCGGCGGAACCTGTTACAGGGGCAGGGCGCTGCTTTCTGTTTTTCTGAAGGAGGCGCTTTCAGAGCTTTTATCCGGTGAGGAGCCGCTTTCCCTGCCGGAGGCGGTAACGGAGCTTGTCATTACAGTGCCGGTTCTGTCGGAGGAAGCGGAGGAGACTGTGCGCTCCGCCGTATCTCCGCTCGGCATTCCCGAAGAGCGCATCAGGCTGATCGGACATACGGAAGCGATGATGTATTATGTTCTGAGCCGTGACCGCGATCTTTACAACAGTACGGTGGCAGTGTTCAATCTGTCAGAGGAAAAACTGTTTTATTACGAGATGAAGGTGCTGCGCGGCATCCGACGCCAGAGTGTGGCGGGAGAAGGCGCGCCGATGGACGAGGGCTTCAGTCTGGATATCCTGAAAAATGAGGCAGGCAGAAAGCTTGGGGACAGCATTCTTGCCTCCTTTGCAGGACGTGTGATGGCAAGGAAGAATTATTCCGCCGTATTCCTGACAGGAAAGGGATTTGAGGAGACCGAACACTTCCCGCAGTTCTGCGAACTTATCTGCAGACGGCGCAAGGTTCTGTCTGAAAGCGGGCTGTTTGCAAGAGGCGCTTCGGAAGCGGCAAATGACAGGCAGAGACCCGAGAGCGCGTTTCCGTATATTTTCCTCTGTGAAAGCAGAATCGCCTCCGATATCAGCATGGAGGTCATGACGCGGACCAGGGAAGAACGCATCCTGCTTACGGAGGCCGGAACGCCCTGGACGGAGGCCGGAGGCCGTGTGGAGGTCATCCCCAGCCGTCAGGATTATATCGGCATTGACATTGTTCCGGTGGATAAGAGCCGCAAACAAAAGAACGTGAAGATTCCCCTGATGGGATTTCCGACACGTCCGGACCGCTGTACGAGGGTACAGATCGAACTCTCTTTTAGCAGTGCGCGAAAGCTTAAGCTCTGTCTGCGCGATAAGGGCTTCGGGGAGATCTTTCCGGGAACGGATGCCTGTATCTATGAGGAGATTGAAATCTGATGAGCCTGTTATTATGCAAAAAGGAAGCGGAGATTCCTTACTATATCGAGACGATGAATCTGAGGATCCGCTCGCTGCAGGAACTCTGCTATATCATATATAATTATCCGCTTCTGGCGATGCATGATCTCATATCGCCTGAGCTTCTGGACTGGTTCCGGGATGCGCTTTCGGCAGGCTATCTGGCTGCACGCATCGATCAGATCATGGCGGTGTCGGCGGCCCAGGGCGGGGACGGGACGGACGATGTGCTGGGAGAGATCCTCAGGGACTGCAATTATTACAGTGCCGGGGAGGTGGAGACATGCCGCAGAAGGCTTGCCTTTTACCGAAGCCAGAGCAGGGAGGATCATGCGCATGCGAGAGGCGCCGCGCTGTTTGGTTTAAGGCGGTATCTGGCGGCGATCCGGTGCTTTGAAGAAGAAAATGAGCTCCTTTCGGAGCAGGAGCGCAGGGCGGCCGAACGGGTACGGGAACGCATCCGGCAGAGGCGTGCGGATGTGCTCTGCGATATCGCTTCGGTCAGAGCCATGCTGTTTGAAAAAAAAGAGGCGCTTTCCGCCCTTGCCGACGCGGATGCCTTATGCCCCGGAGAACGGGCCGCGAGGCTGCGGGTCCTGCTGGAGCAGTATATGCCGCGGCAGGATGCCGGCACAGGTGAGACCTCAGACGATCTTCCCCTGGAAGAACCCGGGGAAGCAGTCGGAGAAACAGCCGGAGAAACAGACGGGAAGGCAGCCGGAGAGGCGGCGGATACGGAACCGGACAGCGGCTTTGAAGCCGCAAAACAGCGTGCGTACCAGTCGGCAGCATTCCGGGAACTGGAAGCGCTGGAGGCGCTTGATATCGTAAAGCGCAGGGAAGCGATCAGCGAGCTGATTCGAAAATGGAAAAATGAATACCGGAGAATGAAACTGGATAGGAGACAGGTGATCAATGAAAGAACTTGAAAAGAATTACGAACCGCAGAAGATGGAACCTGAGATTTATAAAAAGTGGCTTGAAAAGGGATATTTCCATGCAAAGATGGATCCGCACAAAAAGCCGTTTTCCGTGATGATGCCGCCGCCAAACGTGACCGGACAGCTTCACATGGGACATGCGCTTGATAATACGCTGCAGGATTCCATCTGCCGTTATAAGCGGATGAAGGGATACGAGGTGCTGTGGCAGCCCGGAACGGATCATGCCGCGATCGCGACGGAGGTCAAGGTCATCAATAAGCTGAAGTCCGAGGGCAAGGACAAGCACGCGCTCGGGCGCGAGGGATTTCTGAAGGAAGCCTGGGCATGGAAAGAGGAGTATGAGAGCCGGATCATAAAGCAGATGCACAAGATGGGCGCGTCCGCAGACTGGGACAGACTGCGCTTTACGATGGACGAGGGCTGCTCGAAGGCCGTGCAGACCGTCTTTATCAGACTGTATGAAAAAGGCTATATCTATAAGGGCAGCCGTATTATCAACTGGTGTCCGGTCTGCCGGACCTCCATTTCCGATGCGGAAGTCATTCATGAGGATCAGGACGGATTTTTCTGGCATATCAATTATCCGATCGCAGGGGAGGAAGGCAGATTTGTCGAGATCGCAACGACACGTCCGGAGACCCTGCTCGGAGATACGGCTGTGGCTGTCAATCCCGAGGATGAACGCTATCAGGATCTGATCGGAAAAATGCTTAAGCTTCCGCTTACGGACAGGGAAATTCCCGTGATCGCGGATGAATATGTGGACAGGGAATTTGGAACCGGATGCGTAAAGATCACGCCGGCGCATGATCCCAATGATTTCGAGGTTGGAAAACGCCATAATCTTCCGGAACTCAATATCATGAATGATGACGCGACGATCTTATGTCCGGGTTCCAGGTATGACGGCATGGACCGCTATGAGGCAAGAGCCGCCATGGTGGAGGATCTGAAGGCGCAGGGACTTCTCGTGAAGGTTGTGCCGCACAGCCATAACGTCGGCACGCATGACCGCTGCGGAACGACGGTTGAGCCGATGATCAAGCCGCAGTGGTTCGTACGCATGGACAAATTTGCGGAGGACTGCCGCAGGGTGCTTGAGACCGGAGAGCTTAAGTTTGTTCCGGAAAATTATGCAAAGACTTATCTGCACTGGATCGACAATATCAAGGACTGGTGCATCAGCCGCCAGCTCTGGTGGGGACACCGTATCCCGGCGTATTACTGTGATGAATGCGGGGAGGTTTCCGTAGGAGAGCACGCGCCGGAGAAATGCCCGAAGTGCGGCTGCACACATTTTACGCAGGATGAGGATACGCTTGATACCTGGTTTTCCTCCGCGCTGTGGCCGTTTTCGACGCTTGGCTGGCCGGACGAGACACCGGAATTCAAGTATTTCTATCCGACGGATGTGCTTGTTACGGGGTATGATATTATTTTCTTCTGGGTCATCCGTATGGTCTTCTCCGGTGTGGAGCAGACCGGAAAGAGCCCGTTCCATACGGTGCTGATGCACGGGCTTGTCCGCGATTCACAGGGACGGAAGATGTCGAAGTCGCTCGGAAACGGTATCGATCCGCTGGAGGTGATCGACAAGTACGGAGCGGATGCGCTGCGCGCCGCGCTGCTGACCGGAAACGCGCCCGGAAATGACATGCGTTTCTACTGGGAGAAGGTGGAGAACGAGCGCAATTTTGCCAACAAGGTGTGGAATGCGACCCGCTTCATCATGATGAACCTCGACAAGGCGAAGGACGCGGCAGCCGCGGCAGAAAGAGCTTCGGAGGAGGCGCTTGTTTCAGACCTTACGATCGCGGACCGCTGGATCCTCTCGAAGTTCAACCGGCTCGTTGAAACCGTAACGAGAAATATGGAGAGCTTTGAGCTGGGCATTGCGCTTGATAACGTGACCGGATTTATCTGGGATGAATACTGCGACTGGTATATTGAGATGGTAAAGCCGAGGCTCTATGCGGAAAATGACGGGACGAAGGCGGCGGCGCTCTGGACGTTAAAGACGGTTCTCATCGGCGCGCTTAAGCTTCTGCATCCGTTTATGCCGTTCATTACGGAGGAGATCTTTACCAATATTCAGGACCGGGAGGAATCGATCATGATCTCCGCCTATCCGGAATACCGTGCGGACCGGAACTTTGAGGCTGAGGAAAAACAGGTGGAGGCGATCCGCGAGGCGGTAAGGGCGATCCGCACCGTGCGGACAAACATGAACGTGCCGCCAAGCCGGAAAGCAGCCGTGTATGTCGTATCAGAGGATGAAACGGTGCTGGATACATTTGAGAGCACGAAAAAAGTATTTGCGACGCTCTGCGGCGCAGGTGAAGTACATTGTCAGAAGAATAAGGACGGGATCGAGCCGAATGCGGTATCCGCAGTGGTATCAAATGCGGCGCTCTACCTTCCGCTTGCGGATCTTGTAGATCTGGAGAAAGAAAAGGAACGCCTGAAGAAAGAGGAAGCAAGGCTTGAGGGAGAGCTGAAGCGCTCCAACAGCATGCTGTCCAATGAGAAGTTTATCTCGAAGGCGCCGGCTGCAAAGATCGAAGAGGAGAAGGCAAAGCTCGCGAAATACGAGGAAATGCTGAAAAAGGTAAGGGAGCAGCTTGCTTCCCTGTAAGAAGGTATCTGTGAGAAGGGAATGGAGGGTATGGCGATGTTTGGGGAGATGAATGAAAGACTGGGTGCCTTTGGCGTGATCCCGGTCGTAGTGCTGAATGATGCTGAAGAGGCAGAACCGCTTGCAGAGGCTTTGATCCGCGGAGGGCTCGGCTGTGCCGAGGTGACCTTCCGTACAGCCTGTGCACAGGAGGCGATCAGACGGATTTCCGCGCGTTTTCCGGAAATGCTTGTAGGAGCGGGAACTGTTCTTTCAGTTGAGCAGGTGAAACGTGCCAGAGCGGCCGGGGCAAAATTTATTGTAAGTCCCGGATTTGATGCTGAGGTTGTGGATTACTGCATCGGAGAGAATATCCCGGTATATCCGGGGGTTATGACGCCGTCAGAAGTGATGCAGGGCGTAAAGAGAGGACTTGAAGTGCTCAAATTTTTCCCTGCGTCCCAGGCAGGAGGCACAGCCATGATCAAGGCGCTCTGCGGTCCGTTTCCCGGAATCAGGTTTATCCCGACGGGAGGCGTGAGTGAAAAAAACATGCAGGAGTATCTGGAACTTCCGGCGGTTGCCGCGATCGGAGGCTCCTGGATGGTAAAGAAAGACTTGATAATCGCGGGAGAGTTTGATAAAATCAGCGCAATGACCGGGGATGCAGTTAAAACGGTTAGGACACTTAGAGGATAAAACACCATAGGAGGACAGCAGAATGTCATACGTTGATGAGATTTATGCACAGGTAGCAAAGAAGAATGAGCATGAGCCGGAGTTCCTGCAGGCGGTTAAGGAAGTTCTTGAGTCCTTAAAGCCCGTGATCGAGCAGAACGAGGAAACCTACAGAAAAGCCGGTCTTCTGGAGCGGATGGTGGAGCCGGAGCGCATTATTTCCTTCCGTGTACCATGGGTAGATGATGCGGGAAATGTTCAGGTAAACCGCGGTTACCGCGTCCAGTTCAACTCCGCGATCGGACCGTATAAGGGAGGCCTTCGCCTTCACCCGTCCGTAAACCAGAGTATCCTGAAATTCCTTGGATTTGAGCAGGTGTTCAAAAATTCCCTGACCGGTCTTCCGATCGGCGGCGGCAAGGGCGGCTCTGATTTTGATCCGAAGGGAAAATCAGACCGTGAGGTCATGGCATTCTGCCAGAGCTTTATGACGGAACTCTATCGTCATATCGGCGCGGACTGCGACGTTCCGGCGGGCGATATCGGCGTAGGCGGAAGAGAGATCGGATACCTCTACGGACAGTATAAGCGCATTACGGGACTGTATGAAGGTGTGCTTACCGGAAAGGGACTGACCTACGGCGGTTCTCTTGCCAGAAAAGAAGCGACGGGCTACGGTCTCATCTATATCCTCGATGAAATGCTGAAGAATGCCGGAAAAGAGCTTGCCGGAAAGACTGTTGTTATCTCCGGATCAGGAAACGTTGCGATCTACGCATGTGAAAAGGCACAGGAGCATGGCGCAAAGGTCATCGCGCTCTCTGACTCCAACGGCTATATCGTGGACCCGGAAGGCATTCAGCTTGACCTTGTAAAAGAGATCAAGGAAGTAAAGCGCGGACGCATCAAAGAGTATGCGGATGCGGTTGCTTCTGCTTCCTACCATGAAGGAAAGGGAATCTGGAGCGTTCCGTGCGATATCGCACTTCCCTGCGCAACGCAGAACGAGCTTAACCTTGAGGACGCACAGTGCCTTAAGAAAAACGGATGCTTCGCAGTAGCGGAGGGCGCAAACATGCCGTCCACGCTGGACGCAACAAACTATTTTGTCAGCGAAGGAATCCTCTACATGCCGGCAAAGGCGGCAAACGCAGGCGGCGTTGCAACTTCCGCACTCGAGATGAGCCAGAACAGCGAGCGCCAGAGCTGGACCTTTGCTGAGGTGGATGCGAAGCTTAAGGACATCATGGTGAACATTTACCACAAGACGGCAGACGCGGCAAAGCGCTGCGGTCACGAGGGCAACTTCGTTGTAGGCGCGAATGTGGCAGGCTTTGAAAAAGTGGCTGATGCCATGCTCGCACAGGGTATCTGCTAATCCGATGCTGCTGATACGACCGGCTGACACGACTGCGAAAGCAGCTGCAAAGCTGTATTGACTCAGATATAAATACATGTTATGATACATAAAACTGCATCTCATAGCGCATGCTGTGAGGTGCAATTTTTTAAAATTAATGCTTTAATACACAAACGCTTTTGCGTGAGAAAGTAACAGGGCAACAGGGACGCGAAAAGCAGGGGGAGAAGGAAAAAGGGGCAACATGGAGAGAGAACAGTTTAAATCGAGATTGGGGTTTATTTTTGTGAGCGCCGGCTGCGCGATCGGACTTGGAAATGTATGGAAGTTTCCGTACATGGCGGGTCTTTACGGCGGCGGTGTTTTTATTTTGTTTTATCTGCTGTTTCTTTTGCTTCTGGCAACTCCGATCATGGTGTGTGAGTTTGCAGTCGGCAGGGCAGCCGGAAAATCCACGGCGAAGTCGTTTGATATGCTTGAACCTGAGGGAACCAGATGGCACAGACTGAAATGGCTTGGGATCGCCGGAAACTATCTGCTTATGATGTTTTATTCGACTGTGGCGGCATGGGTGATCTACTATGCGGTGCATTTTGCGCTCGGGAGCTTTGAAGGAGCGGATACACAGGCAGTAGGCGCTTTTTATGAAAATATGACAGGCTCTCCCGCAACGCTTCTGATCTGGACCTGGCTTGTCGTGGCGCTTGGATTTTTCATCTGCGGACGCGGCCTTCAGAACGGCGTGGAGCGAAGCTCCACATTCATGATGTCAGGACTTCTCATTATCATGGTACTGCTTGCGGTCAATTCCCTGTTTATGGACGGTGCGGAGGAGGGCGTGCGTTTTTACCTTTTTCCGGATTTCTCAAAGATCGGGGAGCTCGGATTGGGGAATATCATTTACGGGGCGATGAGCCAGTCCTTTTTTACGCTTTCCGTCGGTATGGGAGGCATGTCGATCTTTGGATCCTATCTGAAAAAGGAACAGTCTCTTGCGGGAGAAGCGGTCGTGATCTCAGCGCTGGATACCTTCGTCGCGCTGATGGCGGGTATGATCATCATCCCGGCATGCTTTGCCTTTGATATCGAGCCGACGGCCGGACCGCCGCTGATCTTTATGACGCTGCCGAATATCTTTGTAAATCTGCCGGCAGGGCGTCTTGTGGGAACGGCATTCTTTGTTTTCCTGTCGTTTGCGGCGCTTACGACGATCATCGGCGTATACGAAAATATTATTTCCTACGGCATGGATCTGTTCGGCTTAAGCCGCAGACAGTCCACGAGAATCAATGCAGCCGCGATGGCTGTGCTCGTGCTTCCCTGTATTTTCGGGTTTAATCTGCTGAAGGGCATAGAGCCGCTCGGTGCGGGCTCTACCATCATGGATGCGGAGGATTTCCTCGTGTCAAATAACCTCCTTCCGCTGGGAGCGATGGTATTTGTACTGTTCTGTACGGCAAAGTGCGGATGGGGATGGCAGGCGTTTATCAGCGAAGCGGATACCGGAAAGGGCATGAAATTTCCGGCAGGTCTCAGGGGATATATGGCGCTCTTTGTGCCGCTGATCATTTCCGTGATTTACCTGAAGGGATATTATGATATGTTCGTTACGCGGGGAACGGGGCTGTTTGTTTTCTGGATGTGTGTTGCGGCGGCATTCCTGCTCTTTATTTTCCTCACGAGCGGGATATTCCGCAAAAAGCCTTAACTTAAGCTTACAAATCCGGTGAACGGATGAAAAAAACGGACTCTTTTGCTATAATAAACATCATGAAAGAGACGATTTATGACAACAGAATACTGATCGTGGATGATAATTTCGAGCTGCGGGCGATGCTGCGCACCTTTCTTTCGCGGGAAGGATACCAAAACATCACGCTCGCTGCGGACTGCAAAGGCGCCATGGACGAGATGAGGACAGCGATGCCGGATTTTATTATCCTGGATGTGAATCTGCCGGATGGGGACGGATTTTCTCTTATGAAAAAAATGAGAGAGGATCCGGCTTTTTCCGGCGTTCCTGTTTTATTCCTGAGTGCAAGGGATAAGGATGCGGACAGACTGACCGGGCTCGGGCTTGGCGCGGACGACTATATGGTAAAACCGTTTCTGCCAAAGGAGCTGTCGCTTCGGATGGGGGCGATCCTGAAAAGAAGCTACAAGTATGCTGCGTTGGAAAAGGGTGATGCGGCAGAAGGCGGGAACCGTAACGCAGCGGGAGAAAGAGGAGCGGTTAACTGCAGCACGCGCGCTATCCCGGCGGGTGCGTCCCTCACAGGGGAAAAAGCCGGTGAGAGGGGATCGGGGACAGCTGCAGGGGCTGGCAGACTGCCGGAGACAGGATATGCGGATGCAGGGCTTAACCGTACAGGTATGGAGTACGGGTATTTTACGGAGGGGTCAGAGCTTCCGGGCAAGCTCTCGCTCGGCGCGCGCAGTGTGGATTTTGAAGCCGGTACGGTACTGTCGGAACGAGGAGAGGAAAGGCTTACGGTAAAGGAACTTAAGATCCTTGAGACGCTTGCGGCAAACAGGGGAAAGATCGTGACGTTTGACAATCTCTGCAAGGCTGTCTGGAATGCGCAATATTATACTTATGAAAATACCGTTATGGTCCATATCCGGAGACTGCGGGAAAAGATCGAGGACGATCCGAGCAAACCCAGATGGCTCGTTACGGCACGCGGAATCGGCTATAAGCTGAATCAGGCGTCAGAACCGGCGGAGGACCGGGAGAAGCGCTCATGAAAAAGAAGCTCTTCAGTCTTTACGGGAAATTTGTTCTGTATGCACTGGGCATCGGATGCGCACAGGCGGCGTTTCAGGCTGCCTGCTATTACCTGATGCTGCATTTTTTCGGAACGGTTCATCCGCTCATTATGGATCTCTGCAATCTGCTGATCATCCTCATCCTTCTGCTTGTGATCGCATGGCACTATCACCGATATCTTGAACGGATCAGCCGCGGGATCAACGCGCTGGCAAGGGGTGAGAGCGTCCGCCTTTCCGAGGAAGGCGCGACAGCGGAGCTTGCAAGGAGCATCAACCGCACTTCTGAAATTCTGGAGGATCAGCGGGAAACGATCGAAAAGCGCGACACGGCGCGTATGGAGTGGATCAGGGGCATCTCTCATGATGTACGCACGCCGCTGTCCATGGTCATGGGCTATTCAGAGATCCTGGAGGAAGAGGCGCTTACGGATGAGCAGCTGCACTGCGTGATGATCATTAAAGAGCAGAGCATCAGAATGAAGGCGCTCATTGAGGATCTGAATCTGACATCCAAGCTCGAATACGGGAGCCAGCCGCTAAGGCTCTCGGATGTCAGTCCGGCAGAACTTCTGCGCAACAGCGCGGCAAGCGCAATGAATGCGGACTTAAGCGCTTCAAAACCGGCGGACCGGCAGATGCCGCAGGGCGAGAATGTCTCTGAAAAATACAGCATAGAGCTTTTGATTCTGCCGGAATTTGAAGGCCTGCAGATTTCAGCTGACCGCAGTCTCCTCGGGCGCGTTTTTGACAATCTGATCGGCAATGCGATCAGACATAATCCCGGAGGCTGCAGCATCGTGATACTCGCGTACAAGGCAGGGGATCGTGCGATCGTGGAAATCAGGGACGACGGAACAGGCATACCCGATGAGGTCGCACGCATCGTAAACGCGGTCGGAAGTGCGTTTTCCCCGCTGGAAGAGGAAACGGAAGGGGAGGAGACGGCTGCAGCGGCATCTGCGGCGGCTGCGGCAGGCAGCGGTGAAGAGGCGGATGGAGAACATCTGCAGCGGCTCCGGACAAGACCACATATCATGGGGATGCGCATTGCTAAGCAGATTATGCTGGCGCATGGCGGGAACTTATTTATAAAACCGGACCGGCACACGGCAGAGGTCGTATTTGATCTGACCCCGCAGCTGAAAGAGACAGTAGAAAAATAAGAGCAGCATAACAGGAGAAGACAGATGAGGATACTGAGTATTACGGCGCAGAAACCGCACAGCACGGGAAGCGGTGTTTTTCTGACGGAGCTTGTGCGCGGTTTTTCCGCGCTTTCACAGGAACAGGCAGTTCTTGCCGGAATCACAGAGGAGGATACAGTTTCCTTTCCGGAAGAGGTCAGGTTTTATCCGGTGCATTTTATGACGCCGGCGCTTCCTTATGCGATCACGGGCATGTCGGACGAAATGCCGTACCGGAGCACGCGCTACCGCGACCTGTCTCCGGAGATGCTAAGACAGTTTGAAGCGGTATTTTCTGAAGCGGTTTTAAAAGCTGACCGGGAATTTCAGCCGGAGCTTATCATCTGCCATCATCTGTATCTTCTGACCGCGCTGGTACGGCGGCTTCTTCCCGGGCGAAGGATCATTGGCCTCTGCCACGGGTCAGACCTGAGACAGCTTCGGAAAAACCCGCTTATGCGGGAGGAGATCATAGACGGCATTCGCGGGCTTGACTGTATTTATGCGCTTCACGAGGCGCAGAGAAAGGACATCATAGGGCTGTTCGGCCTTAAGCCGGAAACGGTGCGTACCCTTGGAACAGGATACAACAGCGGTATTTTCCACCGGATGTCTGAGGAAGAGCTGCAGCAGGAAATGCAGCCTGCAGGACAGAAAAATCCATCAGAGCAGGATCTGCGGGACGATGAGATTCGCCTGCTGTTTGCCGGAAAGATCTCAGAGAAAAAAGGCGTGTTCAGCCTGATCCGCGCACTTTCCAAGCTTCCTGACGGAAGGAAATACCGGTTGATGCTCGCAGGCGGACATGGAAGTACGGAAGAATATGAGAGCATCCGCGCACTCGCGGAGAAAGCGCCGTATCCGGTCGGATTTCCGGGAAGATTAAATCAGGAAGCGCTCGCGCGGGAGATGAACCTGGCGGATATTTTTGTGCTGCCTTCATTTTACGAGGGGCTTCCGCTCGTGCTGATCGAAGCGCTCGCCTGTGGTATGGAGCTGATCTGCACGGATCTTCCGGGCATCCGTCCATGGATGGATGAAAATGTTCCGAACCACAGGGGGATTTTTGTCACACCTCCGGAGATGGAGCATGAGGATGAACCGACGGCGGAAACTCTGCCGCTGTTTGAAGCAGCGCTTGCAGAAGCGATCGGACAGAAGGCATCGGAGCTCTCAGCGACCGGCAGAACGGAGCGAAAGAAACGGAGCGGCACAGAACTTGAAAATGCTCTTTCAGGCATCTCGTGGGAAGGACTGTGCAGAAAGATTCTGAATTCCTGACCGGTTTCCGACAGGTTTTTTCCGGAAAAGTGAAAAACAGCTTGATTTTATGGGAATAATTTAATAAAATAGGCTCGTTGTACTGGAGTGGTATCGAAGTGGTCATAACGGGGCTGACTCGAAATCAGTTTGCGGGCAACCGCACGAGGGTTCGAATCCCTCCCACTCCGTCAGAGCTAACCCGCATGGATGAAAGGTTCATGCGGGTTTTTCTATGTTTCTGCCTGAAAAACACCGCCATAAAACCCAATCTGTAAGGGCCTTATAGCGGTGTTATTGTAAATGTTAAACTTTCCGGAAGGAGCTCTTTTGGTTAAGCCGCTTCCTTCAGAATAAACTTCTTATAGATCGTATCGACGATCACGCCGATCGCGTTGTCACCGGAAACGTTGCAGGCGGTACCGAAGGAATCCTGCGTGATATAGAGTGCGACCATGATCGCACAGATCGGACCGTTCGGGTCTCCGGCCTCCACGCCGAAAATCATGTAGAGGAACGGAAGTGCGGTCATGATGGAACCGCCAGGCGCACCCGGGGAAGCCACCATCGCGATACCGAGCGTCATGATAAACGGTACAACGGTCGCGAGGGAGATCGGGAGCTGGTTCATCAGGCAGACAGCCGTTGCGCAGGCTGTGATCGTGATCATGGAGCCTGCCATGTGGATATTTGCACACAGCGGTACAACGAAATTGCGGATCTGCTCGCAGACGCCGTCAGCTTCCGCACACTGCAGATTGACCGGAATGGTAGCAGCCGAAGACTGCGTGCCGAGTGCGGTCGTATACCCCGGAATCTGGTTTTTGATAAGCTGGAACGGATTCTTTTTGCTGATCGCGCCGGCAATGATGAACTGTATCGTGATGCAGATCAGGTGCATGAGGATAACAACCAGGAAGACCTTCCAGAGAATGCTCAGGATGGCAAAGGTCTTGCCGGACTTTGTCATATCCGTGAAGGTACCGCAGATGTAGAGCGGCAGCAGCGGGATGATGACTGTGTGGAGCACCTTGTCAATGATGCCGGAGAAATCCTGCATGCCATCATACAGCGTGTTTCCGATCTCCTTTCCGCGCATAACGGAGAGGCAGAGACCGAGAATGAAGGCAAGGGCAACTGCAGACAGCGTGTCAAAGATCGGCTCAAGCGTGATGCTGAAGTAAGGAGAGAGCGAAATGCCCGCGGTCGCGGCGATCTGCTCAAGCGCATCGCTTGACATGAAGCTCGGGAACAGGCTGGAGGCTACCAGATAAGAGGAGGAGCCTGCGATCAGCGTGGAGCCGTAAGCGAGGGCAACGGTGATGACAAGCAGTTTTCCCGCGCCCTGAGAGAGGTCTGCGATACCCATGGTTACATAGGCAAGAATCATCATCGGTATGACGAATTTTAAAAAGGTGCTGAACAGACCGGAAAGCGTAACCACGATGCGGCAAATGCTCTCCGGGAGGAACTGGCCGATCAGAATACCAAGAATAATGGCAATGATCAGCTTGGGCACAAGGCCCAGTTTGAACGGTTTCTTTTCCATATTTGATATACCCCCTGAGATGATGTTGGCGATCTTTCCCTGAAAAGCCATTCGGATGAGATAGATCGCGATAAGTTGTTGAAACTGCACATAAGATGTGCTCTTTTACCTACAAATCTTATCACATCACCACAACGTTTGTAAAGGACAGACACAAATAAATATCGATTGATAAAAATATATAATAATTTCAATAAAAGTGATAATAAAGCTTCGCAAATTTCCTCTTGTTGTTTTTTTGTCCTGGAAGTATAATGCCTCTGTTAAAAAAGCATGATAAATGAAAGGCTGGAATAACGCATCATGAAATCCGGAATGACGATGAAAGAATGGCTTCCTCTGCTCGGAATGACCTTCACCGCATTTATTTTTAATACCTCTGAATTTATTCCGATCGGGCTTTTGACAGATATCGCAAAAGCGTTTCAGCTTTCCGAGGCAACGGCGGGACTTCTGATCTCAGTATATGCCTGGGTCGTAATGCTTTTGTCCCTTCCGCTTATGCTGCTTGCGTCGAAGGCTGATTACAGGAAGCTGCTGCTTGGTACGATTTTCGTGTTCTCAGTCTGCCAGGTGCTTTCAACTGCGTCGGGAAGCTATGCTATGCTTATGCTCTCCCGTATCGGCGTCGCATGCACCCATGCGATTTTCTGGTCGATCGCTTCCCCGCTTGCGGTACGGATCGTGTCCGAAGCGCACAGACCGTTTGCGCTCAGCATGATTGCGACCGGTACCTCGGTCGCAATGGTAGCCGGACTCCCGCTTGGCCGCGTGATCGGACTGCTGCTTGGCTGGCGTATGGCATTCGGCATGATCGCTGTCTGCGGATTTGCAGCGCTTTTGTTTCAGGGAATCGTGTTTCCGAAGGTGGAGAAACCGGATACCTTCTCTCTTGCCGAGCTTCCGGGTCTCTTTAAAAATCCGGCGCTGGTCTCGATTTATGTACTGACGCTTGTCCTTATTACAGCGCATTACACGGGTTACGGTTATATTGAGCCGTTCCTGTCACAGGCGGCCGGCTTGAGCGACGGAGCGGTGACGGGTACGCTCACGCTGTTTGGAGGCATCGGAATCATAGGAAGTATTTTATATGCCAGATTTTACGAAAAAAATCCGCAGCGGTTTATCGGCTTTATTGCGGCGGGGATGACTGCCTGCCTGCTGCTGATGGGCTTTGCTGCAGGCCACGGCGCGGCGGTCATTCTGCTCTGCGCGGTATGGGGCGTTGCTGCGACAGCTTTCAATGTGACGTTTCAGGGAGAGACGATCTATTGTACAAAAGAAAGTGAAGGCCCTGTAGCCATGTCCATTTATTCGGGCATTTATAATTTTGGTATCGGCTGCGGGACATTTCTGGGAGGCCAGGTCACGACCCGTGCGGGAATCGGTGCGATCGGATACGTCGGCGGCATGCTTGCAATTGCGGCATGTGTGTACTGCTTTTTGGTACTGTTGCGCCGGGTGAGGAATTGATCAGAAAGATGATGTGAAAAGAGCCGCCGGATCTCTGTGATCTTTCGGCTTTTTAAGCAGAGGAGCATAAATTTGAACGATACGGTACGACAGATAAAATACAGCGGATTTTTTTCGGCAGATGGCTTAAAATGGATCGCCATGCTTGCAATGCTTTTGGATCATGCCTATTTTATCCTGCCGAATATGGGAATGTGGATGACCTGTGTCGGGAGAATCGCATTCCCGATCTTTGCTTTTCAGGCTGCTGAAGGAATTCGGAAGACACACGATATCAAAAAATATATAAAACGATTAACCGTTTTTGCGCTGATATCGGAAATCCCGTTTGATCTTTTTGCCAACGGAATGATGGTCTACCCCTATCACCAGAACGTGATTTTCACGCTGCTGATCGCAGTCGTAACGATACATCTGATAAAAAAGGTCAGCGCGGGCCGGAGACATCGGTGGACAGTAATTCTGATCGGATTCTGCGGACCGCTTCTGGCAGAGGCAATGTTTACGGATTACGGGTGGAAGGGCGTCGCAACCGTCATGGCGTTTTATCTCTGCGCTCCGGAAAGCGGCAAAATAGCAGAGAAGTATAAAAAGCCTGTTTTGCTTGCTCTTATGATCATGCTGCATGTATGGCTGGCATATGGCGAGATCCTTGAATTTACGGTATTTCGTCATCTGGTTTCGTTCCCCCTGCAGGGCTTTGCGCTGTTTGCCCTGATTCCGGTTTTCCTCTATAACGGAGAAAGAGGAAAGTATGGCAGAACGATGCAGAAAATAACGTACGTATTTTACCCGGTGCATATGATGATCCTGTATATCATACAGCAGCTGTATTCAGCCGGTGTATAAACAGAATGATAAACACAGTCCGGCCGTCGCTTCACCGCCATTTGGAGCGGCGGTTTTTTAGTACGCGGATTTCCGGAAGATGACTTGACAAATACCCCCAATGGGTATATAGTTACGTCGAAAAAAGAAATACCCCACAAGGGTATATTTTAGCTATAGTAATCTGAGGCAGGGAGAATATAAATGACGAAAGAGAGCGGCAAAAATAAGTCTGATGAAAAGAAAACCGGCGGATGCTGTCATTGCCATCATAAGTCGGTTCCGCGAAGTGAGGAGAACCTGAAGCTTCTGAAGAACCGGATCAGCCGGATGAACGGCCAGTTGAACGGGATTGCAAGGATGCTTGATGACAACCGTTACTGCGGGGATATTCTGATCCAGGTAGCGGCAGTGGAAAGCGCGCTGCAGGCATTCGGCTATATCATTCTTCAGGAACATATGGAAACCTGTGTGGTCGAGGACGTGAAAAACGGAAACCTGAAGGTGATGGATGAGACGATCGGGCTGATTAAAAAGCTGAAGTAATGTCTTGACAGACGGGCGATTTCATACAGACTTGAAAAACGTATCTTGCGGTGTGATGCCGCAGAAAAGAGGAAATCCGGAAAATGGAAAAATTCAATGTGACGGGAATGAGCTGCGCAGCCTGCTCGGCGCGTGTGGAAAAAGCGGTGAAAAAGGTTCCGGGCGTTTCAGAATGCTCGGTAAGCCTGCTTACGAACTCTATGGGCGTAGAGGGTGACGCATCGCCTGACGAGATCATCCGGGCCGTGGAAGAGGCCGGATACGGAGCGTCTTTACAGGGAGCGAATGCGGAAAAGGGCCAGAAGACGGGCGCGGCGGATTATGAGGAAATGCTTAAGGACAGGGAAACGCCCGTCCTTAAACGGCGGCTGATCGTTTCACTGATTCTTTTGATCCCGCTCATGTATGTCTCCATGGGCCATATGATGTGGAACTGGCCGCTGCCTGCTGTTATGGCGGACAACCATATCGCGATGGGGCTGTATCAGCTGCTGCTTACAACCGCGGTCATGGTCGTGAACCAGAAGTTTTTTATCAGTGGCTTTAAGAGCCTCTGGCACCGCGCTCCGAATATGGATACGCTGGTGGCGCTCGGGTCGGCAGCCTCGTACGGGTACAGCGTTTACGCGCTGTTTGCAATGACCGGCGCGCAGCTTGCGGGCGACAGCGAGATGGTCATGATGTATATGCATGAATTCTACTTTGAGTCCGCAGCGATGATCCTGACGCTTATCACGGTCGGAAAGATGCTCGAGGCACATTCGAAGGGAAAGACGACGGATGCGCTGAAAGGACTTATGAAGCTCGCACCGAAGACGGCGACGGTCCTTAAGGACGGTGTGGAAACAGAGGTAGGCATTGAAGCAGTAAGGGCAGGAGATGTATTTGTCGTAAGACCCGGTGAAAATATCCCGGTGGACGGCATCGTGCTTTCCGGCAGTTCCGCGGTAAATGAAGCGGCGCTTACGGGTGAGAGCATCCCGGTCGATAAGGCAGAGGGAGACAAGGTATCTGCGGCAACCCTGAACCAGTCAGGCTTCCTGCGCTGCCAGGCGACGCGCGTCGGAGAAGATACGACGCTTTCCCAGATCATACAGATGGTAAGCGATGCGGCTGCGACCAAGGCGCCGATCGCAAAGATTGCTGATAAGGTATCAGGCGTGTTCGTTCCGACGGTCATCAGCATAGCGGTGCTGACCGTGATCGGGTGGCTCCTTATGGGAGAGACGATCGGATTTGCGCTTGCAAGAGGCATTTCTGTGCTTGTGATCAGCTGTCCGTGCGCGCTGGGACTCGCTACGCCGGTTGCGATCATGGTGGGCAACGGCATGGGTGCAAAGCACGGCATCATGTTCAAAACGGCTGAATCGCTGGAAGAGGCGGGAAAGGTCGCGGTGATCGCGCTCGATAAGACGGGAACGATCACAAAGGGCGAACCGCGTGTGACGGACATCTTCCCGGCGGAAGGCATAAGCGGCGGGGAGTTGCTTTCGGCAGCGTATGCGCTTGAGCAGAAGTCGGAGCATCCGCTTGCAAAGGCAATTATCGCAAAAGCGGAAGAAGAGAAACTGCCGCAGGCGGAAGTAAGTGAATTTAAGGCGCTTTCAGGAAACGGTCTTACGGCTGTACTGAACGGGCAGCAGCTTGCAGGCGGAAACCTTAAATTTATCGCGGGCCAGACGGAGATCCCCGGCAGTATCAGGGACAGGGCGGATGAACTGGCCGCAGAAGGAAAGACGCCGATGTTCTTTACGGGCGGCGGAAAACTGCTCGGCATCATAGCCGTGGCGGATGTGATCAAGGAAGACAGCGCACAGGCGGTGGCTGAACTGCAGGGCATGGGAATTCGCGTGGTGATGCTGACCGGCGACAATGAGCGCACCGCAAAGGCGATCGGTACACAGGCAGGCGTGGATGAGGTCATTGCCGGGGTTCTGCCGGATGGAAAAGAAGCCGTGATTCGGAAGCTTAAGGAAGAAGCCGGTCCGGGAGAACTGGTTGCCATGGTCGGGGACGGCATTAACGATGCGCCCGCACTTACGCGTGCGGATCTTGGTATCGCGATCGGCGCCGGAACGGATATCGCGATCGACGCGGCAGACGTCGTTCTTATGAAGAGCAGACTGCTGGATGTTCCTGCTGCCGTGCGCTTAAGCCGTGCAACGCTTCACAATATCCATGAAAATCTGTTCTGGGCGTTTTTCTACAATGTAATTGGCATTCCGCTCGCCATGGGCGTCTGGTATCCGCTTTTCGGACTGAAGCTTAACCCGATGTTCGGAGCGGCGGCGATGAGCCTATCGAGCTTCTGCGTTGTAACAAATGCGCTGCGCCTGAACCTGTTTAAGATGTATGATAAAAGCAGGGATAAAAAAAGAAAGCATCGCGGAGCGGGCGTGCATGTGGAGAAAGCAGCAGCGCAAACCCGCGGACAGGCAGGTCTGGAGACTTCAGATAAAGAGCCGGGCAAGACCGGGCAGAATAATAAAAACAATCAAATGGAGGGAAATCAAATGACAAGAACAATGGAAATCAAGGGAATGATGTGCGGACACTGCGAGGCGACCGTAAAGAAGGCGCTGCTTGCAGTCGCAGGCGTGGAGGCTGCGGAAGTAAGCCACGAGAAAGGAACGGCAGTTGTGACCGTATCCGAAGGCGTAGAGGATGCGGCACTTAAAAAGGCTGTTGAAGACAAGGACTATGAGGTAGTGTCGATCTCCTGATAAGTGCTGAGGAAGCTGAAAATATATGAGATTCCCCGGAGCGTTTTGCTTTGGGGAATTTTTTAAATTATATTCGTATTTGCAGTGCATCTTAAGAGAGAATATGAATTTTCGGTTGATTTTTAAAAGAAATATGATAAACTAATAGATGTCTTTCGCAGATATGGTGCATCGGTAACACGCTAGCTTCCCAAGCTGGAGAGGCGGGTTCGACTCCCGTTATCTGCT
>JAUNHA010000008.1:0-59988 GCA_030524135.1 Eubacteriales bacterium
GAAATACTGTCTCTGCTATGAAGACGGAATTGATTTAAAACACATTCTGAGGGAAACGGGGGCAAACAGTATGATGTCCGGGCAGCAGCTTCTTTTTGCTTTCCGGGAAGCGGTGAGCAGAAAACCGGTCGCACACTGCTTTGAGACGCCGGATCGAATCAGCGAACAGCATGAAATGAGCAGAATCGGGGGATAGAGAATGGAACAGGAAAAGCATGAAAAAAAGCAGAATAAGGGAGCGTTTGGAACCGTACGTGCCGTCTGCACCAGCACACATAAGGGAACGGAAAAAAAGCCCGTAAAGGAGGGGGCGCTGTTTCGCGCCGCGCATGGGATCGAGGGAGATGCGCATGCGGGGAACTGGCACAGGCAGGTGAGCCTCTTAAGCTATGATAAGGTGCAGGAATTCAATGCACGGGGAGGCGATGCAAAGGACGGAGCGTTTGGAGAAAATCTTCTGGTAGAGGGGATTGATTTCGGAGCGCTTCCCGTAGGGAGTATCTTAAGCTGCGGTGACGTGACGCTCCGGATCACGCAGATCGGGAAAGAATGCCATACACACTGTGCGATCTATCATCGCGTTGGGGACTGCATTATGCCGCGTGAAGGTGTGTTTGCAGAGGTACTTACAGGCGGCAGGATCTGTCCCGGGGACAAAATGGAAGTAGCGCCTCCGGCGCCGGATGCCCCGTTTTCGGCGGCGGTCGTGGTAATGAGCGATAAGGGTGCCGCGGGGGAACGGGAGGATCTGAGCGGCCCTGAGGCTGCCCGCATTCTGAAAGAGGCCGGTTTTGAGGTGATCGAACAGTTTGTGATCCCTGATGAGCCGGAGCTCATTAAAAAGGAACTCATCCGTCTTTCAGATCAGAGGCAGGCAAGCCTCATCATAACGAGCGGCGGAACTGGCATGTCCATGAGGGATCAGACGCCGGAGGCGACGCTTGCCGTATGCGACAGAATTGTGCCGGGCATTGCAGAAGCGATCCGGGCAGGTTCCATGCAGATCACAAAGCGCGCAATGCTCTCAAGAGGTGTTTCGGCAATGCGCGGAAGAACGCTGATCGTCAATCTTCCGGGAAGCCCGAAGGCGGTGGCGGAGAGCCTTGAGTTGATATTACCGGTGCTTGGACACGGCCTTTCTCTTGTGCGGGGGACGGACGGGGAGTGCGCGAGAAGCTGATCCTAAGAAGCATAATCCGAAATGAAAACAGCCTCAGGAGAAGTGCAAAAAAGTATTTAATCATAATGAAACAAATAAAGGAGAAATGGAACATGAAAAGAGGTTTAACAGCAGTGATAATGGCAGCAGTGGCAGTTTCACTTTCCGCATGCGGAGGCAGTACGGCAGGAAGTACGGCCGCTTCATCCGCTGTACAGACAGATGCGGCAGACGCAGTGTCTTCGGAAACTGAGGCAGAAACGGAAGCAAATGAAGAGACACAGGCAGCGGCTGAAGGAAAGGTAACGCTTGCGGCAGCAGCCTCCCTGGAATATGCATTTACAGAAAAACTGATTCCGGCATTCGAAGCAGCGAACCCGGGAATTACGGTGGAAGGAACCTATGATTCTTCAGGAAAGCTGCAGACCCAGATCGAGTCGGGACTGGACGCGGATATCTTTTTCTCGGCAGCCACAAAGCAAATGACTGCTTTGAATGAAGAGGGCTATGTCAGAGAGGATACGATCCTTAATTATCTGGAAAACAAAATCGTGCTGATCGTTCCGGCGGATTCGGAAAGCAGCCTCAGCTCGTTTGAAGACATTCCGAAGGCAGAGATGATCGCGATCGGAGATCCGGAAAGCGTTCCGGTTGGGCAGTATTCGAAGGAGGCGCTTACAAATCTCGGTATCTGGGATGGCATCCAGGATAAGGTAAGCCTTGGTACAAACGTGACGGAAGTCCTTAACTGGGTGGCGGAAGGTTCCGCAGACTGCGGAATCGTCTATGCGACGGATGCAGCCACAACAGACCGCGTAAGGGTCGTTGCCGAAGCACCTGAAGGTGCACTGAAGACACCGGTCGTTTATCCTGTTGCGCTTATGAAGCAGACTGAGGGCAAGGATGCTGCAGCGCAGAAATTCTTTGATTACATCACTTCGGACGAAGGCTTCGAAGTTTTTGCAGAGTATGGCTTTGCGGATTACAGGGGCAAATAAACAGAACTATGGATTATTCACCGATTTGGATTTCTCTTAAAACAACACTCTGTGCGACAGTCATCACCTTTATTCTGGGGATACTTGCCGCATGGGCTGTCGTGCGTATCCGAAACAGAAGACTGAAGGTACTCCTGGACGGACTGCTTACGATTCCTCTTGTACTTCCTCCGACGACGGCAGGTTTTTTTCTCCTGTATCTGTTTGGGGTAAACCGTCCGATCGGTTCGTTTGTTCTCGAGGTATCCGGCTTCAAGATCGCGTTTTCATGGGCAGCAACCGTGATCGCCGCAGTCGTGATCGCATTTCCGCTTATGTACAGATCGGCGCGTTCCGGATTTGAAACAGTGGAACAGAATATGGTAGATGAGGCCAAGATGCTGGGACTTGGAAACCTGGGCATTCTTGTACATATTCTGGTGCCCTGCGCCTGGCCGTCGATTCTGTCAGGGCTGATCCTGTCGCTTACGCGCGGCATGGGAGAGTACGGGGCGACCGCCATGCTGGCGGGCAATATCGCCGGGAAAACGAGGACCTTGCCGCTTGCAGTTTATTCCGAGGTTGCTGCAGGGCATATGGACCGCGCCTGGGTATATGTTGCCGTCATTCTCTGTGTGGCGCTGTGGGCGGTGTGCCTTCTGAATGTATTTACGGAAAAGGAAAGGCGGATTCGGTTGTGATGAAGGCGAAAATCAAGCTTGTGATTGAAAATGAAGAGCGCTTTTTCGGACCGGGCGTGGCGGAGCTTCTCAGTCTGATCGACAAATATGGTTCTATTCAGGCTGCCTGCAGTGATATGAATATGTCCTATTCAAAGGCGTGGAAGATGATAAAACGAGCCAATGAAGCACTCGGTTTTTCCCTTCTTGCATCGAAAAACGGCGGAAAAGAAGGCGGGGAGAGCCGTCTTACAGAGGAAGGCAGACAGTTCCTGCGCTGTTATAAGGACATGAAAGAAAGGCTTTGCATAGAAGCAGACAGGATGTTTCGGGAGTGTTTCGAAGCATATCTGGGCGATCATATAGTTTAATATCATTTAAGCACTGTTTCAGCTTTGCCTGGAGCAGTGTTTTTTTATAGTTGCTTAGAAAGTGATTGACAGATAAAGCAAAGATTTGCTAATGTATGCATAATACATATAGGATTTACTTTCTACCTATATTCTTATCTCCATTTTTTACACATATCTTAAACATATCGTTATTGACTTCTACTATTCAATAGGATAAATTATAGGTGAAAATATGACCAGAACGTTCATTCAAACCAGTGAATTCTCTAAAAACTGGGATCGTCTTGGCTTTGGTGATGAAGCTTTAAGACAGTTGGAACTCGAAATAATGCGACAGCCAATGGTGGGTAAGGTAATCCGGGGAACTGGAAGATTGCGTAAAATGAGATTTGCTTTTGAACATAAAGGTAAAAGCGGCAGTGTACGGGTATGCTATGTAGATTTTGTTGTGCAAAGAATAGTATATTTAATTACTGTCTATTCCAAGAATGAAAAAGAGAATCTTTCCATAGCTGAACGCAATAATATTAAAAAAGCTATTGAACAGTTGGAAAATAATCTTTTAGAGGAGACATAAAATGAGCAGCGTATATAACAGCATTATGGCAGGCCTTTCGGAAGCAATAGAAGATGCGAGAAGCAAAGAGAAAAAATTAAATAAAAGAATCGTGACGATTATGCCGGTAAAAGAATATAATGCTGATAAGATTAAAGAGATTCGCAAAATGACCGGAATGTCACAACTGCTGTTTGCAGGATATCTGGGTGTATCCTGCAAAACAGTGGAAGCCTGGGAGTCGGGTGTTAACCGTCCCTCAGGCGCTGCTAGCCGTATTCTCAATATGATGGAGCTGAATCAGAATCTGACGAAAGATTTCCCGTTTGTTCAGATTAAGTAAAACAGTGGGTGATGCGTCTAGTGTAAAACGCGCCTCATTGCATAGAGCCCAACCGCGTCCGCCAGTGCCCAGCCGATCGGGATCGCAAGCCAGATTCCGATCACGCCGATCTGTGCCGACAGCACATAGGCAAGCAGCACGCGCGTTCCGAGGGAGAGAACGGTAAGGATGACGGACATACCCGGTCGTTTAACCGCACGGAAATATCCGTACAGGAGAAACAGGCAGCCAATGCCGATGTAACAAGCTCCTTCGACGCGAAGATATTGTACGCCGGCCGTGATTACATCCATTTCAGCTCTGCTTACGAAAATCTGCATGAGAGGAGCTGCAAAACAGAACACGATCAATGAGATTACAAGGCAGAAGACAGCGCTGATCAAAAAGGCATGTCTTGTGCCTTTTCTGATTCGTGCTTCATCCCCGGCTCCGTAGTTTTGAGCGGTAAAGGTGGAGTATGCATTCCCGAAATCCTGCACCGGCAGATAAGCGATGGTATCGATTTTTACTGCGGCTGCAAAGGCTGCCATGATGACCGGACCGAAGCTGTTGACAAGTCCCTGTACCATGAGGATTCCAAAATTCATGACAGACTGCTGCAGGCAGGTGAGTGCAGACAGATTCCAGATCTCGGAGATCATTCTGCGACTTAGATGAAAGCTCTCTTTCCCGGGAAGGACCTCGCGGCAGTTATGCCATACGTAAATACAGATTCCGATACCGGAGAGATACTGTGCAAGAACTGTTGCGAGGGCAGCGCCCTCAATCCCCCAGGAAAAGACAGCGACGAACAGCAGATCGAGAACGATATTCGTAACCGCCGATACCGCAAGAAAAATGAGTGGAACGGTGGAATTCCCGAGTGCGCGCAGAAGACACGCGCAGTAGTTATATAACGAGCTTGCAAGCAGTCCTGTAAAAATAATGAGAAGGTAGCTTTTCATACCCGGAAGGATTTCTGCAGGGACCCGCAGAAAAATAAGAATCAGATCAAGCCCGGGGTAAATGAGAAGGTTTATTATAATCGTGATTCCGAGAATCAGACAAAACGAATGCAAAACAGCAGAGCGCAGGGCTTCGGCATCCTTTTTCCCCTGATAAATGGAAAACAGAGCGCCGGAGCCCATGGAAAGTCCCAGAAATATGGATGTAAGAAAGGTCATCAGCGTATAGGCTGATCCAACCGCGGCAAGTGCGTTGCTCCCGATCACCCGTCCCACGATCAGCGTGTCTGTGACGTTATAGAGCTGCTGCAGGAGATTTCCAGCCATCATCGGAAGCGCAAACAGCAGCAGTGACCGGGAAATATTTCCTTTTGTCAGATCATGATACATAGTCTTTGTCTGTTCAATCCTTTATTAATCTTCTTTATCTTCTTTTTCAAATTCTGCTGCCACGTCTTCCAGGAGCTTTCTGATCTCAAGATGCTGTGGGCAGGCCTTCTCGCATTTTCCGCAGCGGATACAGTCGGATGCCTTGCCGTGTCCGACCGTCAGTACGTTGTTATAATAATAGTCCTGATTCCAGCTGTTGTAGAGCTTTTTTGCATTCATACAGGCGAAGAGATCCGGAATGGCGATTTGCTTTGGACAGCCATCCGTGCAGTAGCGGCAGGCAGTACAGGGGATCAGGTTCTGAGCATGGAAGATATCCCGCACGCCGTCGATCGCTTTCTGCTCTGCTTCGGAGAGGGGATGGAAATCCTTCATATAGCTGACATTGTCCTGCATCTGCGCCATATTGCTCATGCCGGAGAGGACCATCTCAATGCCGTCGAAGCCGGCTGCATAGCGGATCGCAAAGCTCGCCTGACTGCCGGCATGGAGCTCATCTAACAGCGCAGCTGCTTTCTCCGGGAGATTTGCAAGCGCACCGCCGCGGACCGGCTCCATGACGATCACAGGCTTTCCGTGCTTCCGGCATACCTCGTAGCATTTCCGGCTTTCAACAGACGGATCCTCATAATCCACGTAGTTGAACTGGATCTGGACGACCTCGATCTGCGGATAGGCATTAAGAATTTCCTCGAGTACGGCTGCCTTGTCATGGAAGGAAATGCCAAAGTGACGGATCTTTCCTTCCTCTTTGAGCTTCAGCGCTGTCTCGTAGGCATTGCAGCGCTTAAATTTCGCATAGATCTCCGCATTCTGGGCGTGCATCAGATAGAAATCGAAATAATCGACGCCGCAGGCAGCAAGCTGTTTCTCAAACAAAGGGCGGATCTCCTCCCCGGTTTTAAAAAATGCGGTGGAAAGCTTGTCTGTAAGAAGATAGCTTTCGCGCGGGTGGCGGCTTGTCAGGCAGGTCTTAAGTGCGCCTTCACTTTGCCCGTTTACATACATGTGTGCCGTATCAAAATAACGAAAACCGTTTTCAAGGAAGTAATCCACCATTCGTGAAAACTCCTCCGTGTCAACGACCTCGCCGTTCATTGGAAGCCGCATGCATCCGAAACCAAGCTTTTTTCCTGCATTTTCAAAAATATTTCCCATATTGTTCCTTTCCCTTAAGTTGACGAAGTGTCTGCAAACGCTTATACTAATGACATTTACAGATATTTTACCACTCAGGGTATACCTGTGGTCAAGAGCAAATTCCTGACGGCAGAAATTATCCGGATATATCTGTAGTTCAGGAAAAGCAGGAGGTAGACAGACCAATGATCAGTGACAAAATGAAACCGCTTTTAAACAATAACTCCACGATCCGCGCAATGTTCGAAGAGGGCATGCGTTTAAGAAGCCTTGTGGGAGAGGAAAACGTATTTGATTTTTCGCTTGGGAATCCGAATGTTCCGGCGCCGAAGGCAGTCGGGGAGGCGATCAAGAAACTGGTGGATACGGTTGACCCGGTTACACTGCACGGCTATATGCCGAACGCAGGCTTTCCGGATGTGCGGGAGAAGCTTGCAGATCATCTTAACAGACTGCATGGTACCTCATTTACGGGAAGAAATCTCATCATGACGGTCGGTGCAGCGAGCGGACTCAATATCCTTCTGCGCACACTGCTTAATGAAGGCGATGAAGTGATCGTATTTACGCCGTATTTCATGGAGTATGGCGCTTATGCAAGGAATTACGGCGGAACCGTGCGTGAGGTGCCGACTGATCAGAAGACCTTCCTGCCGGATATGGAAGCCTTTCGTGCCGCACTGAATGCACGCACGAAGGTCGTGATCATCAACACGCCAAATAATCCGACTGGCGTCATTTACGGAGAAGAAGTGCTGAAGGCACTCGCGGCAGCGCTAAAGGAGACGGAAGAAAAATACGGAACAGATATCGTCCTGCTTTCTGATGAGCCGTACCGTGAGCTTGCTTATGACGGCACTCCCGTACCGTATGTGACGAAGTTTTATCACAACACCATTGTCTGCTACTCCTATTCAAAATCTCTCTCCCTCGCAGGAGAGCGTATCGGCTATCTGCTGATCCCGGATGAAGTGACGGATGCGCAGACGGTCATTGATGCGACCATTATCGCAAACCGTACAAGCGGTATGGTAAATGCGCCGGCACTCATGCAGAAGACGGTTGCCGAGGTGGCGGATACGGATATCAGCGGGACTGTTTCCTATTATGACAGAAACCGCACATATCTTTATGATCATCTGACGCGGCTTGGATTTGACTGCGTATACCCGGCAGGCGCGTTTTATCTCTGGATGAAGGCGCCGATCGAGGAGAAGGCGTTTGTGGAGCTGTGCAAAAAGCACTATGTGCTTGTCGTACCGGGTTCATCATTCTCCGGTCCGGGCTGTGTGCGCATTGCCTACTGCGTATCCTACGAGCGTCTGTGCGGATCCATCCGCGCATGGGAGGAGATCGCATCAGAAGTTTTTGCAAAATAACAAAAAAACACTTTACAGCGCTAAAATCTTGTGTTATGATACAGCCTAAGAATTTGATTGGAGCATGACATGAGCAAAATTGTAAATGCAGCAGCATATTACTTTTATTTTTACTTTACCTTTACAAACGGTAAGGTTTGTTCGTGTTTTGCTGCATATTAAAGACTCAAGCATTTTTCGTATACTGAGGCTTCGCGGGAAAACACCTGCGGAGCCTTTTTTTACGCCATCGAAACCAAAAAACCAAGCTGGAGGAAATGACCCATGATACTCGTATTAAAGGAAAGCGCAAAAAAAGCAGAAGTAGATAATCTTATCACCTGGCTTCATGAACAGGGGCTCGATACACACCTTAGCAACGGTAAATATCAGACGATCCTCGGACTTGTCGGAGATACCTCTGTCGTAGATGAGGATCTGCTTTCAGGACTTGAGTTCGTAGAATCCGTAAAGCGTATCCGTGAACCGTTCAAGAACGCAAACCGTAAATTCCATCCGGATGATACGGTCATCGATATCTGCGGAAGCAAGCTTGGCGGTGAACACTTCCAGGTAATTGCTGGTCCGTGCTCTGTCGAATCCGAGGAGCAGATCTGCACGATTGCTGAGGAAGTGAAAAAAGCAGGCGCAACAATGCTCCGCGGCGGCGCGTTCAAGCCGCGTACCTCCCCTTATGCATTCCAGGGAATGCGCGCCGAGGGACTGAGACTGCTCCTTGAGGCAAAGAAAAAGACCGGACTTCCGATCGTGACCGAGATTATGTCCGCAAATCATCTGCCGCTGTTCGATGACGTTGACGTAATTCAGGTAGGCGCGAGAAACATGCAGAACTTCGAGCTTCTGAAGGAGCTTGGACATCTGAGAAAACCGATTCTTTTAAAGCGCGGTCTTGCAAATACCATACAGGAGCTCCTTATGAGCGCGGAGTATATCATGGCGGGCGGCAACGAGCAGGTCATTCTCTGCGAGCGCGGAATCAGAACCTTCGAAACCTATACGAGAAACACGCTTGATCTTTCTGCGATCCCCGTGATCAAGGAGCTGTCGCATCTTCCCGTCATCGTCGATCCGAGCCATGCGACCGGTATTGCGCGTATGGTTCGCCCGATGGCTCTGGCGGCGGCTGCAGCGGGAGCGGACGGACTGATCATCGAGGTACACAACGATCCGCCGCATGCCAAGTGCGACGGCCCGCAGTCCATCACGCCGGATGCGTTCGCATCTCTTACAGAGGAGCTGAACCGTATTCTTCCGGTCGTAAATAAGAAGCAGATCGGAGAATAAGATATGCAGATCGGCGTAGTCGGCCTGGGTCTGATCGGCGGATCCATGGCAAAGGCAATTAAAAAATACACTTCACACAGCGTTTTTGGCTGTGATATGAATGAGGCCGTCCTTTCACAGGCGCTTGCCGACGGAAGCATTGACGGGCTTCTTACGGATGATGCGGTCTCAGACTGCGATATGCTGCTTGCCGCACTTTATCCGGCGGCGGTCGTTTCTTACATACAGGAACACCTCGAACGGTTTTCTGCGGGTACGACCATTGTGGATCTCTGCGGCGTAAAGCGCGCGGTTATGGAGCCGGTCGGGAAGCTTGCGCTTCCAGAGGGAGTGACCTACATAGGCGGACATCCCATGGCCGGTATGGAAAAAAGCGGCTACGCCAATGCAAAAGCAGAACTTTTTCAGGGCGCGTCCATGATCCTTGTACCGCAGGATGAAAAAAACACCGCCTTTTATGAAGCGGAGGAGTTTTTCCTTTCCCTTGGATTTGGAAGAGTCAAGGTCACGACGGCGCAGGAGCACGACCGGGTGATCGCGTTTACCTCACAGCTTGCACACGTTGTGTCGAGCGCCTATGTGCTGAGCCCGACCTCACTCGAACACTATGGATTTTCGGCGGGAAGCTATAAGGATATGACGCGTGTGGCAAGGCTCAATGAAACGATGTGGACGGAACTCTTCCTGGACAACCGTGAAGCACTTTCGGAAGAGCTCGACGGCATCATCGAACGTCTTTCCTTTTACCGGGAGGTGATCGCTGACGGCGACCGGGAAGCGCTTTTTGCAAAGCTCAGAGAGGGAAGAGAACGCAAGGAAGGAATTGACAGCTATGAGAACAGTTAAGGTAGACGCGGGGAAAAGCTATGAAGTGCTGATCGGAAACGGGCTGCTTCCCGACACGGGAGCTCTCGTAAAGAAAGCTGTTCCCGGTGCAAAAAAAGCGGCTGTGATCACGGATGATATCGTGAATGATCTGTATGAAAAAACGGTATCGGCTTCCTTAAGCTCCGCCGGCTTTGAGGTATGCAGTTTTGTTTTCCCGAACGGAGAGGCTTCAAAGAATGCGGCAACCTACATCAATATGCTCAATTTTCTTGCGGAAAACCGCCTTACGCGTACGGATGTCGTGATCGCGCTCGGCGGCGGCGTGACGGGAGACATGGCAGGCTTTGCGGCAGCGACCTATTTACGGGGAATCCGCTTCGTCCAGATCCCTACGACGCTGCTTGCGGCAGTGGATTCCTCCGTAGGCGGAAAGACCGGTATGGATCTTCCGGCGGGAAAAAACCTGGCCGGCGCCTTCTGGCAGCCGTCTCTTGTGATCTGTGACTGCAAGACGCTCGACACGCTGACACCGGAGATTTTCGCAGACGGGGTAGCGGAATCCGTCAAATACGGAATTCTTGCATCGCGGCCGCTGTTTGAGCTCTTTGAGAGAGGCGATGTGAGGGAACGGCTTCCTGAAATGATCGAGGAATGCGTCTCCATCAAACGTGATGTTGTCATGGAAGATGAATTCGACAACGGAAAAAGACAGCTTCTGAATCTTGGACATACGATCGGACATGCGATCGAGAAAAAAAGCGAGTTTGGAATCACGCACGGCCACGCGGTCGCGATCGGAACCGTCATTGCAGCCAATATTGCCGTAAGTCTCGGTATTCTGGCGGCGGAGGATGCCGAACGCATCCGGATGACGCTGTCGCGGCAGTCGCTTCCGACGGATACGGACTATGATCCGAAGGAGCTTGCGCAGATCGCGCTTTCGGATAAAAAACGCAGGGGCGATACCATTACGCTTATTCTGCCGGAACAGATCGGAAGCTGCAGGCTGTACAAGGTGCCCGTTTCAGAGCTTTGCGGGCTTACAGAGCGGGGAATCAGGCGTATGCACGATGTGCGTTCCGGAAGAAAGCAGTAAATACATAGAGGAGCAGCTTATGGATATCGAAATACAGCCGCAGGCCTTACGGGGAACAGTTGAGGCGGTCTCATCAAAATCAGACGTACACCGCGCGCTGATCTGCGCGGCGCTCTCTGACCGGAAAACGGAGATTTCATGCAATCTGATGTCAAAGGACATCGAGGCGACGGCACGCTGTCTGAACGCCGCGGGTGCCGGTATCGTTTATGAAAAAGCAGCCGGAAAACTGCTTGTTTCCCCTGTCGGAAGCAGTGCCCGGGAGGGCATGCGCGGGGACGACAGGGAGGAGGAGCTTTTCTGCGGCGAGAGCGGATCGACGCTCCGGTTTCTGATCCCGGTCATGGCAGCCCTTGGAAAGCCGGTCTGTTTTACCGGGGCAGGAGAGCTTCCGAACAGGCCGCTGTCAGCGCTTTTGTCGGTTCTTTCCGCGCATGGAATGGAGTTTGACGGGGAGAAACTTCCCCTCCGTATGCGGGGAAGGCTTGAACCGGGCGTTTATAGGCTTCCCGGCAATATCAGTTCCCAGTATATCACCGGATTGTTGCTTGCGTTTCCCCTGATGGAAGGGGCATCTGAGATCAGGCTTCTGACAGAACTGCAGTCGGCTGCCTACGTGGATATGACGCTTGATACGATGTCGCGTTTTGGAATAAACATTGACAGAACGGAAAATGGGTTCTACTATACATCCGGTACCTACCGGTCCCCGGAGCAGTATGCTGCGGACGGCGACTGGTCAAACGCCGCATTCTGGCTGTGTGCGGATCATTTGCCGGGAAACGCGCTCGATGTCCGGGGGCTGCGCGGGCTTTCTGTGCAGGGAGACAGGGCGGTAGCAGAGATTTTAAAAAAGCATTTCCATAAGGAACATGCAGAAAATACCCGCACGATTGACGTATCTGAAATTCCTGATCTGACGCCGGCGCTTGCCGCGCTTGCGGTCTGTACGCCGGGTACGACGGAATTTGTGAATGCAGAGCGGCTTCGTATTAAGGAGTGTGACCGCATCAGCGCGCTGCATGAACTGGCAGAAGCGCTGGGTGCCGGGGCTTCGGAGACGGCCTCGAGCCTTATCATTCATGGAAATGCGCGACCGGAGGGCGGCTGCAGCATAGACAGCCACAATGACCACCGGATCGCCATGGCGGCGGCGATCGCAGCCTCTGCCTGCAGGAATAACGTTATCATACGCGGGGCACAGGCGGTAGAAAAATCCTATCCGCATTTTTTCGAGGATTACAGGAAACTTGGAGGAAAAGCAGATGTCATCTGAGTACGGAAAAAATATCAGGGTATCCATTTTCGGACAATCCCATTCGGAAGGGATCGGCGTCGTTATTGACGGCATCCCTGCAGGGGAACGCTTTGACATGAAAAGAGTTCACGCTTTTATGAGGCGGCGCTCTGCCGTCGGAAAGGATTATTCGACGATGCGCAAGGAGGCGGATGAGCCGCATATTCTTTCCGGTCTTCTGGAAGACGGAGATTCCTATGTAAGCTGCGGTGCGCCGGTCTGCGCAGTGATCTATAATGCGGATACCCGCTCAAAGGATTACAGCAACTTAAAAGATGTGCCGAGACCGTCCCATGCGGACTATCCGGCTGCCGTCAAATACCGCGGGTTTCATGACATCCGCGGCGGCGGACATTTTTCCGGACGTCTGACGGCTCCGCTCTGCTTTGCAGGTGCGCTCTGCATCCAGATGCTCGAAAAGAGAGGGATTCATGTGGGTGCGCATATTGCAGCGATACACGGAGTTTTGGACCATCCTTACGACGCGGTCAATCTTACGGCGGAGGAGGTTCATGCAGCCGGAGAAAAGGCTTTTCCGGTGAATGATGACCTTTCCGGCGAACGCATGCTTTCAGAGATCGGGGCGGCAAAAGCCGCAGTAGATTCTGTGGGCGGCATCGTGGAATGCGGCGTGACCGGACTTCCCTGCGGCCTTGGAGAACCGATGTTTGAGGGCGCGGAAAATAAAATCGCGCAGATCGTATTCGGAATTCCTGCGGTAAAAGGCATCGAATTCGGCGCAGGATTTGAAATGGCTGCCCGTTTTGGAAGCGAAAACAATGATCCGTTTGAGATGAAAAACGGCAGGGTTTCATCGAAAACAAATCATGCGGGCGGAATTCTCGGCGGTATTACCACAGGCATGCCGCTTATCTTCCGGGCTGCATTTAAGCCGACGGCATCCATTGCGAGAGCGCAGCAGTCCGTCTCCCTGTCCCGGAAAGAGGACGAGACGCTCGTCATTCACGGACGTCATGATCCCTGCATCGTGCCGCGCGCGGTGCCCTGCGTAGAGGCAGCTGCGGCGATCGCCGTATATGACCTTTTGCGCGATGCGCTCAGCGAGGGATTTCTGTCTGATGAACAACAGCAGACAGAAACCGCGCAGTAACAGGGCTGCATACCCGGAAATGATCGAAAGCAGTATTTCACAATATATTAAAACGCTAACAGGAGATAAAAGAAATGGATTTACAGGAAGCAAGAAATCAGATCAATGCTGTGGATGAACAGCTGGTTTCACTTTTCAAAGAACGTATGGAGCTCTCTAAGGAGATCGGAGAGTTCAAGAAGGCAAATGGAATGCCGGTATTTGACAGAAGCCGTGAACGCGATGTCTTAAATCATGTCTGCGACCTCGCAGGTAAGGAATTTGAGAACTATGTACACGTACTTTACAATACGCTTCTGGATGTGAGCCGTGCTTACCAGAAACAGATCGTCGGAAGCCATTCGACGCTTGTACCGCGTATCCGGGAAGCAATGAAAACCACAGATCCGGTATTCCCGGGCCGTGCGCTTGTTGCATGTCAGGGTGTGGAAGGCGCATATTCCCAGAACGCCTGTGACAAGCTGTTCTCACTTCCGAGCATCATGTATTTCAACAGCTTCCAGGGTGTATTCCAGGCTGTGGAGAAGGGCTTCTGCAAGTATGGCATCCTGCCGATCGAAAACAGTACGGCGGGTTCCGTCAATGAGGTTTACGATCTCATGAAAAAGCATAACTTTAGCATCGTACGCAGCATCAAGCTTCGCATCGATCACAATCTTCTTGCGAAGAAGGGAACGAAGCTGTCCGATATTAAGGAGATTTTTTCACACCAGCAGGCACTTGACCAGTGCAGTGAATTCCTGAAGAGCCTCAAGGATGTGAAGATTACCGTATGTGAAAATACGGCGGCTGCGGCAAAGTTCGTAGCGGAGAGCGACCGTACGGATATCGCAGCGATCTCCTCCAAGAACTGCGCAGGGCTTTACAGCCTGTCAGTGGTTTCCAATACAGTGCAGAACAATGACAACAACTACACGCGTTTCATCTGCATTTCCAAGGAAATGGAGATCTACCCGGGTGCTGACAAGATCAGCCTGATGTTCTCCATTTCCCATAAGCCGGGCGCGCTCTACAACGTTGTATCCCGCTTCTCAAGCCTTGGACTTAACCTGACGAAGCTTGAGAGCCGTCCGATGCCGGGCAAGGATTTTGAGTTCATGTTCTATTTTGACCTGAACGCAAGCATCTATGATGAGAAGGTGCTTTCCCTGCTTGGAGAATTTGACGACGAGTTTGACCAGTTTACCTTCCTCGGCGCGTATTCCGAAATGATCTGATCGCAGACGGATACAGACTGAATTTTACGGCGCCCGGAGTCCGGCAGAGGCCCCGGGTGCTTTCATACAGAAGGAGCGGCTTACATGCAGCAGAATGCAGACAGCAAAAAAGAATACGGACTGCTGGGAGAAAAGCTTTCACACAGTTTTTCTCCCATGATCCACAATAAGCTCGGGAATGGAAATTACGGACTGTTCGCAGTGGAGAAGACAGGGCTTGATGCCTTTATGAAGGAGCGCGGCTTTTCCGCGATCAATGTGACAATTCCCTATAAGCAGGCGGTGATGCCTTATCTTGCGCGGATCTCAGATACTGCGCGGGAGATCGGAAGCGTCAATACGATCGTGAAGGAAGCGGACGGAAGCCTTTCAGGCTATAATACCGATTTTTCAGGCATGCTTTATGCCATGCATGCGGCCGGGATTTCCTGTTCGGGGAAAAAGGTGCTGATTCTTGGCAGCGGCGGCACATCCCTGACAGCAAGAGCAGCGGCAAGGCGGAGCGGAGCGGCCGAAATCGTCGTTATATCCCGCAAGGGGGAGAATAATTATGAAAACATCTCCAGTCACGCAGACGCGGAAGTGATCATCAATACGACTCCGGTCGGTATGTATCCGAACAATGGCGCGGCGCTGATCTCTCTTAAGAATTTTCCGCGGTGCGGCGGCGTATTCGACGTGATCTATAATCCGTTCCTGACACCGCTCCTGAAGGAGGCAAAGGCACTGGGAATACCGTATCAGAACGGCCTCCCGATGCTTGTTGCACAGGCAAAGTATGCGCATGATCTGTTTTTTGGAAGGGTGACTGAGGAGTATGTACCGGAGACTGGTTCCGGGAAAGAATGCGGGATTTCTGAGAGGAGCGAAACAGCTTCGGAAAGTGCAGTCATTGATGCAATCACGGCTTCCCTTTACGCGGAGCTTTCCAATATCGTACTGATCGGCATGCCTTCCGCAGGAAAGACCAGCGTCGGAAAAGCGCTGTCGGAGCTTCTTAACCGGCCGCTTGTTGATCTGGATACGGCGCTTGAGGAGACCTACGGACAAAAGATCCCTGATATTTTTGCGAAGGAAGGCGAGGCAGGATTTCGGGATAAGGAAAGCGTGATCGCTGCGAGGTACGGGAAAGAACGCGGTCAGATCATCGCCTGCGGCGGAGGTGTCGTGCTGCGGGAAGAAAATGCGGAGGTGCTTAAGCAGAACGGTTTTCTGGTATTTCTGGAGCGGGATCTCAGATGCCTTTCCACGGACGGAAGACCTTTATCGAAGGACTATGAGACGCTCTGCGCGATGTATGAAAAACGCCTGCCGCTTTACCGGAAATATGCGAACTGTACGGTCCCGAATGACGACAGTACAGCGCATGCCGCTGAGCGGATCCGGGATGCATTTGCTGCCTGGACCGGACAAAAGTAAATCGAAAAGAGGAAGCGTTATGAAATTTCTGATCATCAACGGACCGAACCTGAACATGTTGGGAATCCGCGAAAAGAATATTTACGGAAGTGAGACTTATGAGGGACTTCTTGCTTATATCCGTAAAATCTGCGAACAGGAAGGCATCGAAGCCGAGTTTTACCAGTCGAATCATGAGGGAGATATCGTAGACCGCATTCAGGCGGCTTATGGGAATATTGACGGCATCGTCATCAATCCGGCGGCATATACCCATACGAGTGTTGCGATTCTGGATGCGCTGAAGGCCGTGTCAATTCCAGCCTGTGAGGTGCATCTCTCCAATATATACGAACGCGAGGAATTCAGACATCATTCGTTTATCTCTGCAGCCTGTATCAAAACCTTTTACGGAATGGGGTTTGAAGGCTATAAGGAAGCGGTGCTGTGCCTGAAAAAATATATGGAAGAACAGTCTGGCTGAGGAAGCTACAGCACAAAAAAGATGGTTATTCCAAAGCTGAATGGGCTTCACGGATGAGCTTTATGATCTGAGGCAGATATGGCGAGACCTGCCGGTTGCTCTGAGCAGCCAGTACATATGAAAACCTGCAATCAGGGAGGGGTTCAATCCTTAAATCAGGTTCCGGATGTAAGACAGCATTGCCGGGGAGAATAGAAACACCGGATAAGGAACGGACGAGCTCAGGGATATCCGCAGGATTTTCCAGAGACAGAGCATGTCTGCAGGGGTGTTTCAGATGCTGTCTGATGAGCTCCAGCTGACGTAGTTCAGAAAGCACAGAATACATACAGGAAATAACGGGAACGGGGATGACCTCGTTCTTTTTTGTATTTTTCAGGCAGCGGATCATGAAAAAATTCTCTTCACAGAGTGGATAATATGTAAGTCCGTCGGCCGGTGAATCCTGCCGGTTTAACTGATCAGACAAGATGGCAAGCTGAAGCTGACCGTTTGAGAGCAAAATCTTTAATCGTCTGGAAGACTGACGAACCAGCTGTATCCGTACCTGGGGGCAGTAAACGGCGATTTGTGCCAGCGCTTTCTTAAGCGCATGCGGAAGGACGGAAAAAGAAATACCGATGTCGATGCATATATCTGTCTGATTTTTGATGCGTCTGATCTGTTCTTCTGCCATTTTATCAATATGGATGATGTGATAAACGCTGTTCAGATAGATCTGTCCGGCTTCGGTTAATTCAAGAGCACCGCGACGACGGAGAAACAAAGTAGTGCCCAGAATGTTTTCCAGCTGTGCGAGCTGCTGGCTTAAGGCGGATTGGGAGATAAAAAGGCGTTCAGCCGCTTTGGAAATATTCTTTTCTTCAGCAATGACTGTAAAATAGTTTAATTGTCTGATATCCATAGTTCACCTCTCTATTTCGCAGACAGCTGTGCCACCAAATATTGAAATGCGGGGCTGAATTCCTGATCCTTCCGGCAAATGACACCCTGTGCGGCATAAACAGGCGGATCCAGAGAGCGTACATTCATATCCTGGCAAAACTGTTCCGTATAAAATGCAGGAAGAAAACCGATTCCCATACCCTTCCGGATCAGCTGCAGGATCACCTGGGGATTATTTGTTTCGTATATTATATTGGGGCGGAATCCTGCCTGGCGAAACAGCTGGTCAATAGCGTGCCGGGCGCCTGTCCCCTGATTATAAAGTACATAAACGGCATCCCAGTATTTGCGGATATCTACACCGGTAATATTACCGTATGAAAGCTGTTTTTCCGCCGTACCGGCAAGATAATCGGGCAGAATCAGAAAGATTTCTTCCAGCCATTTATGGCAGATATGAAACATTTTTTCATCTTTTTCTGTCAGACCGCCCAGCAGACAGTCCACTTTTCCCTCCAGAAGGAGACGTTTTCCATCCTGTGGATAGCAGTTATAGGTTTTCAGCCAAACATTTGGAAAATGGCTGTGAAAATCAGAAAAGAGCCGCAAAATTACATCATCGCCGCGCTGAGGTGTCACGCCGAGGGTGATCTGCTCCGAATAGCCGGCTGTTCTGTTTTTGATTTCCTGTGCTGTAATTCTCTGTACTTCCAGGATTTCCCTTGCCGCTTCAATGTAAATCCTTCCTGCCTCAGTTGGCAGATAGGGAAATTGACTTCGGTCAAAGAGAGGGATTCCCAGTTCGGCTTCGTACTGATTCAGATAATTTGACAGAGCTACATGAGAGATACCGAGTTTTTTGGCAGCTTTACTGAAACTGCCCTCCCGTGCAATTGTCAGAATATAGTTAAGATAGCGGGTATTCATGTGTTTCTCCTGCATTCGCAACAGACATAACCTGTAATAATTACTTATAATATATTCAATTTCTATCTATTTGTCAAAATTATAACGCTAAATTATAATAAAACATAGATAAACGGCCGTACTATTTCATGGAAACGAAAGGATAAGTCTGTATATCAACAAATTATAAGAAGAACTTAAGGAGTAGGGAATAATGAATGTACAGTTGATTATTACCATTGCCGTCATTGTCGGCATGATTATTGGCTTTATGAGCGGAAAATTCAAGCTCGGTCTCGTTGCAATGAGTGCAACAACGCTTCTGTGCCTGACAGGCGTTCTGACATTTAATGAGGCTTATGCTTATTTTTCCAACAGCAATATCGTGATGCTGGGAGCGATCTTTATCCTGAGCGGAGCATTAAGCAAAACAAGCCTGGTTTTGAAATTGAGAGAATGGGTGCTGCGTCATTCGGGCAAAGGGCAGATGATTATTCTTGTATATCTGGTGATCTGCGCTGTGATGACAAATCTTTCTTCTCCTTTGGCTATTTTAAGTTTGCTGCTGCCGTTCATGACAGCTTTGGAGGATAACGAGAGCATTAAGCCGTCCCATATCCTGTATCCGGGTGCAGTTGTGGCGCATGCGTGCCAGGGGGCACTGCCGATCGGAACTTTTTTCCTGATGATCAATGCCTTGCTTGAAGGAAATGGAGCAGCTCCGGATCAGATGCTGGGTGTTCTTGACTATGCCAAAGTGATTTTTATTCCGGGTGCAATCAGTGTATTGTACATGGCTTTTATCGGATGGAAAATGTTTCCGGCGACCAGTATTGATGGCAGCCACATGGGTGGCGGGAAACAGCAGGCAGAAGTTCTGAATCCGACTCAGGAAAAAATAGTATATTTCTTATTTATCCTGACTTTTGGCGGCATTCTTGTAAAGCAGTATCTACCGTTTGACATGACAGCGTTTACGGTAGCCGTGGATCTGATCCTACTGTATCTTGGCATTCTGGATATGAATGATGTGAAGAATTATATCAATCTGGATGCGCTGTTTATGATGGTAGGCGTCATGCCACTGGGCACGGCGATGCAGAAAACAGGAGCCGGAGATCTTGTAGCAGACTTTATTATGGGTCTGTTAGGCGGAGATCCAAGTCCGCTTGCAATTCTGATTGCATTTTATGTAGCGGCGGCATTGCTGACACAATTTATGAGCAATACGGCGACCGCAAATATTTTCTCAGCGCTCGCAATTGTGACAGCAATTTCCCGGGGACTGGATCCGAGGCCCTTTGCCATCGCCATTTATGCAGGTGCGACTGCAGCCATGCTCAGTCCGATGAGTTCACCATCGGTTGCGATTGCTTTTGCAGCCGGACGATATAAAATCACGGATGTATTAAAATCCTGTATCCCGTTATGGATTGTTTACGGAGCTGCAGTTATTTTTATGGCGAATTTATTTTATCCGTTATAAATGAATATATGATAATACTGGAGGAATGAAGATGAAGATAACGAAATTAACGACATATTCGGTACATGCCAATCAGTTCCGGAATTTTAATTATGTAAGAGTAGACACGGACGAGGGGATTCATGGTGTGGGAGAACTTTTCTGTGTGGGTGCTGACAAGTGTGTGCTTGACATGGTAGAGTATGTATCCGAGTGGGTGATCGGACAGAATGCGCTGGATCGTGAGCGGATTCAGAAACGAATTCTGAACTATTCAAGATTTCCGGGCGGTTCAGTGCTGTGCACGGTGGCGAGCGCTATTGATCTCGCATTGTGGGATATTGCAGGCAAGGCTGCCGGACTGCCGGTGTATCAGCTGTTGGGTGCGGTAAGAGATAAAGTACCTGTGTACTGTCACTCTTATGGAAAGGATGCGGAGGAATCTCTTGAGGCGTTGTACCCTAAGATGGAAAAGTATGGATATTTTGCTACGAAGATTCTGGTTCCGGAGCTTGGTTATCATCCGAATGGCCGTGCCGAAAAGGCTATTGCGGATATGTTTGAGGGCATGAGAAATAAACTGGGCGATGATTTTGAAATCGGAATCGATATGGCGACAAAAATATATGAGCCGATTCAGGCGAAACGCTGCATACAGGCTATTGAACCATACAGACCGCTGTTTGCGGAAGAAGCGATCCGGCCGGAAAATGTAGAGAACTGGATGGAGGTGGCTGCTGATAAGAAAGTGCCGATTGCTACGGGCGAGCAGATTTTCACGCTCTGGGATTATGACCGTCTGCTTCGCTGCCATGCGGTAGATATTCTGCAGCCGGATATTCTCCTCGCCGGCGGTATTACCGGTATGAGTAAGATTGCTGCCATGGCTGAAGCATCCTTCAGGACTGTCAGTCCGCACAATCCTCTTAGCTCCCTGGCAAACTGTATTAATGTCCATTTCTGCATGAGTACCTACAATGTGTCTTATCTGGAGAATGATCCGCGGGAAGAGGGCCTGGATAAGGATATGTTTACTTCAGTCCTTCATGTAAAAGACGGTTTTATCACCCCGAATGACGAGCCAGGATGGGGTATGGATCTGAATTATGAATTTATGGAAACAATGGAGCCGATCGTGTGGTCGAGAGTAAATCTGTCAAAACCGACCGCTTATACACTGAGCGGCGCACCACATATTATGTGATATCAGCCTTTCTGAAATAGGAATTCTGAGTTCAAACTTTAAGATTATAATATAAGCTGAACGTACCACAGGCGGTCAAAGCAATGCTGCATGGCAGTAACTTGTTTTGATCGCTTGTGGTATATTTGTAGTATATTATACGTTAAACTGTAACCGGGACATTGTGTTAACTGACTGAACACCATAACCCGGAAGAAAGGAGATAAAGTGCCAATTCCATCCGTTTCCATGCGATCTGCAAATATTGTGCTGGAGCTTTTCTGCATCCTTATCTGCCTGATCCTTGCCGTTTATCATTTTCTGAGTCTGAAGTCTTTCCGCGTGCAGAAGTGTTACTTCATCGGAATGCTGCTCGCCAATATCGGCATGATGCTCGGAGATATGACGGACTGGTTTTTTAACGGCGTGGACACGCCGCTTGCGCGGACGCTGGCACCGGTCGGAATGAGCCTTTTCTACGCTCTTTCCGGACCGCTTCTCCTCTTTCTGCTTGGGTATTTCCTCGTTTTTACGGAATGTGATGCACAGTCTGCAGGCGTGATCCGGGGTGTTGCCCGCATCCTCTGTGTGCTGCAGATCCTGTTTTCTGTTTTAACGATCTGGACAGGATGGTATTTTTATTTTACGGAAGAAAATGTCTATGTGCGCGGGGAGCTGTTTCTTTTATCGCAGATGATACCGGTCGTTCTGTATCTGCTGGGATGCGCGGTTCTCTTTTACGGACGTTCAAAAATGGGAAAAGGCGACGGGCTTCTTCTCGTAAGCTATATTATCCTGCCCTGCGTCGCGCAGCTGCTTCAGGTCTTTTTCTACGGAGGGGCCTACCTTAACACAAGCATCACAGTCGTCCTGATCCTCGTGAATATCAATGTTCAGCGCGAACAGGAATTTGCAGAGGAAAAGGCGAAGAGGGAGCTTGCAGACATGCAGGTCAGCCTGATGCTGAGCCAGATAAAACCACATTTTCTTTATAACTCGCTGACAGCGATCCGTCAGCTCTGCGATATCGACGCGGGTCAGGCAAAGGAATCGCTTTTGGATTTTTCCCGTTTCCTCCGGGCCAATATGAATTCTCTGGATACGACGGAACCGATCCCGTTTGAACGGGAGCTTGAGCATGTAAGAAGCTATCTCAACCTCGAAAAACAGCGGTTTGGAGAGAAACTGCATGTGATATATGATATTCAGACGAGCAAATTTCTTCTGCCGACGCTGACGCTGCAGCCGATTGTGGAAAATGCTGTCAGACATGGAATCCTCAGACGGGAAGAGGGCGGAACGCTCCTCATCCATACGGAAGATGCAGAAGACGGATATCTGATCTGCGTCGAGGACGACGGCGTCGGGATGGAATATGCGGCAGAGAAGGATACGGACGGCAGAATAGGAATCGGGATGATCAATGTAAAGAAGCGGCTCGAAACACAGTGCGGCGGGGACCTTTACGTCCACAGTGAAAGCGGAAGGACGCGGGTGATGATCTGGATTCCGAAGAAAAAGAAGCGGGAGAACAAAGTATGAGATTTTTAATCGTAGATGATGAAACGCTTGCGCTCCGGGACATCGCACAGACAGTGCGGGAGACGGCGCCGGACTGTGAACTCTTCGAATTTACCCGCCCTTCACAGGCCCTCCTTTTTGCAAAGGAAAATGCGCTGGACGTTGCTTTTCTGGACATAGAGCTCGGAAGCATGAACGGCATCACGATGGCGAAAAAACTCAAATTTCTGCAGCCGAAGATCCATATTATCTTTGTGACGAGCTATGAGCAGTATGCGCTGGATGCCTTTTCCGTGCATGCCACGGGTTATCTCTTAAAACCGGTCGCGGCGGAGGATATCCGGAGAGAGCTTACATTTCTCTATCAGGACAGTCTGCAAAACCGCATCAGGGTCCGGACCTTCGGCGGGTTTGACGTCTATGTCGATGGCAAACCGCTTGTCTTTAAACGTGCAAAATCGAAGGAGCTGCTGGCATTTCTGATCGACCGCAGGGGAAGCAGCGTCACGCTGAGAGCTGCAGCGGATGTGCTCTTCGAGGACGGACAGTACGATGTGAACCGCGGAAAGTACATGCAGACCATTTACGCAGAACTCCGGAGCACACTGCAGGCGGCACAGGCTGAACTGATGCTGGAAAAGCACCATAACAGCTATGCGGTAAACGTCAATGCCTTTGAGTGCGACAGCTACCGGTTTATGGAGGGGGATCCGATCGCCATCAACAATTACCGGCACGACTACATGATCTGCTACAGCTGGGCGGAGTATTCCATGGGCGAACTGGATCAGCTGTAAAACGGAATGGAGCTTTGAAATGAAACGGTCAGTTTATGAACCGCTTCCGGTGACGGAGGCGCTTTTGCAGAAGGCAGAGCAGTACGAAAAGGAGACGGAGAACCGTTTTCTTTCCGGTCTTGTCGTACTGCACATCAATCACTGTATGGAAAATTCCTTTGCATTCAGCGCGCTTCTTGAACGGTATTTTTATCACTGTGTTTTTGCAGGGGTGCCCTATAATGACACGATGCCGGAGGAGGACGAGGCCTTCCTTCACTGCACGGGACAGAGATTACCTGGCGACCGGTATTTCCTTTATGAGGGAGAAACCTGCTTTTATGAGGGAAGCGGAGATTTCCTCGGGATGACGGAAAGGCTGATCTGGCGGGCGCTTTCTGTGCAGGTCCTGCCGTTTCTGAAGGAGGGAAAGCGCCTCCTCATCATAGAAGACGGCGGTTATCATTATCCTGTGCTCGCCCGTTTTCTTTCGGCGTATCCGGAATATCAGGGACGGATCGCCGGCGCAGTTGAACAGACGGCATCGGGTACGCTCAGGATGCGCGCTGCCGGTGAGAAATGCGGATTCGGATATCCCTGCTGCAGCATTTCCCGGTCGGCACTTAAAATGCGGATCGAATCCCGTTTTATCGGCCATCGAGTGACGGAGGAGCTCGCGTCCTTTCTATACAGTGCAAATGCGTTTCTGGATTTTCATGAAGTCCTGATCCTCGGATACGGAATCGTAGGCAGGCAGGTCTCAATGGATCTTAAAAGCCGGTCATGCCGCATTACCGTGCGGGATACGGATGCGCGCATGGAAGCAGCGGCCAGACGCGACGGTTTTGCCACCGGGCTGTATCAGGTCTTTGATCGGGATCTCATCGTAATCGGATGCAGCGGAGCGGATTCGTTCCCAAAAGAACTTCTTTCAGCGTTTCTTCAGGGGAAAGCAAACAGGCTTTACCTGGCAAGCGCCTCGTCGCAGGACAGAGAGTTTGCAGAATTTCTGCGTATGGCAGGAGGCGGGGAAGCGCTCCCTGAGGGCGCGGTCCTTACGGTACGGGAGAAATCTGAATTTTATACCTGTTATGAAATCTCTGTGAAATCAAACAGGAAGGAAATCTACCTGATCGCGGAGGGACTGCCGGTCAATTTCTACCGGAAAGGAGGCATCAGCCTGACGCACAGTGTGATCGACATTATTTTTGCGGATCTCCTTTCAGCCGGGCTTGCTTTTTCTTTTTATCCGGATATGAAAAACCAGCTGTGGCTTCTCGGAACCGGTGCATTCCGCCCGTTTGTCTCCGAAGAAGAAATCGCGTCGCTCTGGTACCGGTCTTACGGGCTTATTCCGGAGGACAGCGCGCTCCTTCCCGCGGGACATCCGGAAATGGAATACCTTACAGAGAAGATGCTGTCGGAGGGATCATGGAGAAAAAACTGGTAAGCATTACATTTTTCAAATTTTTTACGGCGGCACTGGCTGCTTCGGTTACCCTTTCGTTTCTGTCCATGACGGATCTGATCATCGCGGGACATGCGGTAGGGGAAGTCGGGCTTTCCGCAGTCAGTCTGGCGCTGCCGCTAATGATGCTGGTACAGATTCTTTCGGCCCTCTTTGGCATGGGCGGCGCGATTGTTTATTCCGAAAAGCTTGGCTCAGGAGATCTTGAGGGCTGTGCCAGGGTGTTCCGTACGGCAGTTTTCTGCGCGCTTGTTTTCAGTCTGTGCGTATCGTTTTCGGGGCTGTTCTTTGAGGCAGCGCTGGTCCGCATCCTTGGAGCAGGAACCGCAGCTGAGATCAGGGAGGCCACAGCCTATATCAGAACGCTTCTTCTCGGATATCCGTTCCTTGTCCTTTCCCCCATTCTCGTTACGTTTCTCAGAAATGACAGCCAGGTTTTTTACTCCATGCTCTGCGTCCTTTTTTGTGCATCTTTAAACGTGGTGCTGTCGCTCTTTCTTTGCGTCGGTCTTTCCTTTGGCATCGGGGGAATCGGAGCCGCAACCGTGTTTTCCCAGATGATCTCCTGCCTGCTTTCCATTCGTGTGTTAGGCAAAAATGAACTGCTTCGAAGCTGCAAACGAAGGTCAGGTCCGTTTTCTGCAGCGGTTTTAAAGGAGCTTCTTACGCCGGGGTCTGCCGTTGCGCTCATTTTCTTTTGTCAGATGCTGTTAACGCTCTGCGTAAACCGGATCCTTGCGCCGGTTTCCGGTGCGGCTGTCTATGCGGTCGTAAAATATCTCATCAATTTTCTGTTTGCGCTCTTTGACGGCGTGACTGCTGCAATGCAGCCGATGCTCGGCATATATTACGGGGAGCGGGAGCTTAAGAATATCCGGTATACGGCTCGAAATTCCGCTTTCTGGATATTTCTTCTTGCAGGCATCATGTTCTTTCTGATGGAAGGCTTTGCCGCGCCGCTCTGTATGCTGTTTGGTGTGCAGAGTGCTTCACTTCTTGTGCTTTCGGAGACGGCGGTCCGGCTCATCGGTATCTCCTGTCTGGGTTCCGCAGCCGTTACCTTCCTGAATGCTTTTTATCGTTCCACAGGCAGAGCAGGGATTTCAGTCAGACTGAGCCTGTGCGACAACCTCGTTTTTCCTCTTTTGGCGATCTGTTTCTATACCTATGCGCTCAAGCTTGGTGTGACCGGCGTTTTTCTGGGGCTTATGACAGCGCCTTTTCTCACGCTCATTCTCTGGGCCCTAAGCTGTCGGCCAAAAAAACGCGGCATCCTGCTCCTTGATCCCTCTGATTATCCCGAAGAGGAATCAGCTTTTCACTGCATCGTACCGGCGGAGCCGGAGGTGATCCGGAATCTCATGGAGGAGATGGAAGTCTTTGGAAAAGTGCAGGATATTCCCATGAAGACGCAGTATTATATGAGTCTTTGCGTGGAAGAGCTTCTTCTGAATGTGCTGGGGGTATCCAGAGCGCAAAGCGGAAAACGAAACGGGCGGGAACGAAAAGAGTATGCGGATATCAGAATCCTGAAAAAGCCTGATGGTACGGTATTGCTTCGCATCCGCGATACACTGACGGAGTGGTCCGGGGAATGGAAGCGGAGACAGAAGCTTTCAGAGATCCCGTCTGCCGGGGAGGAGACCGGGGTAAATGAGCTTGGGCTTGGAATCGTGCAGGCCGTCGCAGAGAACTATAGTTTAAAGCGCACGATTGGCTTTAATAATTTTTCCGTAACGCTTAAGGGAGGTTCGCGATGAGGGATATTTTATGTGTATGGACAGACAGGCAGTGTCTGAAACGGATGCTGATCTCCGGGGCTCTGTTTTTGATTCTGGCCGCGCCGTTCCGCGCGCTCTTTAACCTGATACCGGGCGTAACGGAGATCAGGCCGGCAAATGTGCTTCCGGTCGTATTCGGCCTTTTGTGGGGGCCTGCGGGCGCATTTGGAACAGCGATCGCAAATGCCTTTTCCGATATTTTTGTTTCGCATTCACCTGTACGTGTCTGGGCGCCGGGTTTTTTTATCAACTTCTTCTTTTCCTATCTGCCGTGGAAGCTGTGGTACTGCCTTCCGGAGCTCGACGGCTGCGTGAAGACGCCTCGCCTTTCCAATGTCCGCCAGATCTTCAAATACATGTATATCTGTCTGATCGATTCGCTGGTCATAACGACCTGTCTGGGCTTTTTATTTGAAGTGCTCGGCTTTCAGCCCTTCCGTTCCTCCGTGCTGCTCCTGTTTTTCAACAACTTTGATTTTGCCATTGTCCTTGGCGTGCCGATGATACTCCTTTTGACGAGCAGGAAGGATGCGGGGCTCTGGCTTCCGTCCGGCATGGAGCGGCTTTCAGAACCTCCGCTAAGGGACAGCTCTGCTGAAAAAAAATCAAAAAACACACGTGCGCATATCTTTGATTCATCAGAGGCTGAGAATCCGGCGGGAAAGGCGGATACGGCCTGCGGGAGAATCGCGGACCGCGGGCTCTTTTTTATCCTGAGTACCGGGATCATATACGATCTGCTTTCCATCATCACAGGAATGAAAGCCGGAAAACGGATGGAGCTCATTTTCCTTTCGCTTTTTGCGCTTCTGCTTTTGTTCCAGTTCACAAGAAGGGAGCTGCCGCTGCTTCCGCATACGTCGGACAGTCTTCCAGGCATGTCCATCCGCGGAAAGGTAATCGTCGGATTCCTGATGCTTGCAGTCGCTTTTGTACTCCTTACGGGTACGACGGCATTTCACGCGCTCTGGAGAGAGGGCGGAGACCGCAGAACGGTATGGCAGTATATTTATACGGTCGTGGGACTTGCGCTCAACCTCCTGTTTGCCGTGTCTCTGTTTTTCTTAAGCTTTGCAGAGCGGAATATCACAGGACCTCTGGAGGCGCTTACGAAGGCAGCAAAACGCTTTGCAGGCTTTGACCACAAAGAGGTGGAGAGAAACCGCACCTTTATTTCCGGCTTTTCCGCTGCACGTACGGGAGACGAGATCGAGGAGCTGTCCGTTTCATTCGGGCAGATGATGACGGACATCACGGACTATGTCGAAAATCTGGAAAAGATGACAAAGGAAAAAGAGCGGATCGGCGCTGAGCTTGCCGTTGCGACACAGATTCAGGCAGATATGCTGCCGCGGATCTTCCCGCCGTTCCCGGACCGGAGTGAGTTTGACATCTTTGCTTCCATGAACCCGGCAAAGGAGGTCGGGGGCGATTTTTATGATTTTTTTCTGGTAGACAAAGCGCATCTTGGCATCGTCATCGCGGATGTATCCGGAAAAGGCGTGCCTGCCGCGCTCTTTATGGTCATCGCAAAGACGCTGATCAAAAATCATGCGCAGTTCGGAGCTTCCCCCGCGGAGATCTTCAGCATCACGAACAATCAGCTCTGCGAGGGAAATGAGGCGGGACTCTTTGTGACAGCCTGGCTTGGCATTCTGAATCTTGAGAACGGGGAGCTTCGCTATGTGAATGCCGGACACAATCCGCCGCTTTTAAAACACCGAGAAGGCGGATATTCCTATCTCAAATCTCCGGCGGGGTTTGTGCTTGCAGGCTTTGAAGACATCAGCTACAGGGAGTCTTCCCTGAAGCTCTCTGCGGGAGATATGCTTCTGCTCTATACGGACGGTGTGACGGAGGCGGAAAACCGCGCACAGGAACAGTTCGGCGAGGAACGGCTCCTGAGGGTTGCAGTGGAAAGCGGACAGGATACGGCAAAACGGCTGATTTTTGCAGTACGGGAAGCGGTTTCCGCCTTTTCGGATGGCGCGGAGCAGTTTGACGACATTACACTTTTAGCGCTCAGATACCGTGGTGCGTCAGCGGAACCGGCGGGATCGGAGGAGGCGGCGGAATCAAAGGAGGAAGCCGGAGAGAAGGAAGAGAATATGCGCGCACTTACCGTGCCGGCAGATACCGGACGGCTTGATGAGGTGCAGTCGTTTGTGCGGGAGGCCCTTCTCGAAGCAAAGGTGGATGAGAGCAGTCTCTTTCCGATCGAAGTTGCCGTAGAGGAAATTTTTGTGAATATCGCAAATTATGCCTATGCGCCGGCGGGAGGAGATGTAGAGATCTGCTGCCGGACCAAAAAAGATCCGCTCTCAGCGATCATCCGCTTTTCTGACGCAGGGAAACCCTACAATCCCCTGGAAAAGCCGGACCCGGATATCGAAGCGGGCGCAGAAGGAAGAGATATTGGAGGGCTTGGCATCTTTCTGACAAAAAAATACATGGACGATGTGCAGTATTCACATGAAAACGGGAAGAATATCCTGATTTTACGGAAAAGGATACGGTGATGTTGTACTTTTGTAGTCTTCGCCCCGCTATGATGTAAAAAACAGAACAAAAACATATCGCACGGGAAGAAGAGGAGGGCGGGTATGAAAAATCTGACAAGGGCGGAATATCAGCAGTATTTTGATGCCATTGAGCGTGAGAAAGAGGAGGAGCGGAAGAGAGAAGCGCTCACGGAACGGAATAAGAACACCCCGATTATATACGGAAGAAGTCAGGGCGGAAGCGAACTGCAGGGATTTGCGGCGACTGCTTCGATCGGAAAAAAGAATATCATGCGGTCTCTTCTTGCGAAGATGATCGAGTGCCCCGACGGAAAAATTCCTGATAATCTGCATATGATAGAAGATGAAAAGGAATTTCAAAGCCAGCCGGTCATACAGTTTCTTGAAAGCATCCGGATCAATGACAAGCCGCTTTTTGATACGCCGACCACGCAGTCTAATTATTATTCACGCACGCTGGTGGCATTTGACCGCATCGCACAGACTGTGATGGATGTCAGATCAAAGGATACGGTTTACTATCAGTATCCGGAAGAACGCACACAGGCGATCTACCCGGAGGGATTGCCGCTTGATCCTGTTCCCGTTCCAAAGGAGCCGCCCCGTTATAAGCGCTGGTTTCAGAGAATCGTCCCGTCATGGAAGGAAGAGATTCGAAAATATGAAGATGCCGTAAAGGCAGAGGAAGAGAGAAAAGCCTGGGCAGATCATGCGGAATATCAGAAAAAAAGCGCAAGGCTTGCCATGGTAAATAATATCGATAAGCGATATGGCATCCCCTATTGCGAGCGGGCCTGGGATTATGATTTTGATTTTGAAGGGACTTATGCGGCACGTGTGGAGGCGATCAAGAACGGTACGGACAAAATCATGGATCCCCTGCATCTTGGCGTTACCCTGAACATGCCAAAACCAGCCCCTGAAAGTAAGGTACAGGATGTGAGACCGGAAGCTGCGGCAAAAGAGGAGCAGCTTAAAACAGACAGGGAGATGTCTCCCTCCAGGGTCAGCCTTGATGATCTTATGAGCGCGTCAAAGGATGATTCTTTTGCGGCGGAACAGAAAAAAGAGAAAGCCGGCAGGGAACGGGCACAGACGCTGCAAAGACCCGCACCCCAGGCCGATCTGAAAAAGCCGGCCGGAAAAGTACGCTGATGGAAAGCCTGTTTGATACTGCAGCAGTTATACGGAAGGAGTTTTAGACATGGAAGAACTCATTTATAAAACACCGAAGCGTTTTGACACGCCTTCCGCACCGGAGGTGGACGCGGCGATCAAAGAACTTCTGGGAGACGGATCGGTGTCGCTTGTGATCGATATGGCTGATACGGTCTACATCAGCTCTGTCGGTCTCAGAGTGCTGCTCGCGGCTCAGAAGACTGTAAACCGCGGCAGCGGAAGACTGCTTTTAAGAAATGTATGCGAGCAGGTCAGCGAAGTATTTGATATCACCGGCTTTTCGGGTTTTCTGCAGATCGAGGCATAAGCTCTGATGAGCGGAAAGAAGAAACCAAAAAAGCAGTCTGCCTTCGGATCCTTTATTGCGGAGCTTAAGACAGCTTATTACGGGACGGTGCCGGCAGACAGAACTGAAGCGTCGACTGAGACAGCAGAAAAGCAGCTTTCCCATGAAACGGACGACAGCATGCCGGAAATCCGGAAGGACATCCGAAAGGAACGAAAACAGGAACGCGCTGTTTCGGAACCGCTTACCCGGCAGCAAAGGATATGGGTATTCCTTGCATCGCTTCTCCGGGCTGCGGGACCGCTTGCTCTGTATTTCCTGATGCCGGCGCTTACGATGACGCTCGGTTATATCATTGTCCATCCGGACATGACGGCACAGGAATTCTTTACCTATGGCGGTAATTTTTATACGGCGCTCGGGATGTGCCTTACCATCTACATTCTGCACCGTATTTCCAGAAGACGGGGGAGCGCGCTTTTTGCTGACGCGGGGCTTTATCCCGAAACCGCAGGGGTTTTGAAAAGCGCGGGTTTTCTATTGATGGGCATCTGTGCCGCGGTTTTTGTGTCGGCGGCTTTGACGCTTCTGCCGCGGGTCGGCGCGATGAAACAATACAGCGATGCTTCGCAGCTTATGTTCCGCGGGAGAGACATACTGTTTACCGTGCTTACGATGGTCGTGACCGGTCCGCTTGCGGAGGAGATCGTGTTCCGCGGCTATATGCTGAACGGCTTGGTGGAGACCTATCCGCCAAAAAAGGCGGTCATTCTCTGCAGCCTGCTGTTTGCACTCTGCCACGGCGAGCTTCTCTGGATCCTGTATGCCTTTTTCATGGGACTTCTGCTGGCCTACGTTGCGGTCAGGGAAGACAATATTTTCTACAGCATTCTTCTGCACATCGGATTTAATGCGCCGTCAGCCGTGACATGGCTGATCAGAAGCATTCCGGAGGCAGGAGCGGTTGCATTTGAGAACCGTTTTGTTATTGCGGGCTACGGGCTCGTCGCCTGTCTGGGATTTCTTCTCCTGCTGCGCACGTATCATGACGGCGGCTTTGAGAGAAAAAAGGATAAGGCATATAGCACCTTCACTTAACGATACGAATGATAGCTTCCTGACTGCGGAGAGGGGAATTGTATGAAGCTGATAAAAAAAGCGGCGCTTTACGGACTGATGTTTGTGCTTCTCACAGCTGTATTCGGCGGTGTCACGGCAATGGCGCTTTTATTTTTAAAAAACGGAGGGGGTCCTTTTTTTGCCCCCTCGGTCTGGCTGTCGGTACAGACCTGGCTCTACGGGGCGATCGAAGCGGCGATCGTCGTACTTTTGTATCTTTTGTTCCAGAATAACACGGCGAAGAAATCAAAACGCATCCTGAAAGGAAAGGCGGAGCGCATTGAGGGCGCGCTTGAAAATTCCCGGTTTATGACGGATGAAGAAAAGGACGAGAATTTTCCGAAAAAGCATTTTAAAAAGCTTGCAGAGGAAAAGAAGGACGGCATCGCCCTGTATGCGGTCTACAACAGCAAAAAAAAGGATGTTGACATCAATCTTTCAGCTCCTGCGCACGGGCTGATCATCGGAGCGACGGGCAGCGGTAAAACGACGACGTTCATCAATCCCGTCATTCAGATTCTGGGGCATACGAGCGCGGGCAGCTCCATCATCTGTACCGATCCGAAGGGGGAGCTTTTCCAGCTTCATTCCGGATTTCTCGAGCGGGCGGGATATAAGGTCATGGTGCTTGACCTCCGTGATCCCTACAGCTCTTTCCGCTGGAATCCGCTGGGGGATATTTATGACCGCTACCAGCGACATCTTCATTATGGAGATGATATTTTTGAACACAGGGACAGCGCTCCCGAAAGCGGTCTCGTCCTGAGAGACGCGCCGGAGGCATACGGCGAGGTCTGGTATGAGTTTGAGGGAAAGGCGTATTCCGAGGCGCGTGTTCTGATCAATTACATCCGGGTGGAGAAGCAGAAGATCTACGACGAGCTCTATGAGGACCTGAACGATCTCATCAGCGTGATCTGTCCGATCGAATCGCAGGATGATCCGGTCTGGGAGAAGGGCGCGCGCTCCATCATTATGGCAACCTGCCTGGCAATGCTCGAAGACAGTGCAAACCCTGAGCTCGAGATGACAAAGGAAAAGTTCTGCTTTTACAACATCAACAAGGCGATCAGCAATTCAGAAAACGAGTTTGCGGCGCTTAAGGACTATTTCCGCGGGCGCGACAAGCTCTCGAAGGCGGTCGGCCTGTCAAGACAGGTGCTTTCCGCTGCGGATCAGACGCTTGCAAGCTATATGTCCATCGCATTTGACAAGCTTTCCATGTTCAACGACGAAGGCCTCTGTGCGCTTACCAGCGCGACGGATATCCGGCCTGAACAGATCGCGAATGAAAAGACGGCCTTGTTCCTGAAGATACCGGATGAGAAGGATACGCGCCATGCGCTTGCAGCCGTATTTATTCTCTGCATCTATAAGGCGCTGATCAAGGTCGCGAGCGCGTCTGAATCGCTTTCGCTTCCGCGCAATGTATATTTTCTTCTCGATGAATTCGGCAACATGCCGCGCATTGATAAATTTGACAAGATGATCACGGTAGGGCGCAGCCGCAAGATCTGGTTCCACATGGTCGTGCAGTCCTATTCACAGCTCAACAACGTCTACGGCGATACGATCGCGGACATCATTAAGAGCAACTGCGGCATCAAGATGTTCATCGGATCAAATGATATCGCCACCTGCGAGGAGTTTTCAAAGCTCTGCGGAAACATGTCCGTGGCGACGACCAGCGTTTCGGGCTCGACCTCGGATACGAGCGGACAGATCAATTATTCAAGCCAGATTCAGGACAGACCGCTCATCTATCCGTCGGAGCTCATGAAGCTCAACAACAAGAAGGATACCGGAAATGCCATTATCGTAACCTTCGGAAATTATCCGCTGCGCACGAAGTTCACGCCGAGCTACAAGTGTCCGCTTTATGAGATGGGACAGATGGATCTTACGGTCCTCGACAACAATGTGTTCTTTGGTGAGGATGTCTTTTACGATCTGGACGAACGCAATTATCTTGTGCTCGACCAGCCGGATGAGAGCGCGGAGGCAGCGAAGGCCGGCGGAGGCATGACGGAAACCGGTCCGCAGGAGCATGAGGCTGCCGCCTTATCGGCACCGGGTTAAAAGTCAGAACAGAAAAAGACGGAGCGGACAGGGAAGCTGATCTGCCCCGTCTGAGAGAGGAAATGATATGCAGAACGATATAAGGCTCCTTGCCGCGGCAGGCGGTACAACGGGCTATGAGCAGATCATGAATACACAGGGAAACCTGGTCGGGGGATCCGTGGTAAGCGACCGCTACCAGAGCACGTCCTCCCTCCGTGACAACTCGTCGGCTTCTGTCCGGCAGGAGAGCACAGGCGGAACCACTTCGGGAACGATCCGGCTGAGAGATACGGATCATTCGGAGGTGACCTCCGGCCCCGGCTATGAGGCGCGTGCGGATTTTGTGGATGATGCGCAGACTACGGGACCTTCCGTAAACACCGCGCGTATGTCCGAGCAGTACCATCAGGATTACGGCATTTACGAGGAGAGCCTGAGCGATACCATCTTTTTCTATTCCACGGTATCAAACGGCAGCATAACGGATCAGGCGGTTTCTCTCGACATCCCGGCGGGCATCCGCTTTACGATGGAAAAGGACGGAACGGAAATACCCTACGCGAGCGGACAGAAGGTATCTGAATACGGGACCTATCTTCTGAAGCTCACCGCCATCGAAGACGAGAGTCTTCCTTTCAGTGAACAGACCGTGACGGAGGGCGTTTTCCGTTTCCGTATCATGGCGAAGGCGCCGGAGACGGAAACCGCGGACAGCGGATTTTCAGGCGGTGTTACGGGCGTTACAGGCGGCACTGGCTATTATTCCAGCGGCGGAAGTACCTTTTTCGGCGGGACCGGAAGCAGCGGAAATACAGGAAGTACCGGTATAGGAGACAGCATACAGTCGACGATCGACACGGCGCTTTCAGGCGGGCTCTCACAGGAGACGGAGACCGAAGCACAGACAGAAGCCGATACCAGAACCGATGCTTCTCAAACGGAAGCTGCGGAGACGGAGGAGAGCGGCGGTCCGGAAGACGGCGCATACGGCGATGTGATGGGAGAGGACGGCAGCATTGACGGTACCGCGCTTGATGAGGCGCTGAGCGGGGCGCTTGGCGAAGGCTACGGCGCGGAAACGCTTGAGGGCTATAACGACGAGACGGGACTTGCCTCAGCCTATGATCCCACGACGGGCTACTACCGGCATGAGCTGATCTCCGGTGAAGTTTTTTATACGGACGTGCCGAACGGCATGATCACAAATAATCCGGTCGTCCTGCTGACAAATGACAATCTGCCGTTTCGGGTTCTCCGGGACGGAGAGGAAATCGAATATCAGCAGGGAACGCCCATTTCCGAAGCAGGCAGCTATACGGTCTTTCCGCACGCTGAGGGGACGATCTATCTCTCTTCCTATGCGGATAAAAACGAGCCGCTCTTTCACTTTCGGGTCGTGACAGGACCGGTTAATGATCTGGGTATCTTTACAGCGCCGGAAGGGGCAGTTCTTACCTCAGTCACGATCGGGCGAAGGAAGGAAGCCGTGACGGAAGAGACGGCAGAGAGCGCACAGCGCGTGACGCTTCCCGGTGCGCCCGCTGCAGAGACAGAGCTTCGCTCAGGCGCGGCACAGCGTCCCGAACGGGAGGAGCTTACGCTTACGGAGGACTGGTTTTATCTTGAGGATGAGGGAAGCTATACATTTTACATGGATACCGAAGCCGGGCCTTCGACCGTGACCATTGAAAAAGACGTGACCGCGCCGCTCTTTTATATCTCGGAGGAAAATAACAGGATCTCCTTTGTCTATGCGACACAGGATGCGGTGCGCGCGAGGGTTCTTTCGAACGGACGGGAAATCTACAGCGGTGCGCCGCTTTCAGAGATCAGCGATCCCGGCAGCTATACCTACGAGGTCTATGACAGCGCTGGAAACATGTCGGGTGCGGATGTATCCCTCTCATACCACATGAATACGGCGGCGATTCTCTTTATCATTATGATCCTGCTCTTTGCGGCGATCATCGTCGTGGCGGTAAAGCGCTTCCGGCAGAACATGCGCGTTGTATAACGGGAGGTGGCATGGATGGAAGCTGTTTATCTGAACGGATTTATAAAATTACTTCAGGATATCCTGGGTACCCTCTTTGACGCGGTGCTTTCGCCGGTACTGCGGGATGTGTTCAGCATACTCGTCAATATTTTCGGTGCGCTGATACAGGACATTCTGTCAGGCTTTCTGCTTCAGATCTGGATCATCTTTCTGAAGCTTGTAAACTTCATGGAGAGCATTTTCAACGTCTTTTCAGGCGTCAGCAATGTGGAAGTGAAGGACGTAAGCGGAAGGATACCGCTGCTCGAATATTTTTTCCGTCTGGAAACGGTGCAGCGGGTGTTTCTGGTCATCACGGCGATCGCCGTCATTCTGGCGTTTCTGACAACGCTTTTCGGTGTCATCAAATCGATGTCGGATATGGCGCTTGAAAACAAAAGCCCGCTCAGCGCGGTTTTAAAACAGGCGATGAAGGCTGCAATCAGTTTTCTTCTGATCCCGCTGACCTGCCTTTTTATCCTGCAGATGACGACGCGCGTGATCGTTGTGGTAAACAGTGCCTTTTCCTACCAGCTTGAAAATACGACGCTTGGAGATACGCTGTTTTACTCGGTGGCATCTCCTGCGGGAAAATCAAATGCGGATTACAAAAGCTTTGAAGCCAACCAGAAATTCGAGGATGCGGATGCGGTAAAGCGAAGCTTTGACATCAGTGAATTTAATTATTTTCAGGCTTATATCAGCTCGGTGGCTGTCGCGCTTATTCTGCTGGTCTCCATCCTGCAGTTTATCCAGCGCATAATTATGATCATCGTGCTGTATCTCGTTAGTCCGTTCTTTGTCTCTGCCATGCCGCTTGACGGCGGCGCAAAGTTCCGGGAGTGGAGAAATATGTTTGTTGCGCACATGCTCTCTGCCTTCGGCCCGATCATCAGCATGAAGCTGTATCTCATGCTCGTACCGATGATCGCGGGCGCTGAGATCGGCTTTGGCGTAAGCGGCACAGCCGAAGCCTGGATGAAGCTCTTTTTCATCATAGGCGGCGCATGGGCGGTATATAAGGCAAGACTGCTCATCATAAGCGTCCTCAATCCTGCAGCGGCGGGACATATGGCGCAGTCCGGCGTGCTCGGCGCAATGGTCGGCGGAAAGGTGATGGGAAAGCTGCATCAGGCGAAACATAGCTTTGCCGGCGGCGGATCCCGGGCAGCAGCACAAAAGCCGCAGGGACAGCAGTCAGGCGGAGCTGATCAGTACAAAACACAGTCTCAGGCATACACCGGAAAATAACGGAAAGGAGGACAGACTTGGAAGTCGTATATCTCGGTATCATATCCAAAATATTCAATGCGATCTTCAACGCGATCCTTTCACCCGTTTTCAAGTTTCTGGCATCTCTTCTGGAAACGGTGCTGAGCTGGCTCTTTGACGCGGTTTTAAAGCCGCTTCTGATCAATGTTCTGCAGCCTTTGTTCACGGCGCTTCTTCAGCTCGTTGTAGATATACTGGCAGGCATCATCTATTCACTTTATGCTGACTGTCTCAGCTTTGTGGACGCGCTGCAGAAGGCATTCAATATCTTTGCCGGCATCGATAAGGTGAGTTATGCAGGAAGCTCCGCGCAGTATTCTCTGTTAGAGCTTATTTTCCGTCTTCCTGCCATACAGAGAGCCATTCTGGTGCTGATCGCCATTGCCGTCGTTCTGCTTCTGCTCTTTGGAATTCTCGGTACGGTGCGTTCGATGGCGGAGCTTGACGGAGAGCAGCAGAGGCCGCTTTCGAGAGTGCTTTCCGGCGTGATGAAGGGCCTGTTCAAAATGTTTGCCATCCCCATGGTATGTCTGTTTGCCATTATGATGTCCAGCGTGATTCTCACCCAGACAAGCAAGGCGCTTGGCGGGAGTGAAAGTTCCCTTGCCCGTACGGTTTTTGTCGTTTCCTCACTCGATGCGAGCAATGTTGCCAGCTACAACATCAGCGGCAAGGTAAAGGGCTCGGGCAATGCGGAAAAAGTCGTGGATAACATCGGAATCGAGGATGAGATCCGGAAGGACTATTATAACGGGACCAAGGACTATGCGTCGAAATCCACGGTGGAGAAGAATTTTTATCTGGGACAGTTCGACTATCTGATCGGCTTCGGCGCGGCGATCTTTCTGATCTTCATGCTTGCGATCTGTCTTCTGACGTTTATTACGCGTATCTTTGAGGTTATTATCCTCTTTATGGTAGCGCCGTTTTTTGCTGCGGTCCAGCCGCTCGATGACGGTGAGCGCTTTAAGACCTGGCAGGATATGTTTGTGGCAAAGCTTTTTTCCGGCTACGGAGCGGTGGTCGCCATGCAGGTTTATATGCTCCTGTGTCCCGCAGTCATGAACGGCAGGATCACATTCGGCGAGGGAAGCGCAGAGGCAAATTATCTGCTGAGGCTGATCTTCATTCTGGGCGGCGCATGGGCGGTCGTAAAGGCAGGACCTGCCATTACGCAGCTTCTTAATTATCAGGCAGGCGCATCGGAAACGGAGCATTCCGCCGCGGTGATGGCGGCAGGCGCGATGACGGGCGCTGCGATCGGCGCAGGCGCTATGGCGATCGGCAGTTCCGTTTCACAGAAATATCAGGGCATGAAGGCGAAGAAGCAGGAAGCGCTCCAGGCATCGGATCAGTCAATCGCAAACCGGATGAAGAAACAGGAAAAAATGCCGGGAAGCGGCGGTCCGGGTACGCCGAAGCCGGGAAGTGCCATCGGCAATACAGGGCCTAAGCCAAAGCCTCCGATCAGTCCGAAGATCGCAGAGAAGGCAAAGCAGCTTGAGAGGCAGGGGCTTCACGGAAGCAGTACGGGAACGCCGAAGGCTTCCAAGCCGGATTCAAAGGCTGCCGGGGGCAGAGTGCTCAAGACCCCGGCACAGGGAAAACGCACGGCCTCTTACCTTGGCGGCAGATTTTCCATGGGAACACTTCCGAACGGAAAGGAAACAGCAGGCTTCCATTTTGGAAATGTATTCAGGTCAGGAGTTGACGAGGACGGAAAGATCAGAACAAAGATATTCGGCTTCGGAAGCCGTGAGAGCGCAGACGGCAAGACGGACAAGATCTATACGCCCGTCGGGAGCTTAAAGCGTGATGCAGACGGCAAGCTGCATATTTCCAAGGTCAGGCTTGGAAAAGGCGTTCAGTTCAAGCGCGCCGAGCATGTTGTAAAGGATGCGGACGGCAGGGAACAGCGCGTCTTCGGCGATATGTATACAAAGGATTTTTCGCCCGCCGGCTACCATTCCAGGATGGATGAGCGTACGGGCAAGGTAGAGGTGACCTCGTCGTACAAGTTCATGAAGGGCGTGCATCATTACGATTACAATGAAAACACCGGTTCCTATGAGCTGACGCACAAAGAGAATTTCGGCGTGCGGACCGAGTACGAGAAGCAGAAGGACGGCTCATATGAAACCGTGCGCAAGGTCGGAAACCTCACCCATGCCGAGTACACGAAGGATCAGGGCGGAGACCGCATCACAAACCACATTGGCTACGGGCAGGAGATCCGCAGGGATAAAAAGGCGGAAAAGCGCGGAAAACGCGGCGATAAATAACAGCCGGAAGTGTAGATATCAGGCAGTTTGAGACAGTCTGTACAAATCAGGATTTTTGAGATCGGAGAACAGGAAACGCATGAGAATCATACCAAAACGGACAAAGGTCAGAATGGAGCTCTTTAAGGGAATCGAGCTGATGGACGTGCTTGTGGGCAGTCTGGGAGCGGGCGTTGCCGTTTCGCTTCTGGTGTCAAATCTGCCGGGACATCTTTACCTTATGGTGCTCGTGTTGCTGATCACGGTGGCGCTCATCGTCCCGATCGACGACGATAAGGGATACCAGCTGTTATTCCATGTCCTGAAATATGCTGCAAGGCCGCGTATCTTCTACAAAAAGAGGACGCTTGAAAACAAGGCGGCAGAGAGCACAGAAACACAAACGGAAAAGGATAAGGATAAGGATAAGGGTAAGGAGAAGAAAGCGAAAAAGAAAAAGGCCGCAGTGCCCGGCATGCTATTTACGGTCGAGGATATCACGCCTTTTACGGAAATAGACGGGGATTTTATCCAGTACGGCAAGAGCTACAGCGCAGTCGTCATGCGCATTCCGTCCGTGGAGTTTCGCTTTTACAATGAAAGCAGGCAGAACAGCCTGATCGACCGCTGTCTTGCGTCCATTCTCAGGATGGCCGTGCAGGGCGAGACAATCAGCATGGTAAAGCTCGACCAGCCGGAAATCTACGACGAATTCATAGAAAATGAGAGCAGAAAGCTTGAGGAGCTTGAGGAAGCTTATCTGAACGGTCTTCTTACGGATGAGGAGCTGACAGTGCGCGTCGGCATTATCTATGACCGTATCGGTCAGCTGGAGGATCTGAATTTCAGGAACAAGGTCTACCGTCCGGTGCATTACCTGATGTTCTGTCATAAGGACAGGAACCTGCTGGAAACGCAGCTTTCCGAGGCGATCAATACCTTTGCCGCCAATAATATCGACTGTAAGAAGATTTCGGGCGCGGAGCTTGCCATCTTCCTGAAATACGGCTACGGCATGCTCTTTAACGAACGGGAAGCATATCAGCTCAATCCGGATGAGTACCGCGACTGGATCATCCCGGACTGCATCCGTTTTACCTCGCGTACAGTACAGTTCGACGATCTTATTACCCACAACTTCCGGCTGCGCGATTATCCGACGCTTGTGGCAAATGCATGGGGCGCGCAGATGTTCAACGAAGTCGGAACGAAGGTCGTCCTCAAGATGACGCCGATCGACCGCTATAAAGCGATCCGCCAGATCGACCGTTCCATCGATGAACTGCGGGAGCAGGAATCGAGCACGGGAAAGACGAGCCGTCTGATGGAGGTCGGCATGCACATCGAGACCCTGTCAGAGGTGCTCAGGCTTCTGCAGGGCGAAAATGAGACGCTCTTTAACGTGGCGACCTACGTTACGGTAAACGATTATCAGCTCTCTGAAGAGATCAGGCGGGATCCGAAGGTAAAGCTGAAGAACAGCGCCTTTGCCTATAAGCGGAAGGTAAGGCGTGATCTTGCGGAGGACGGCTTCAAGGTGACGGATATGATGCTGCAGCAGTTCGATGCCTACGGCTCCACGCAGCTTTCCGGCTATGATGCGTTCAAGCAGTATGCGCGCGGCATTCAGTCCGGTTCTGTCGCAGCCGCCTTTCCATACGTGATGTGCAGCTTAAGCGACAAAAACGGCGTTTACGTCGGAGAGGCTTCGGGGATCCCGGCATTCGTAAACTTCTTTCAGCGTGACCGGGAACGTGTAAACAGCAACATGGTCATCATCGGAAAGTCAGGCTCAGGTAAATCCTACGCGACAAAGACGATCCTCACACAGCTTGCGGCGGAGAACAGCAAAATATTCATTCTCGATCCTGAGAATGAGTATACAAAGCTTGCGAAAAACATGCACGGCAAGATCATAGACGTCGGAAGTGCAAGCCAGGGGCGCTTAAATCCGTTCCACATCATTACGACGCTCTCCGATGAGGAGGGAGACGATGCGGGTGAAAGCGAGGGCGCGACCGGCTTCCATACGCATCTGCAGTTTCTTGAGGAATTCTACCGGCAGATCCTGCCCGGCATCGATGCGGATGCGCTCGAGTATCTGAATACGATGACCATCCGCATGTATGAACAGAAGGGCATTGACGAGACGACGGATCTAAGTCAGCTTTCGGCCTCCGATTATCCGATCTTTGACGACCTTTACGAGAAGATCATCAATGATATCCAGACGAGTTCGGGCGATTACATCAAAAACAACCTGAAGATTCTCCTGAACTATATCTCCAAATTTGCGGAGGGCGGCAGAAATGCGGCGCTCTGGAATGGAGAGGCAAGCATTACGACGAATGAGAACTTTATCGTCTTCAATTTCCAGTCGCTGCTTGCCAACAAGAATAATATCATCGCGAACGGACAGATGCTCCTTGTGCTCAAATGGCTGGACAATGAAATTATCAAGAACCGGGAATACAACATGAAGTACAAGGCGAACCGCAAGATCGTCGTGGTCATCGACGAGGCGCATGTCTTCATTGACAGCAAGTACCCGATCGCGCTGGATTTTATGTATCAGCTTGCAAAGCGTATCCGGAAATACAACGGTATGCAGATCGTCATCACCCAGAACATCAAGGACTTTGTCGGGACGGAGGAGCTTGCCAGAAAATCGACCGCGATCATCAATGCCAGCCAGTACAGCTTTATTTTCCCGCTTGCGCCGAACGACATGGAGGATCTCTGCAAACTCTATGAAAAATCAGGCGCGATCAACGAGAGCGAGCAGGACGACATCATCAACAACGGCAGAGGCCGCGCCTTTGTCATCACCTCACCCGCGCAGCGTACCTGCGTGGATATCGTGGCGGCAAACGGCGTGGAAGAGCTCTTTACGATGTAGGACTTACATGAGGCAGCTTTAAGAGGAGTATATGAAAATGACGGAACAGAGAAAACGAAACAGCATACGCGCAGCAAGGCTGCTTCTGTCTCTCCTTGGCGCAGCGTTTCTTACGGGATGCGGCGGCGCTGATACGGAAGAGGTGCAGGATGCGCTTTCCGACGGCGTGATCACGGTCGGTATTCTCGATGGAGAAGACGCCTATGCGACAAAGACGGGAGATGTCTATGTGGGCATTGAGCCGGAAATCCTCGAGGAAGCAGGCGCGTCTTCGGGATGCACGGTCACCTACCGCGCGGCAGCGTCTTCGGCGGAACTCATGGCACTGCTTGACAGCGGTGAGATCGAAGTCGCGGCGGGACGTCTTACCGAACAGGAAAGCTATACGGCGACGCATCTTTCTACCCGGAACTATGGAAAGAGCGGACTTTATCTTCTTGTGCCAAAGCATCTCTATACGGACAGCCTGGCAGGATTTTCAGAGGGAAACATCGGTATCTCCGGCAGCATTCCGGAGGCGATACTCTCCGGACTTCCGGGGATGGAGGCGCTGCAGCAGGCCGTCTATGATGACGCGGCGGCGCTTGCAGCTGATCTTGAAGGCGGCGTGATCAAAGCGGGGATCGTAACAGAACGCGAGGCACTTTCCGTGCTCCGAAGCGGTGCTTCGCTCCGCGCTGCGGAGCTTCGGAACAGTCCGAGACTGCCGGAGGTATTTTATCTGCCGAATACCGCAGAATATACGACGCTCCGTTCGGAACTTAATACAGCGATCAACAGCTACCTGAATCGGCAGGAGGAGTAGTATGGCATATTTTGACAGTCCGAAAAACAGAGCCATCTGGGAGCGGCGTCTGAGTGAGCTCCGGCAGGAACGGGAATACCGCAGGGAGACAGGGTTCAGACCGGTCGAGCGAAGCGAAGCGCCCGTACAGACCGAAGATACGCCGTTTCGAAGGCGCATCAGCCTTCAGGAGCTTGAAAAGCAGGAGCTTGCGCGTATGGAGGAAAAGCGGGTCCGTATGGGCGAGCGGCTTCGGACCGCCGGAAAACAGAAGCGGGAGGACGAAGTAAGTCGTACTGCGCGTCCGCAGGAAAAGAAGTCTGAAACGCTTTCGCAAAAGGGGATGCAGCGATGAATGCTGCAGGAGGGATTCAAAAATCCTATCGCTTCCGCTTCGTGCCGCGGTTCCTGTTTATCCTCTTTTGTGTCTTTGGAGGCATATTCCGTGCGCCCTTCGGGGCTTATGCGGCAGGCAGCGCCATAACGCCTGTCATGGCGGAGGAGGATGTCGGAAACGGTTACCGCTATGTCATACCCGGAATTGGAGAGTTTACCATAAACGGACTCATGGGAGAGCGGTTTCAGGCGGCGGTCTTTGATCTTCCGGAGGGGCTCTCGCCTGTACTGTACCGGGACGGAGAAATCACGGATTTTTCAGACGGACTTGTGATCGATGAGGGCAGCTATGAGCTGTATCTGTACCGGGATGTGGCCCATGAGGGGGACTATGGCGTTTTTCCGTTTTCCGTGGACAGCACCTATGAGAACTTTCTGGGGAATGCGGAACCGAAAGAGGTCGAACGTATAACGGATCCCTCGCTTACAGTCACTTATGATACGCAGTCCGGACGCTTCCGCTATGAGCTGCCCGATGGAAAAGGCCTTACGTCCAATGTACCACTTGGCGGTTACTTTCGCGGCGAGGCAGTCCTCACGGCGGATGAGGGGCTTAATGTTTACCAGGTATACCGGGACGGCGTGCTTGCGGAAATCGGAGGAGAGCTCCGGTTTGACCGCGTGGGAAGCTATGAGATCGTGCTCAGGGACAATGAATTCGGTCTGGATGGAGACGTTAGCTATCAGCTTAACTTCTGTTTTACGCTCTATCTGGAACGGCGGATGAACCTCTCACACCTCAATACCCCGGCGGGCTTAAGCCTCATTTCCGCGGCAAGGGACGACAGGCTCTTTACCCCGCGCGGGGATGATCTTCAGAGCGGGTTTCTGCATCTAACGGAGGACGGCACCTATCGGCTTCTCTATGCAGACGCCAGGGGCATGCCCTGCTGGCAGATGGAGTTCGTGCGGGATACAAGACCGCCTGGCCTCATCTTCTCAGAGGAGATCGACGAACGTAAGCTCTCGGAGTCCGTACGCTTTACCATACCGGAACCTGACACAAAGCTTCGCATCTACAGAAACGGCGCCGAAGTCACGGCCTCACAGGACAGCATCGGCGTAAACGGTGTTTACCGCATCGAGGCAGAGGATGCTGCAGGAAATATGCAGGACTACAATTTTGAACTGCAGATCCGCTATGAGCTGTCCCCCGCATTCTTATTGATAATTCCGCTCGCGCTCCTGCTGTTTGCAGGCGTCGGCATCATATACTACCGGCGGCACATGAGCGTTATCTAAGGAATTATATATTTATGAAAAAGCAAAAGGAGGTAAAAACATGTTTGAAACCATACTGTTGTCAGGAAGCAGCAATCCCTTCGCTTCAGCAGCCAGACCGATTGTCGAACTGATCAATATGGCGGCAGGACCGCTGCTCACGATCGTGGTGGCGCTCGGCGTGATCTACTGCATTCTGCTCGGCGTGAAGCTCGCAAAGGCGGAAGAGCCGCAGGAGCGTGAGAAGGCCAAGGGAGCGCTTAAAAATGCAATCATCGGTTTTGTGCTGATTTTCGTTCTGATCGCCGCGCTCAATGCGATGGTTAATCCGCTCATGAACTGGATGAATAACAATTCATCAACGCAGATCGAGCTGAACACGGGCAAATAAGAAAGGCAGGCTACCAGACAGTACGCGCCGCTTTGTCGACGGGCGGCGCGTCTGTCATTTCAACCAGCAGGAAAGGAGACCGGAAGTGCGTTCTGTGAAAAATGCATTGCACAAGCTGCTTATCATGTCCTGTGCGTTTCTCACAGGCTGCAATTCCATTATCTATAACGGAAATCTTCACTTTAAAAGCTTCGAGCCGGAGACGGTGCCGGGCGTTTCGGATTATATATCGGGAAAGCTGTATGAAACGTCTGCCGCAGAGGATTATGCCCGCTATGAGATCGCGGGCACGAATGCCTTTTATATCCTGCCGGAGCATGAAAACCGTCCGGACGAGATGCTTGATTTTAAGGTGCTCGATTATACGGAGGACGGAAGCTTTATTTATGCGTATCTCACGCCGGCTTACAAAATTACGTCAAACGGCCTGGCGGACGGAACGGGCAGGGAGGGAAGAGCGCCGGAAGAACGCGTGATGACAAACGGCGGCACCAGCACGAAAAATGCGCTCGTGCTCATGTCCTATACGCCGGAAACGCGCGCTTATAAGGTCTTTTACTCTGCCGCGGATTCGGTTTCATCCCACCGAATCCCGACGGATGAAGAAAAGGCATCGGGCGAATCGGCCGCGGCAGGCGCGGCGGAGCAGTCTCTCATGACAAACCGCCTGGTAAAGGTTAGCCATTATTTTATTTTCCACAACAATATCGCTTATGTCTATGATCAAAAAGGAAATGAGCTCCTGCATCATGATTATTCCACGGTCATCAGCCAGGAGATCGACCGACTGAAACAAAAAGCGCGGGAGGCGCTAAAGAAAAACCATGAGGATGATGAAGTTGAGGAAAGCTTAAATTCTGCCAGTGCAGGCATCTCCGACGTGGTTATGGACGGCAATCACTATGTATATATTCCGATCACGGTGGAGCTTCCGGAAACCGGGGATACGGGGAGTACGGACAGCGGAGACGATGACTTTGACGTTGAGGAGGAAGAGCTTGCGCAGACGGTATATTCGAGCGTGGTTTCCTGCTATGACATGGACATCGGAGGACGAGACAACCCGGTTCGCTTTGTCTCCTATAACCAGGTCTTTGACAGGCAGGTCGAGATCTGGAAGAGCTATGGAGATAAAAGTATATTCGAGGCGATGATAAATCTGGTTATGGGCAAGCCCTCAATGGACAGCATCAAGCTTGGATTATACGGGGGAACACCTGATGATTTTACCGTATACCGTACGGAGGATCACACGGGACTTAATATGGAGCTTGCCGGTGTTCCAAACATTCTGGAGCCGGAGCTCTGGTGGGTCTACAGCTCATCAGGATATGATAAGATCACACTGCGTCCGCATAATCTTAACTACGGATATGTAAGTGACCCGGAAAACACGCTGGAATTTCCACACCCTACTATGAACGATGCCTATTTTGAGCTTTTGGACAGTTCAGAGAAGAAGAAGGCCAAAACTGCGGAGCTCGTCAGTTTCTACTGGGGAGAAAACATGGTGAAATCGGAATTCAAGGTACGGTTCAGGGAAACAGTGGCAAGTATTTTTTCAGAAACGCTTGCCCGCATTGCCGCGAATAATGAAACAGTACGTAAGGCAGCGGGACTGGGTTCCAGAGGATATTACCTGATTCCCTGGCTTAAACCGGGGCAATATATCGGGGGATATGCAAACCGGCCGCCTTATACGCAGGCAAAGGGGGAGCTGGAAGCCCTCTATGCTTACCGCACCAGCCTCTATCAGGGCTCCGGAAGCCTGCAGAAGGTCAGCCGCTATGCAAGTATTGAATTTCCAAACCGGTATAACTCTATCGATCATGCGCCTGTTCTCGAGCAGCGTCCCATTGCCTACGGAAGCGGAACGGCTTCAAGAACAATATACGCCGTAGAGAAAACCGGTGAGGATGAAGACGGAGAAGACATCTATGAATACGTGAAGAAGACAGAGGTTCTGGATCTGAGCAAATTCCCCATAGCCTATCAGCTGGTATTTCCGGAGGGAACCCGCGTGACCTGGGTGGAATCCTATGATACGGATGAAATGGTTACGGCATCCGGCGATCTGGGCGTTTTGTTCTACACGGATATGGAGGCGGACAGTACAGCGCAGGATGCAAAGTGCAAAATCCGGTATAACAACGGGGAAAGCGCAGATGCCCTTTCAGATTCCAATGTGCCAGGTCAGGCTATGGACGCAGGCGTGCTCTATTACGACGGGAGCGCGGGGGAAACGGAGATGACTGTCTTCGTAACGGATCAGGGCGTCAAATTTTACTGGCGGAACGGGGAGAGCTATAGCGGCGGAAAAACTCTGTATCTGACGCTTGAAAGCCTTGCACAGGCTGTATCCGGATATGGCCTTACGAAGACCGGCGGCAGTTCGCTTACGGAAGATGCCAGTGCATCGGGGCAGATCAGCGTCGGGAAGGAGCAGGATGCCATCATTAACCAAAGATCGGAATCGGGAAGCTCTTCGGATTCCTATACGGTATCCGGCTTCACGCTCCTCAATGACCGGGATGTGATCGTTTCCTCGCTGACGGGAGGAATTCGTCTTTTAAATACGGATAATTCGCTCTCGATCTCTCTGAAAACGGGTGCATACTACAGCGCTTTCTCCTATGAAAAGAACGGAAGCAGACGGTTTATGGTCGTAGGCTTTGATACGGAGGAATACGCCTACAAGCCGGGGGATATTGCCATGGCAAAGTGCTACGACATGGATCTGGAAGCGGAAAATGCAAGGCTTGAATCGGAGGCATTGATCGCTGAGCTGGACCGTCTTTCGGACGGATATCTGACACGGACACACAGGCTTCAGTATAACGAGAGCACAAAAGCCTATGAGATCGTGCAGCCGACCGATGCTGAAAAGAAGGAAAATGAGAGAGCGATAAAGCTCTTTTACGGAACAACAGAGGCGCAGAATACAGAGCTTTCCGCCCTCGCGCGGGAGTATGGCTTTGCGGCACCGTCGGAGGAAACAAAGGAGCATGCACGGGAGCTCAGGGAAAAACGGCTTTTGCAGCGGGAAAAGCTGACAGAGTTTTACCGCCTTGCAGGTCTTTCGGGCATCACCGGACTTCCAACGGAGGCATGGCTTCTTGAAGAAGAGGGAATGCTGATCAGCGCGAACTATGTGGATTCGCTGGAGAACATTCTCGTGGATATCAGACTGTCTAACGCGGCGATCTCAGCGATGCCTGCAGAAAAACAGGCGGAGTACCGCGCATACCAGACACAGAAGGCGGCGGCGCTTAAGCTCAACGACAGGACCGGCATACAGTCTCCGGGCGGCGTCTCCGGCCTCGAAGAGGGAAGCGACGTCACGGCGGAACAGATGCTTTCAAGCATGCAGCAGGCATACGGGCTTACGCTCGACGAGCTTTCCGCGATCGAAAACATGTCCTGCTATGATACAGTGCTTTCAGAGATCCGAACAGCTTATGAGGAAGCGGCCGGGGAAGAAAGCAGCACGGAACCCCCGGACAATGAAGAGGCGTTTAGTGATTATCTTCGATTCATGCTGCTTGCCATCAGCCCGGACAGCGCGGTGAACCATCAGCTTAAGGGCATCTCGGAGTTCTGTGCGCTTAGCGGAATCGATGAGACGTTAACCGATACGGACGCGCTTTTAGAGCGTATTACGACGTTCAGCCGGGTACGGGAGCTGAAGGAGCTTATGGTGGAGCTGAAGCTCGGCACAGCCGCTTACCAGAGCAGCAGCTACAGGAAAGAATTTTCCGAATATCAGGAACAGAGCTTTTCTACTGAGGCGGAAAAGATGGAACGCTTCGAGAACGCCGGTTTCTATGAGATTATAAGGCAGATCGAGGAACAGGCGGAGCCGCAGCTTCAGAATACGACGTTTGAGCAGAAGCTGAGAGATATCCTGGGACTTTGCACGGAGGGAATCATTCTCGATTAGGAGGAAACGATCATGGAAAGAAATAAGGAAAAGAATAACGGCATGCAGACAGAAGGGGTACAGGGGAAAAGGACGGTCAGAACACGCAGGTTCGTGCCGCTTTTTATACTTTGCCTGCTGCTGACCGCGGTTCCGTTTTCCGCATTTGGCGCGGGATGGATACAATCCGGAAGCGCATGGCGCTATCAGAATGAGGACGGAAGCTACGCGGCGGACGCCTTTACGCCGGATGGGTATTATATAGACGGCGGCGGACTGTGGTACGACTATGTCGAGATACTTGGTCTGCGCGTTAAAAATCACAATTATTTTCTGACCTCGTCGACGGCAGGCAGCCTTACGGGCTGGCGGGAGGATCTGGACCTCATCCTGACAAAGATCGATCAGGACTGCGGGGAGGTCCGGGATTTCCTGATCGAGGACAATGCCGTCACCTACGTCCGCCTTCTGGACGGTCAGGAGGAGCAGGAGCTGTTCCGTCTGGAAAAGGATATGGCAACGGACGGCTATCAGCTCACATTGAAAACACCGCTCACAAAGGCGACGGGCTCCCGGCTTCGCGCAAGCTACTATGACTATCAGGTGCTGTACGCCCTGTTATCAAAGGTAAGCCGCACCGGCGCAATGCTTTCCGATGCTATCTATTCGAGCTGGGAGGAAAAGAATGCATACGGACTGAAGGTCGGTGAATGGATCGCAGTCGGCGACAGCCTCGTGAGTTATGAAGCGGCGAACCGCGCAGGGATCTACCGGTTTCGTCCGCGCTGATGCGGGGATTTCTGCTGCCGGTCATTGAAGAAAGGAGCGTTCATGCCGGAATTCACTCAGGATATAAATGAAGAGAAGAATGAAGATACAAATGAGGAGCCGAAAGAAGAGTCGAAAGAAGAGAAGGACAGCTTTCAGGAGGAATACAGACGTCAGCTTACCTATATGCAGCTGATGCGGCAGCAGTGCGTCCTGAATCAGCGTCTTAACGATATCTATATGAACCGGACGCCGGTACAGCGGTTTTCACATGCCTTAAAGCAGTTCATCGAGGTCATGCAGAAGGAAAAACCCATGGAAAAGCAGCGGCAGCTTCGGAGCATCGATCCGAAGTTCCTTCCGCCCGAACGCATGGACATGCCGCTTTCCGAGGAGGCGCTCTGTGCGGTCAAGGCTTTTATTCTGCAGGACCACTGGAAGAAGCATCCTGAGGCGATCCGGGAGCTGACAGAGGAACGAATCGGGTATATGATGGAAGATTTTGACAGTCTTATTGCGCACGCGAATGAGAACGAGCTGTTCCGTAAATCTCTGCGCGGCTTTATGTGCGGTACGGAGGCCTGTCCGGCAGAGTTTCTTGCAGACGGAAGCCTCTGCTTAAAGGTGCAGGCAAAAGAGCTCTCGCTCCGGAAGAAAGAGCCGTTCCCGCAAAAAGAAGGGGTGCCCCTGCAGCAAGAAACGCATCCCCGACAGAAAGAAATCTCTCCCATCCAAAAAGGAACGAAAAAGAGCAGTATCCGTCATACGGAAAAGTTTGACTGATCCCAAGATAAATGCTAGAATGATATCCGAATTTGTATTACCCCCAACCGAATTTACCGTGTTGGGGGTCGTTTGAGTAGTGACAGAACCTGACAGGAGCGAACAGAATTGAATTCAGCTGAGTTATATGATATTTTTCAGGCTGCCCCGGCGGAGGAGCCTGCCAGACAGTATTATTTTATTGAGCACCTGAGCGTCCTTCTGAAGGAGCACTTTGACGCGCTTTTGGAATCGGGAGAGGCAGAGAGGCGGTATGGAACCGACGGACTTTCCCGGATGCGCGCGGAAAAGCGCTATGCGACCTGCAGCGTCGTTACCTTCGGATGCCAGATGAATGCGAGAGACAGCGAGAAGATCCTCGGCACGCTTTTATCTGCCGGCTTTTCGGAAGCAGAGGATGCGGAGCAGGCGGACTTTGTGCTGTTTAATACCTGTACGGTCCGGGAAAATGCGAACGAGCACCTCTACGGACGCCTCGGGCGTCTCAAGCAGCCGAAAAAGGCGAAGCCCGATATGATCGTCGCGATCTGCGGCTGCATGATGCAGGAGGAGGACGAGGTCATAAAGGTTCAGGAAAAATATCCCTACGTGGATATTATTTTTGGTACGCACAATGTATACAGCCTTGCGGAGCTTCTGTTCCGTCTTTATATGAACCGGGCGGACGTGCGGAAAAAGAAGGCGAAGGAACGCCGCGTCATCGATGTGCGGGAGGAAGCGGACCGGATCGTGGAGGAGCTTCCGAACGCAAGGAAGTATGCGTTTAAGCAGGGCGTCAACATTTCCTTTGGCTGCAACAACTTCTGTACCTACTGCATCGTGCCGTATGTGCGGGGAAGGGAGAGAAGCAGAAGGTCTGAGGACATCCTTGCGGAGATCAGGAAGCTGTCACGCGAAGGCGTCGTTGAGATCATGCTGCTCGGACAGAATGTCAATTCCTACGGAAATGACGATCCGGATGAGATCAGCTTTCCGGAGCTTCTCAGGCGCGTCTGCCGCATCGACGGCATCGAACGCGTGCGCTTTATGACGCCCCATCCGAAGGATCTGTCAGACGATCTGATCACGGTGATGGCGGAGGAGCCGAAGATCTGCAGGCACCTGCACCTTCCGGTGCAGTCCGGCTCAAGCCGCATCCTGAAGGCGATGAACCGCCGCTATACAAAAGAAAACTACCTGACGCTCGTAAAAAAGATCCGGGAGCGCGTGCCTGAGGTAAGCCTTACCACCGATATTATCGTAGGCTTCCCGGGCGAGACGGAAGCGGATTTTGAAGATACGATCGACGTTGTCAAAGAGGCGCGCTATGATTCCGCCTATACCTTTATCTATTCAAAGCGCACGGGCACGCCTGCCGCAAGGATGGAGGACCAGGTCCCGGAGGAGGTTGTAAAGGAGCGCTTTGCAAGGCTTCTTTCCGTTATCGATGAGATCTCAGCGGAAGAGAGCGGAAAGGACGCCGGGAAGATCATGGACGTCCTCGTGGAAGACCGTGACGAGGGACGGGAGGGCTTCCTTACGGGACGCCTTTCCAACAATGTGCTCGTGCATTTTCCGGGAAAGCCGTCGCTGATCGGAAAAATTGTAAATGTAAAGCTTACAGAGGCAAAGGGCTTTTATTATATCGGTGAACTTGCAGACGGGGAGGTAACGAATGGCTGATAAGCATACGGAAGAAAAGCTTTCCCCCATGATGGCGCATTATCTCGAGACGAAGAAGCAGCATCCGGACTGCATCCTGTTTTACAGGCTGGGTGACTTTTACGAGATGTTTTTTGAGGACGCGAAGACCGCGGCGGAAGAGCTTGAGCTCGTGCTCACGGGCAAGGACTGCGGGCTTTCCGAGCGCGCGCCGATGTGCGGCATACCCTATCACGCGGCGGAAAACTACATCACGCGGCTAGTGAAAAAGGGATACAAGGTCGCGATCGCGGAGCAGGTCGAGGACCCGAAGCAGGCAAAGGGACTTGTCAAAAGAGAGGTCATCCGGATCGTGACGCCCGGAACAATTACAGCGGACGAAGCGCTCGAAGAGGCAAAAAACAACTACCTCATGGCGATCGCCTATGTCTGCAATACCTTCGGCATTTCAACGCTCGATATCAGTACCGGGGATTTTTATCTCACGCAGGTATCCGAGCTTAAGGATCTCTATGATGAGATCAGCCGCTTTGCGCCGTCCGAGATCATCTGCAATGACGAATTCCTGTTCTCCGGGGCGGACATCGACGGAATAAAGTACCGTTTTCACATCGTGCTCAATCCCGCGCCGCGCCATTATTTTGACGAGGCACAGGACCGAAAGCTCTTAAAAGAGCATTTCAGGGCGGATCTATCGGGGCTCGGACTATCGGATTATTTTGCGGGCGTGATCGCCGCGGGCGCGGCGCTCCGCTATGTGTATGATACGCAGTTCTCAACGGTCAGCCACATTACGGATATCAAGCCCTATCAGGTCGGGGAATATATGATCCTCGATTCTTCTACGGTCCGCAACCTGGAGCTTCTGGAGACGCTTCGGGAAAAGGAAAAGCGGGGAAGTCTTCTGTGGGTGCTCGATAAGACAAAGACCGCTATGGGCGCGCGCCTTATGCGCAGCATCATCATGGAGCCGCTGCTTTCAAGGGCTGCGATTCTGAAACGTCAGGACGCCGTGGCAGAGCTCAGCGAGCGCTTCATCGACAGGGAGGAGATCATCGAATATCTGCGCCCGGTCTATGATCTTGAGCGACTCCTCTCGAGAATCAGCACGCAGTCTGCAAATCCGCGCGATCTCCTTGCGTTTTTGCAGTCGATCCAGATGACGCCGGCGGTAAAGACCGCGCTCGGCACATTTGAAGCGCCGCTTCTTAAGGAAATCCGGGAAGGTCTTGACGAGCTTCCGGAGCTTTCCGACCTGATCAGTCGCGCCATCAATGAGGATGCGCCGGTTTCCGTGCGGGACGGCGGCATGATAAAGCGCGGATATTCGGAGGAGGCAGACCGGCTCTTCGCCGCAAAGACGGAGGGAAAGGACTGGCTTCTCAAGCTCGAGCAGGAGGAGCGGGAGCAAACCGGTATCCGCACCTTAAAGATCAAATTCAACAAAGTCTTCGGCTACTGTATCGAGGTGAGCAACTCCTTTAAAAACAGTGTGCCGGATTATTATATCAGAAAGCAGACGCTCAGCACGGGAGAGCGCTATACGACGGACCGCCTCGAGGAGCTCGCGCAAACCATACTCGGCGCGGAGGAAAAGCTCAAGGCGCTCGAATATGATCTGTTCTGCGGGGTAAGAGACCGGATCGGAGAGGAGGCTGCGCGCATTCACCGGCTTTCAAAGTCCCTGGCTCTCCTTGATGTGATCTGCTCGCTTTCTGTCGTGGCGCTCCGCAATAACTATGTAAAACCTTCGATCGGGGAAAAGGGCGTGATCGACATTAAGGACGGCAGACATCCTGTTGTGGAGCTCATGATCTCTGAAGGACAGTTCGTGGCAAATGATACGCTCCTGAACGACGATAAAGACCGGATCAGCATCATCACGGGCCCGAATATGGCCGGAAAATCTACCTATATGCGTCAGGTGGCGCTCATCGTGCTCATGGCGCAGATCGGCTCCTTTGTCCCGGCAAAGAGCGCAAATATCTGCATCTGCGACCGCATCTTCACGCGCGTCGGCGCATCGGATGACCTTGCGAGCGGTCAGTCCACCTTTATGGTCGAGATGACGGAGGTCGCAAATATCCTCCGGAATGCGACAAAGGACAGCCTCCTCATCCTTGATGAGATCGGACGCGGAACCTCGACCTTTGACGGTCTTTCGATCGCCTGGTCCGTCGTCGAATACATCGCGGACCGCGGCATGATCGGCGCGAAGACGCTGTTTGCAACGCATTATCATGAGCTCACGGAGCTTGAGGGAAAGATCGACGGCGTGCACAACTATTGCATCGCCGTAAAGGAAAATGACGACGACCTCGTCTTTTTAAGAAAGATCATTCCGGGCGGCGCGGACAAGTCCTATGGTATCGCCGTGGCAAAGCTCGCAGGCGTGCCGCTTCCCGTGATCGGACGCGCAAACGAGATCGCGGACGAGCTCTCGGATGCGGACATCACAAAGGCTGCAGCAAAGCTCGGCACGAAAAAGGCGGGAGAGGCTTCCGGGAAGCTTCGCGTCAATCTTTCAAAGGACGAGTTCAAAAAACAGCAGGAGGTGATCTCTGCGCTCTCGAAAAAAGACGTGCAGGGGCTTACGCCGATCGAGGCGCTTTTGTTTATCAATGAGCTGCAGGAGAAGCTGAAGGAATCATGATAAATATTCTCAGTAAGGAGACAATTGATAAGATCGCGGCGGGCGAGGTCATAGAGCGCCCGGAAAATGTGGTGAAGGAGCTTCTGGAAAATGCCGTGGACAGCGGCGCTGCCGGGATCTCCGTTGAGATCCGCGAAGGCGGACTGTCCCTGATCCGCGTGACGGACAACGGCTGCGGTATCTCAAAAGAGGATATCCCGCTTGCTTTTCTGCGCCATGCGACCTCAAAGCTTAAGACAGCGGATGATCTCTACCGCGTGAGCACGATGGGATTTCGCGGCGAGGCGCTTGCGTCGATCTGCGGTGTCTCCGAGGTGGAAATGATCACGAAGGAAGCGGATTCCATGTTCGGCTGCCGCTATGAGATAAACGGCGGTGTGGAAAAGGGGCTTGCCGAGGTCGGTGCGCCGGAGGGCACGACGATCGTGGTGCGGAATCTCTTTTTCAACGTCCCTGCCCGGAAGAAGTTCCTGAAATCCGGCAAGACGGAGGCCGCCCGCATCGCGGATATCGTGGAAAAAACAGCACTTTCGCACCCGGAGCGGAGCTTCCGCCTCGTATCGGACGGGAGAAACCTCCTGCATACGGCAGGAAGCGGCAGGCTTAAGGACGTCATCTTTTCCATTTACGGAAGAGAGATCTCCGACAATCTGATCGAGCTTTCCGGGGCTGGCAGCTTAAATAAAATGAATGCAGGGAACACGCATGAAAAGGAAGAATGGAGCAGCGATGCCGCACCTTCTCCCGTGATGGTTACGGGCTATATCGGAAAACCCGTCGTCGCGCGTTCTCGGCGTGATTTCGAGGTGTACTTTGTAAACGGGCGTTATATCAAGTCGCAGATCATCGAGCGCGCGATCGAGGATGCCTACAAGCCGTTTATGATGCTGCATAAATTTCCGTTTGTCATGCTGAATTTAACGATCGATCCGGAGCGCGTGGACGTAAACGTACATCCGAAGAAGATGGAGGTGCGCTTCTCGGATGGGGAGGCAGTCTATGAGGCTGTGTATCAGACCGTGTCCAATGCGCTTATGGGAAGGGAGCTCATTACCGCAATCACGCCGGATCCGGAACGTATCGAACGCCCGACCCGCGGGATCGGTGCGCTGCCTGTAGAAAAAGAGCAGCGCGTGGAGCCTTTTGAGCAGCGGCGGGAAACTGTGCAGAAGCAGGAAGCTGAACTGCGGCCGCAATCTGTGCAGAAAGCGGAAGCTGCGGAGAAACCTGAAGCTGGGCATAAGCAGGAAACGAATGCGGAGCCTGCGGCAGGCACCCGGTATATGGATATCCACAAGGCATGGAGCCTTGGAGGCGTAGCTGAGGGCAGTGGCAGTTATCCGTCTCAGAAGACTCCTGTTTCTTCCGGAAAATTTGAACAGGCAGAACTCTTTGAGCAGAAGAAAGAGCTTTTTTCAAAGCCTGAAACAGCCGAAAAACAAACTTCAGCAGAAGAGCAGGTTCCCTCTGAAGCTGGCGTTTCGGCGGAAAAAACTGACCAATTGCAAAAGCAGGTTTTGTCTGAACGAGAGGAAACGCCTCGGCAGTTTCTCTCAGAGTCATCAGTTCCGCAGTTTCGCATGATCGGACAGGTGTTCAAGACCTACTGGCTCATTGAATTTGCTGACAAGCTCTATATCATCGACCAGCATGCGGCGCATGAAAAGGTCAATTACGAACGCACCATGCGGGAGCTCAAGGAAAAGACGATCGAAGGTCAGATGATCCTGCCGCCGATCCAGCTTTCCTTAAGCGTAAGCGAAGCGCTGCTCCTTCGGAAATATATGGATATCTTTACTGAGCTTGGTTACGAGATCGACGAGAACGGAGACCGGGATTTCCTGGTTCGTGCTGTCCCTGCAAATCTCTACTCCATCGCCTCGAAGGAGCTTCTGATGGAACTCATCGACGGACTGTCTGAGGACCACGGACAGAAAACTGCGCCCGATATCCTGAGAGACCGCATTGCGAGCATGTCCTGCAAGGCGGCTGTCAAGGGAAACCGGGATCTCTCGGAAGAGGAGATGAAGGCGCTCATCGGAGAGCTGCTGACGCTTGAAAATCCGTATGCCTGTCCGCACGGAAGGCCGACGATCATCAGCATGAGCAAGTATGAGCTCGACCGGAAGTTTAAACGGATCGTGTAATGTATGATGTTTTCTGCCGGAAGTAAATAAAATTGAAGGCGGAATGCAAGGAAACCGAACGTATGGAACAAAGAAAAGAAAAACCAAAGCTCGTCATCATCGCGGGACCAACTGCGGTCGGGAAAACAAGCGCTGCGGTACGGCTTGCACAGAAGATCGGCGGCGAGGTCGTATCCGCCGACAGCATGCAGGTCTACCGCGGCATGGATATCGGCACGGCAAAGGTGACAGAGGAAGAGATGCAGGGCATCCCGCACCATCTGATCGATATCATCGAACCGGAAGAAGACTATAATGTCGTGCGCTTTCAGGCAATGGCAAAAGCCGCGATCACGGATATTATTTCGCGCGGGAAGATCCCGATCCTCTGCGGCGGCACGGGCTTTTATATCCAGGCGCTCCTCTATGAGATCGATTTTACCAAAGAGGAAAACGCGGGAGACGAGGCGCTTCGGGATACGCTTCTTGCAGAAGCAAAGGAGGAAGCGGCGCGGCGCGGGGATACGGACGGCGGCGCGGCATATCTGCATGCACAGCTTGCCTCGGTCGATCCGGAGGCTGCCGCAGCCATTCCTCCCGCAAATATGAAGCGTGTACTGCGCGCGCTGGAGTTCTACCGGCTGCATGGCAAGAAGATCTCCGACCACAATGCAGAGCAGGCAGAGCGGAAACAGAATGCGCCGTACGACTATCGTTTCTTTGTTCTTACGGATGACCGGAAAAAGCTTTATGAGCGCATTGATAAGCGTGTCGACCTTATGATGGAGGCAGGGCTTCTTCGGGAAGCAGAAGCGCTTCGGGCGCGCGGCATCCCGTCAAACGCTACGTCCATGCAGGGAATCGGCTACCGGGAGCTCATGCGGTATTTTAACAGTGAATATACGTTGGATGAGGCTGTCAGCGCCATCAAGCAGAATTCAAGACACTACGCAAAACGTCAGCTCACGTGGTTCCGCCGGGAGGAGAACGTCATCTGGATCGATATCGGAGAGACGGAGAATGTGCTGGCGGAGATGGAAAAGTATCTTTGGAAGGAATAGAAGATCATGTCAGAAATAAAGGAAAATATTTACAGAGACTTTGGAATATGTGACGAGGTATATGCGTACTGCAGCCGGATCGCAGATGAGCTTTCGCCGCGGTTTCAGAAGATCGATGAGATCGCGGAATACAACCAGGCGAAGGTCGTAAGAGCCATGCAGGAAGCAAGAGTCTCGGAAGAGTGCCTGAACGGCACGACGGGCTACGGATACAATGATATCGGAAGAGACACGCTTGAGGCTGTATATGCGAAGGCATTCCACGCAGAGGACGCACTCGTGCGCAGCCAGATCGTATGCGGGACGCATGCGCTTGCAACGGCACTGTTTGGCAACACCCGTCCCGGCGATGAGATCTTTTCTCCGGTCGGACTTCCCTATGATACGCTGCAGGAGGTGATCGGCATCCGCGAATCCGCCGGTTCCCTGAAGGAGTACGGCATCAGTTTCAATTATGTAGATCTGCTGCCGGACGGCTCCTTTGACTATGAGGGCATCCGCAATGGAATCAACGAGAGAACGAAGCTTGTGACCATTCAGCGCAGCCGCGGCTATGCGAGCAGACATACGCTGTCTGTGGCAGAGATCGGGGATCTTATCCGTTTTATCAGGGAGATCAAGAAAGACGTCACGGTTATGGTCGATAACTGCTACGGAGAATTCATTGAGACGATCGAGCCGATCGATGTCGGAGCGGATATGATCGTGGGCTCCCTCATCAAGAATCCGGGCGGCGGCATCGCGCCGGTAGGAGGCTATATTGCCGGGACAAAAAAATGCATAGAGAACGCTGCAAGCCGACTGACAGCGCCGGGGCTTCTGAAGGAAGTCGGACCTTCCCTCGGGAATAATCGCCTTCTGTATCAGGGATTTTTCATGGCGCCGCATGTGGCGGCATCCGCGGAGAAGGGCGCGATCTTTGCAGCAAATATCTATGAGCGCCTGGGCTTTGAGGTCGCACCGAACAGCACAGAGCCGCGCGAGGATATCATTCAGGCGATCACCTTCCACGATCCGCAGGGCGTGATCTCATTTTCAAAGGGAATCCAGAAGGCAGCACCGGTAGAGGCGTATGTTACGCCGGAACCGACGCAGATGCCCGGCTACAGTGACGAGGTCATCATGGCCGCGGGCTGCTTTATCGCGGGCTCGTCCATCGAGCTTTCCTGCGACGGACCAATCAGAGAGCCGTATACGGTATATTTCCAGGGCGGTCTCACCTGGTATCACGCGAAATTCGGCATCATGATGTCGCTGCAGCAGATGATAGAAGACGGGTTTGTGAAGAAGGAGCAGCTGGTTTGACAAATATAAAAATATTTGTTATATTAACTATTGAAAGGGGTTGAAATGCCAAAGAGTTATTCTTCAAGAGAAATACTCAAGTTATTAAAGGCAGATGGCTGGTATGAAGTTAATGTTGTTGGAAGCCATCACCAGTTTAAACACCCGGTTAAATCGGGGAGAGTGACTTTAAAGCATCCTGATAAAGATATTCCCAGGAAAACGCTCGATAGCATTGAACGTCAATCAGGTTTATTGTTCCGCTAATTAGAGACTTTTTACATTCCATATAATTTTATTATAGGAGCACTAAATTATGAAAAAAATGAAAGATAGATATTTTTATCCTGCAGTTTTTACTTATGAAGAAGGACATGAGATTGCCGTCGTATTCCCTGATTTGGATGTTGCCACAAGTGGCATTGATGAGGATGATGCCCTTTTGTCGGCTAGAGAGCTACTCGGATGTGTACTTGCCGGCTTGGAAGAAGATGGAGATACTCTACCGACACCGTCAGCCCTTACAGAGCTTTCAATTGAAAAAAATGAGCGCACCGTTCTGATTGATGTTTATATGCCACCGGTTAGATTAGCGCAGCGCAATCGTTCTGTTAATCGGACTGTAACGCTTCCGGCATGGCTTAATGCAAGGGCATTAGGCGAAGGTATTAATTTTTCACAGGTCCTTCAGGAGGCTTTGAAAAAG
>JAUNHA010000008.1:60088-62099 GCA_030524135.1 Eubacteriales bacterium
GGCATTAGGCGAAGGTATTAATTTTTCACAGGTCCTTCAGGAGGCTTTGAAAAAGCAATTAAATATAGCTTAACTAATATAAAAAGACCTTCTTTGTACGGTGTCATAAGCCGCCAAAGAAGGTCGCTTTCGATCTAAAGCCTGTCAATGATCCCGGCAAGTGTCCGGATGATCTCCAGATACTTTTTATACTGATCCGGATCATGTGCCTGCCGGACTGCCTGGCAGATATGACTGACCTCATCGTCTGAGGTGGATGCAGCATCTCCAAACAGGATCCGGTCTACGGAAATCTTAAGCCCTTTTGAGATCTTTACGAGCGTTTCGACGCTCATTTTTTTATTTCCGCGCTCAATGTTTCCGTAAAAGGAAGGCGTTATATCACAGCGTTCTGCCGCCTGCTCCTGTGTGAGAAAAAGCGATGTCCGCGCTGCCTTAATACGCTCTCCGATTTTACTGTAATTAATATTTCCCATTCAATTCCTCCATATGCTTAATTTAAATGTAAACGCGATACTCTTCAAGCTTCTCGCAGGATTATGTAGAATTCTGTCGGAATTGTTGTTGTCTCTGCCTAACTGATGTGTTAGAATAAATCTGATCAAAAAAATGATATACAGAGACTTTTTTTGTACAATATTGACATAAAATGTCCATGTAAAGGATTATTCTGAAAGAAAAAACAAAAAGAGGGAATCTGGAAGCATGAAAAATTCGGACTGTTCCAAGAAGCACGACAGAGTGCTTGAGCTGTATAACCGCCTGATGAGCGGAGAAGTGATCAACAAGGCGGCGATCGCCATGGAATACAATGTCAATCCGCGCTCGATCCAGCGTGACATTGACGCGATCAGGGAATATTATGCAAACCGGGCGGTGAGCGGAGACGGGCTGTCGGAAATCTATTATGACAGATCTGCAAAGGGCTATCGTCTGATCAATTCAAAAACAGTGACGCTGAGCAATGCGGAGCTGTTTTCGATTATAAAAATACTCTTAGAGAGCAGGGCGCTCAATAAGCCTGAGATGACAGCGGTCATCGAAAAGCTTCTCGATGCCTGCCTTCCGCCTGCTGAAAAACGGAAGATGCGGGAGCTTGCCGGAAATGAGCTCTATCACTACGTGGAGCCGCGGCACAGAAAGGCACTCATCGATACCGTCTGGACGCTCGGAAGCGCCGTCTATAAGCAGAGGATCGTTAATCTCGACTACAAGAAGGCAAATGGTGAGATCACGCACGCCTGGGTGAAGCCTGTCGGCATTATGTGTTCGGAGTATTATTTTTATCTGATCGCTTACTTCGAGGATAAGGATAAGAAATATCCGGGCTATCCGACCATCTACCGGATCGACCGCATCGAGAGCTACAAGATCACGGATGATAACTTTGACATCCCGTACCGCGACCGCTTTGAAGAGGGAGAGTTCCGGAAGCGCATTCCGTTTATGTACGGTGGTCCGCTCAGAAAAGAGACCTTTATCTATGACGGTCCGGACATCAACGCTGTACTCGACCGGCTGCCGACCGCAAGGGCTCTGAAGCAGGCAGACGGGAGCTATCTCGTGACGGCGGAGGTATATGGGGAGAAGGGGATAAAGCTGTGGTTACGGGGGCAGGAGAGCATCATATAGTAAGAATTAGGTCTGGATTCAACCGTCTAGCTATGTTGATAAATGTATAAAATATAAAGTGATAATGATTAAAATATATTTTGTCTCTATTTTTAGATCAATTTACGATTAGCAAAGGTTTGTTGGGAGGAACATAAGTTATGAAATGTGAAAAATGTGGAACAGAATTTATTGAGGGAATATTCTGCCCTGAATGTGGCACCAGATTTGAATCCGAGTCTGAAAATATTAAGAAATATGTAGATAGGGAACATGTAAGAAAAGTACAGGAGAGCAAAGTGAAAGAATTGCAAGAACAGAAACGCATACTCGAGGAGCAGAAAACCAAAGAACGGATAGAACAGGCAAAATTAGAACAGGAACGGATAGCCAAGGAAAG
>JAUNHA010000009.1 GCA_030524135.1 Eubacteriales bacterium
GGCGTAGGATATTTGAGAGGAGCTGTCCTTAGTACGAGAGGACCGGGATGGACGGGCCGCCGGTGTACCTGTTGGGGATCAACCCCATGGCAGGGTAGCCGTGCCTGGACGGGATAAACGCTGAAGGCATCTAAGCGTGAAGCCCCCCTCAAGATGAGATATCCCATTCGTAAGAAGTAAGACCCCTTAGAGAGTATGAGGTAGATAGGGCAGAGGTGTAAGTGCCGTAAGGTACTGAGCTGACTGTTACTAATAGGTCGAGGGCTTATCCGCATTGCTTCGGAAGGTTTAAGAGGTTACCTTTTAATCATTGGTTTTCACTCTTTCCGTTCTCCGGTATTCGGTTTTGAAGGTACTTGAAGCAGTCCAGTATGGACTGCTTTTTTCATTTCTATAAAAGTGTATATCTCATTTACAATATAGGAATCTGAAATCTTCCGGCTATGATCCGGAGAAAGAGGAGATACTGATGCAAATCCGTTATAAAGAATACTGCGTCAATTACGCGCTGATCGCTGCAAATATCCTTTATTTTATCTTCCTGAGCTTTCAGGGACGCACGGAATATGACATGGATATGATGCTTCGTTTTGGTGCGATGTATGAGCCGCTTGTAATTGAAAACGGTGAATACTATCGCTTTCTCACGGCGTGCTTTATGCACTTTGGAATTGAGCATCTTGTCAACAACATGCTTGTTCTCTTTGTGATCGGCGGATATCTGGAAAAAGCATTGGGACATTTGCGTTATCTCCTGTTTTATATACTGGCGGGAATTGGAGCGAATATTATTTCCTTTTACTGGCACCTCGGGACGGCTGATTTTGTCGTATCAGCCGGTGCGAGCGGCGCTGTATTCGGCGTCGTCGGCGGACTGATTTTTGCAATTCTCAGAAACCGCGGCAGACTTGGTGATCTTTCCATGCGGCAGATCCTCGTCATGACGGTACTCAGCGTATATCTTGGTATGAGTGAGAGCGGAGTCGACAATGCTGCGCATCTTGGTGGGCTTTTGTGCGGTTTTGTGCTGGCTGTACTCCTGTATCACCCGAAACGGCATCATTCCCAAAATACCGGGTGCATTCCCCGGCAGTGGGAAATTAAGTAAAATTAATTAAAATTTTGCGAAAGGTTTTTCCGGACCTCTCCGTATATACTGTAGAAACAATGGAGGTTTTGTCTGCAGGAAACGGGGAGGTTTTATTATGGAAAGAAAGGGAGAAGGAAGATACAGCAGTTTTTTGAAGCAATGGATGCTTGTGATGGCTGTAGCCGGAAGCGTTTTGCTTACAGCCTGTGGCGGAGCAAGTACAGCGTCATCGGCAGGATCGGCAGGCGAGCTGCCTGTAGCTGAAACGACTGCCGCAGCTGCAGATATGTCGTATATGGAAAACGGGATCGATCAGGCTTCGGGAACAGGCTTTCTTTCGGAGGATGCCGCGGCCGCAGCTGCATATGAAACGGAGGATGCAGGACATCAGGTCGCTGGTGATATTTCCCGGAAGCTGATCCGCACTGTAAGCCTAAACGGGGAGACAGAGCAGTTTGAGCAGGTTCTTTCGGATATCAGCGCAAGGGTTTCGGAGCTTTCCGGATATATTGAATCGATGGACCGTTATGCGCCCGGCGGGACATCCGTTATTGCAGAGCGCAGAGCTCATATCGTGGCGAGAATACCGGCCGATCGTCTTGACAGCTTTCTCAATTCCGCCTTTACAGGCGTACACATCACGAGACAGAGCGAAAATGCGCAGGATATTACGCTGCAGTACACGGATATGGATGCGAGGGTAAGGGTGCTCAGAATAGAGCAGGAACGTCTGATGGAGCTCCTGGCAAAAGCGGAATCCACGGACAGCCTGATCGCGCTGGAACAGCGCCTTTCAGAGATCAGATATGAGCTCGAAAGCCTTTCCTCCCAGCTGCGACTCTATGACAATCAGGTAAGCTACAGCACAGTCGATATCAGCATTATGGAGGTAAAGCGGATTACAGCGACTGCAGAAGAGGGCTTTCTTGCGCAGGTTCGGAGCGGATTTTCTCAAAATGCGGACCGTATGGGCAATGCGTTCCGGAATATTGCGATCTGTGCGCTGACGGTACTTCCGATTCTTGTCCCGGTTGCGGTTTTCCTGTTTTTGGTATATAGTATCATTAAAATTGCCGTAAGGCGGAAAAGAAAAGGGACAAGCGCATCAGCCGAGACACATAAGCCTGGTAAAAAGAAGGACACCCCGGCGGACACGGATGAGACGCTGCCTGCAGGAAATAATTCGCAGCATGCAGATGACAAGGCAGGAGAAACTGAATTACATCGCTGATCACTATATGAAGGCTATGTGGGCCAAAGCCTATAGTGTTATTTCTGATGCGCATGAGGCGGAGGATGCCTGTCAGGAGGCATTTATTAAGATCATTAAGATAATAGATGAAATCGAAGATGTAACGGAACTGCGCAGCAGAGCACTTTGCTGTATGATTGCAAAAAACACGGCTATAGATATGGCGCGGAAAAACGGACGCGCGGCTCCGACAGAGGATGTTTATATGGAGCTTGACGCGCCTGTTCCGGAACGGGACGGACCGGAGAGCATTGCGGCTTCCAATGAAGGTATCAAACAGCTTGCAGCGCTGATCGAGATGCTTCCGGAGAGCTACAGAGAGGTATTAAGGCTCCGGTGTGTTTATGAAATGAGTGCGGAGCGGACAGCAGAGATCTTAGGCATCAATGCCAATACAGTCAATATCCGGCTTTCGCGGGCGAGGAAGCTTTTGAAGGACCGGATGGATGCGGATGGCTCATAGAATGTAACAATGAAGCCGGAAATTTAAAAATGAGAGAAAGGAGAGACGGCATGTCAGATCAAAAACATATCAAGTCAGACCGGGACAGCTTTGACGAGCTGCTGAAGGCCGCACTTTCCTATCAGATGGAGGAAGAGGCAGAGCGGGAAGCGGAAGAGATGCTTCCGGAACATGTATTTTCCGAACAGTTCCGCAATAATATCAATGAGCTGATCGCAAGGGCGGACGAGATTGCAGAGAGCACCGGGACATCCGGTGAAACATCAGATCCCATAAATGAAACATCAGATAAGATGCCGGCGGAAGAAAAGGCAGAAGCGGCACAGGCGCGCATGGCAGGAAAAATCATTCCGTTTTCACTCCTTCGTGCACACCGCAAGGCATTTGCAAATGCCGCTTCGCTGCTTCTTGTATTTGGACTTGGCTTCTTTTTCCTGAAAGAAAGCGGGATTATGATGCCCTCAGGAGCAGCCAGTGCAAAAGCTGAGATAACAGAAACGACGGCAGCGGCGGTTCCGGCACCGGCGTCCGCAGACTTAAATGAAGCGGGGGCGGCGGTTCCGGATGCTGCAGCGGCGGCACCAAGGGCTGCATTGTTCAGCGCTGCTCCGAATGAAGATGAGCAGCGGGATGAAGGAAATGGTGCTGTTGCAGCGGAAACGGGAGTGGAGACGCAGATGGAGACAGAGGCGATGGCTGACAGTGCGGAAGAACGGGCTTCCGGTTCGTCAGAAAGCGGGAAGAGCGCGAGAATTGCCAATCCAGTCCAGGAAGTGAAGGACAGTGAGGCGATCTATGAGATGCTGGGGATCAGACTTTCTGTTCCGGAAGCGCTCGGTACGGACTTCCAGTATCATGTGATTTCCGGAACGCTCGCAGAGATCGGGTATCTCAGCAGAGGGCTTGCCTCTCCGGTGACTTACCGGGCAGCGGCGTTTGCAGCAGACGGTGCGGAAACAGGAAGTGATATTTCGGGTATTTATTACAGCTTTGACGAGACACGAACAGAGGTGTTTGCCGCGGATGAGGCGGATCCGGACAGTCCGGAGATGAAGCTTCAGTTTGCCGACAGCGAGAGCAGCAAAGGCGCGCTCGTGACCTGGAATGCAGACGGAAACGTATACAGCTTCTGGGTGGAGGATGCTTCAGCCGGAGCTGAGCCTGTAAAAGCGGAGGCAAGAGCTGCTTTCGCAGGCTGATTAAAAAAATATGGAAATGAGAAGGCCGGGGCTGTCAGCTCCGGCTTTTGTAATGTTGCGCCTGGCGGCGTATGTTTTAATAAGACATATTTCATAAAACATATTTCAATATTCAATAAAATATATTTAATGAAGCGGCTCGTAGGAAAGACCGAGGGATTCTGCGGTATAGTCCACGTCCATTGTAACGGACAGCAGCTTCCGCAGATATGCGAATGCGGCATCTTCCCCCTCATCGCGCATGATGACAAGACATTTTTCGAGTACGGCGCGGGTATCGGCATGCATGATGACATACCGGCGCGTACGCTCATAGTATTCCCAGGCATCGCCCTGACGGTAGTTCTCCCTGTGATAGGCCTTGCAGGCAGCTCTGCGGTCACAGACCATTTCGGCGACATAGCGCAGCGGCATTTTGCAGCCGTAGGCGATCAGGGGCTCATGAATGGAAAAATCGACCCAGTATTCGAAATGATGCCGGTTGCGGCCTTTGTGGTGCAGCCAGGCACGGGAACAGCCGTAGAGCTCGCGTTCCACAGCATTCGGAGAGCGGAAACCTTCATAGTAGCGGACGCTCGTGATGAATTCAGTCGGGGAAAACTTTGACAGATCGTGGAGAATTCCCTGCCTATAAAGACCGAGCTTAAAACAGCCCTCCGCCACATAACGCTTGTGCGTGAGCACGGTTCCCAGATGTCCGAAAAAACGCTGGGGAAAGGTTTTGTTTTGATATGCGTACGTCTCCATATGCCTTATCATACCACAATCGCGGCATGCATTGAGAATCTTTTCACAAACATGCCGCGATTATTTTGACGCTTTGATATTCGGTTGTACCTTGTCGTTTCGATTATCTGAGACGGCAGAAATATTCGTTATTCTTTTACTGCACCGCCCATGACGCCTGCGACGAACTGCTTCTGGAACAGCATGAAGATGATCAGGATCGGGAGCGTCGCGATCGCGGTTGCAAGCAGGATCACGGCGAAGTCCTTGTTTGTCGGGTTTCCGTCGAGTACGGCGAGCGCAACCGGGAAGTTGTACATGGACTTTGTTTCGAGTACGATCAAAGGCCACATGAAGTTATTCCACATGCTCGTAAACATATAGATAACGAGCGCGCTGAGTGCCGGCTTGATGTTCGGCAGTACGATGCGCAGATAGATCTGGAATTCGTTATAGCCGTCGATCCGGGCTGCTTCGATCAAAGCCGTTGGGAAATTCACCATGTTCTGCCGCATCAGGAAGATGCCGAAGGCATTTGCGAGCGACGGCAGGATAACGGATGCGTAGGTGTTCGTCATATTTGCAGAGATGAACATCTGGAATAACGGAACATACATAACCTGCGGCGGGATCATCATGGAAACCATGATAAAGCCAAAGATCAGACCCTTGCCCCTGAATTCAAACTTCGCCAGAACATAGCCGGCGGCTGAATACAGAAGTACAGCAAGCAGTACAAATAAAATGGACATGAACAGCGTGTTGAAAGCCACCCGGAAAATATCCATTTTTTCGATCAGAACAGAGAAGTTCTGTGCGAGCATGGAGCCCGGAATCAGGCGCGGCGGCGCTGAGAGAATGTCCGCATTTGTGTTGGTTCCGCTCACAAACATGAAATAGAACGGAAACAGCGAGAGGAAGGCTGCCAGGATCAACAGGAGATAAACGCCGATTTTCTTGATCATAGTTATTTTTCCTCCTTCTCATTTGTCATTCTGAACTGTACCCAGGACAGGATGCCGATGATGATTACCATGACATAGCCGAGAGATGATGCAAAGCCGAACTTAAGGAAGGTGAAGCCGTTGTCATACAGATACTCTCCCAGTGTGATCGTTGCGTAGTTCGGTCCGCCCTGTGTGAGGATATACGGCTCGTCGAAGAGCTGCAGTGTTCCGATCGTGGAGGTGATCGTCGTAAACAGGATAACCGGCTTGATCGACGGGATTGTGATGTAGCGCAGCTTCTGCCAGAAGTTTGCGCCGTCGAGCGAAGCGGATTCATACATTTCGGTCGGGATCGCCTGAATACCTGCCAGAAGAATGATCATGTTGTAGCCAACCCAGCGCCAGGTGATCGAGATGATAATGGATGCCCGTGCCGGCCATGCGGAATAGATCCACTGAATCTTTTCCCCGCCGAAGAGCTGTACAACATAGTTGATCAGACCGTGGTCGGTATTAAAGAGTACCTTGAAGATCAGGGCGTATGCCACGAGCGAAGTGATCGTCGGCAGGAATGTCGCCATACGGAAAAAGCCGCGCCCACGTATGAATTTCTGCTCGATCAGAACAGCCAGAAGAAGCGCGAGGCTGATCATGACCGGAACCTGAATGATCAGGTAGAAAAAGGTATTAAACAAAGCCTTGTAAAAAACAGGATCCTTGAAAAGCTCGATATAATTGCTCAAGCCGACAAATGAGTATGTGCCGCCCGAAAAGTCCATGAAGCTCAGGTAAAACGAATAGATGATCGGATAGATCATGAACAGACCGAAAATGATCACGGTAGGCAGCAGCATTGCATAAGGAAAAAATGCGTGTTTTTTTAATTTCATGCTGGTCCCCCATACTGGTATGCCCGCGGGCATATCCGGATCTGAAACTCTGGATTCGAATGCGCCTCGCGGACATTTTTTAAAAGAACTGACTGATCGCTGTCGGATCAGGTGATATACGAATTACTTTCCAAACTTGGAAACAAGGTCCTTCTGCAGATCGTCAAGTGCAGTCTTCGGATCTGCGCCCTCGAGGTAAACCTTTGCGCTGGCGGAGCCTGCAGCATTCAGAGCCTCGTTGAAGTTCTCAGTGTAGTTGATCGCCGGAACGGTCTCTCCGAGCTTGATGAAGGTCTGGTAAATGTTCTGGTTGCTGAAATACGCATCCGGCTCGCTGAAGGTCGGATCTTCATAGGACGGAATGTAGGACGGGAACAGACCGTAGTTTACGAAACCGTCTACCTGAAGCTGCGTATCGGTCAGAGCGAACTGAACGAATTCCTTTGCGATATCCACATTAGCGGAAGCCGCCGGGATAACGATATCGGATCCTCCGTTTGTGGATCCCTGTGCTTCCTTGCCCGGGAATGCCGGAAGGTTCATAACGCCCCACTTTCCGGACTGATCCGGACCTTTGTCCTTGATGGTACCTGCCATCCATACAGCCTCCGGAATGGTTGCAACGCTCTGATTGACAACGGTTCCTTCGTACTCTCCCCAGTCGGAGTAATTGAGCGCGATACCGGAATCATAGATCTTCTTTGCGATCTCCATAGCTTCAACAGCTTCCGTTGAGTTAACGACCGTATTGCCTTCAGCATCGAAGAACGCGCCGTTGTTTTCCGTGAGGAGCAGTCTCCAGAAGCCGCTGCCGTTCGGTGAGATCGGGAACATTTTAACCGGATCTCCGGACGGGGTCTTGCAGGTCTCGCCGATCTTTTTTCCGGCTTCGATGAAGTCGTCCCAGTCTTTGATATCGTCCGGGCTGATGCCGGCCTGCTCGAAGTAATCCGTGCGATAGAAAAGGGCTACAGGACCCGCATCCCACGGGAAACCAACAACTTTTCCGTTTACAGTGACCTCTCCCATCTTAACCGGAAGGAAGTCGTCCGCATTTACGATGTCCGAAAGCTCGGAGAAGCCTTCCGGATATTTGGAAGCATAGCCGCTTACCTGTTCGCCCTCAAGCAGAATAACATCTGCAAGTCCTTTTCCGGTGGAAAGCGTGGTTGCAAGCTTGGTGTAGATCTGATCCGTGCCCATCTCTTCAAAGGTGAACTCCACGTCCGGATGGGTCTCCTTGAATTTTTCAGATGCAGCCTGGAGCTGTTTTAATGCGACGTCCCAAGCCCATACGGTAATCGAGTTTCCTGCCGCCTCTTCCTTTGCTGCACTGCCGCCTCCGCATCCGCTGAGTGAAAGCGCTGCTGCTGCGGATAAAGCGGCTGCTGAAATGAGAAGCTTGCTTCTGTTTTTCATAACATGTCCTCCTTGTAAATATGATTTACTGAATTGTAGTGAATTTTACTAAACGACATTCGGCATCTTTCCTAATAAATACAAAGGGAAACGTGGAAAAATGGCTGTATTTAGCTAAAACGCACGAAACTTAATATCAATACTATAGGTCTTTGTGCTAAAAAAGTCAATATATAATCGAATAAAACGTGTTAAAATCACTAAGTAAATGTCTTGATTTTTACTTAGTGCAACGATATAATAAAACAAAAATGATAAAAAATGCACAAACAGACAGCTCTGTACGGGACGGGGGAACGCGTGGAAACCAGGCGGAGAGAGTACGGATGGGGCAAGGAGGAAAAAATGCAGACAAGAGTGAAAAAGAGATGGGAAGATCAGACGCTTACGGGAATTGGAAGACTTTGCCCGCATGCTTCGCGTTATTCGGATACGGCAAAAGAGGTCTCACTTTCCGGAAACTGGAAATTTTTATATCTGGAAGCGCCGGAATACAGCCCGGAGGGTTTTTATGATCCGGCTTTTGACAGCACGGGATGGGATGAGATCGAGGTGCCGTCCTGCTGGCAGCTTAAGGGCTACGACAAAATGCACTACACGGATGTCTACTATCTGTTTCCGTTAAATCCGCCGTTTGTGCCGTCTGAAAACCCGACCGGCATTTACAAACGCAGCTTTTTTGTAAGCGCGGAAGATATGCGGCAGCAGACCGTACTCTGTTTTGAGGGTGTGGACAGCGCTTACGATGTATGGGTAAATGGAGCACATGTCGGATACAGCAAGGTATCGAGACTTCCGTCTGAGTTTGATATTTCTTCTTATGTGAAGGAAGGCGAAAATGAACTGACGGTCCGCGTCTACAAATGGTCTGACGGATCTTACCTGGAAGATCAGGACATGTGGTGGTTCAGCGGTATCTTCAGAGATGTAAAGCTGATCAGCCGCCCGCAGCACCGAATCGAGGACTGCAGACTGCATGCAGAGCTGGATGCTTCCTATCAAACCGGACTGCTCCGGGCGGAAATCTCACTTTCTGCAGCGGGCGGCGTTCTTTCGTGGACGCTGCTGGCGCCGGATGGAAGCGAGGCTGCAGCAGGTGAGATTCCGGCAGAGCAAACAGAGCTGGAGCTTTCCGCTGAGGTTCCCGGTGTAAGTCCGTGGACTGCGGAGACACCGGCGCTTTACACGCTCCGCTTAAGCCTTGGCAAAAATGATACAGAGCAGCACACCGTGAGTTACCGTGCGGGTTTTCGTACGATCGAGCTGAAAGACGGAAACTTTACGGTAAACGGAAAAGCAATTCTGTTAAACGGTGTGAACCACCACGACTATTCTCCTGCGGGCGGGAGAACGGTGGATCCTGCGATGCTCCGTGAGGACATCATTCTGATGAAACAGAACAATATCAATGCAGTTCGCTTTTCGCACTATCCGTCGCTCGACTGTATTTACGATCTCTGCGATGAGTTCGGCCTGTATGTGATCGATGAGGCAGACCTTGAGTGCCATGGTTTTGAGTGGGCACAGGTCTATGACCGCATTACGGATGATCCGTCCTGGGAAAGCGGATACGTGGATCGTGCGGTGCGGATGGTGGCAAGAGATTATAATCATCCGTCCATCATCATGTGGTCGCTTGGAAACGAATCCTGTTTTGGTGTAAATTTCCGCAGGGAAGCAGATGCGATCCGGGAAATGGACCGTTCACGTCTCATCCATTATGAAGGAGACTTTGAAGCAGAGATTGCGGATGTTTATTCGACGATGTATACGCGGCTTGCGCCGCTTCAGGAAATTGCAGAAAACAAGGCGAGAGGCGCTGGAAAACCACACGTGCACTGCGAGTATGCACATGCAATGGGCAACGGACCGGGATGCCTTGCAGATTATCAGAAGCTCTACCGCAATTATAAGCGGCTGCAGGGCGGCTTTGTCTGGGAGTGGTATGATCACGGAATCCTCCGGGAAGATGAAGATGGCGGAAAAACCTATCTTTACGGCGGAAATTACGGGGATTTCCCGACGAACGGAAACTTTTGTATCGATGGTCTCCTGATGCCGGACCGTACGCCGTCTCCGGGACTGATCGAATATAAGCAGGTGATCTGTCCCGTAGAAATCATACATGCCGGAGGCCGGCTTTATACTGTCCGGAACTATTATGACTTCCTGACGCTTGATGGCATCGGTCTTCACTGCTGCATTACGGACGGGGAAAAGGAGATTTCGTCCTTTGAAGTAAATGATCTTTGCGTAAAGCCGGGTGAGGAGGAATTTGCAGAGCTTTCCTATGAGGCGTTCGAGCCGGAGGAAAATAAGGATTATTATCTGACTATTTCCGTAAGGGAAAAGTCAGCATCTGCCTATGCGCCTGCCGGATACGAGATCGGGCACTATCAGTTTCTGCTTCCGGAGAAAAAACATGTACAGAAGGTGCATCCTGCAGGAGATGTCCAGCTTCAGGAGACTGAAACGGAGCTTACGGTTTCCTGCGGTGAAGCTGTATACCGTTTTGATAAGGTAAAGGGGATCCTGGCATCTGCTGTATATAAGGGAGAGACGGTTCTCCTCCGTGGTCCTCTTCTTACGGTTGACCGTGCGGACATCGACAACGATATGTACAAGACCGATGACTGGAAAAACAAGTATTTCCTGACGCGCCCTGTCGAGGAGACGGAGTATGTGCGCGCGGAAAAAACAAAGTCCGGCGCGAGTGTCTATATCCAGAAGTATTTTGGCTGCTATACGCAGGCCTGGGGATTCCGGCTTTGCTATGTATACGAGATTTATGCAGACGGGACTGCGGATGTGAATTTAAACGCATCGGCGATCCGGAACCCGAAGTTTGAACCGGCGTTCCTGCCGCGTATTGGAGTGGAGCTGCTGCTTCCGAAAATGTTCTCGCGCGTACGCTGGTACGGTCTCGGACCGGGAGAAAACTACTGCGACTCAAAGCAGGCGGCAATGATGGGCGTGTACGAAACGGATATCGCCGGCATGCATACGGACTATGTGAAGCCGCAGGAAAACGGTCACCGTGAGGAGGTTCGCTGGGTGAGCGTGGCTGGAGATGCTTCCGGCATCCGCATTGAAGCAAAGGGAAAGGCATTTGGTCTGAATGTACATGACTATACGACGGAAGCGCTGCGCTGCGCGGCACATCCGAATGAAATCAGACGTGCGGATTACCTGGTCGTAAATCTGGACAGCAGCCACTCGGGTCTTGGCAGCAATTCCTGCGGTCAGGAGCAGACGGAAGCATGTAAAACGGGAATAGAGGATTTTGCGCTCGGATTTTCGCTGATCCTCACAGACGGAGGAAATAACGAATGAAACGATGGATGGCGATCGGCGGTCTGATTCTTGTGACCGTCATCTGGGGCGGCGGATTTGTAGCGAGTGATATGGCGCTCGAAAGCATGCTGCCGTTTCAGATCATGACGATTCGTTTTCTGATCGCGTCAGTTCTGATGGGTCTTATGAGCCGCAGTGCCCTGAAGGGTATCAGCCGTGGTGAGCTCAGAGCAGGTTTTCTGATGGGTGTGGCTCTGTTTGCGGCATTTTCTCTGCAAATCATCGGGCTTCAGTATACGACGCCTTCCAAAAATGCGTTTCTGACGGCGCTGAATGTGGTGATCGTACCGTTTATCGCGTTTGTTCTGCTGAAAAAACGGATTCCGGGACGGGTGCTGATCGGTGCAGTCATGTCAGTGATCGGTGTAGCGCTTCTGTCGCTCGACGGTAATTTAAGCCTTGGTCTTGGGGATGCGCTGACGCTGCTCTGTGCGGCAGGATTTGCGTTCCAGATCTTTTTTACGGGAGAATTCGTGAAAAAATATCGTGCGACTGTGCTTAACTTCCTGCAGATGGCGGTTGCATTTGCGCTGTCTCTGATCAGCCTGTTTGTGTTTGGAGAGACCGATTTTCAGGTAAGCGCGTCGGGCTGGATGAGCGTGCTCTATCTGGGTCTTGTCAGTACGACGATCTGCTACTTGCTGCAGACCACCTGCCAGCGCTATGTGGATGAGACAAAGGCGGCAATCATTCTTTCGATGGAATCGGTATTCGGAACGCTGTTTTCCATTCTGATCCTGCATGAGGTGATTACGGGACGAATGGCTGTTGGCTGCATGATCATTCTCGCGGCAGTGATTCTTGCTAACCTTTCGGACACCTCGGGCGAAACAGCTTAATTGAAAAGAACAGTACAATGACGGAAAATAAAAGGGCGCTTTCCGCTCCGCGATCCCCGCAGGAAATATGAGGGACAGACGGAGCCGGAAGGCGCCTTTTTTCCTGCTTTTCCATCCTTGAATTATTTGGAATATATTTTCCGGTTTCAGCCGGTCTGCAGCAAAATTGTAACCTTGCGGTTGGATTGCGGATATGATAAACTTGATGCGGTGAATGGAGAGAAACGATATGGCAACGATAAAAGATATCGCAGAACGCGCGGGAGTATCGGTCACAACGGTATCCAGGATCCTGAACTATGATGAAACGCTTAATGTCCAGGATCAGACAAAGCAGCGGGTATTTAAAGCGGCGGACGAACTCGACTATCAGGTGAAGCCCAAGAAAAAGAGAAAGCAGAAGCTTAGGATCGGCGTGCTCTGCTCCTACTCGGCAGAGGAGGAGCTTGAGGATACCTATTATCTTTCCATTCGGGTGGCGATCGAGAAAAAACTGGAAACAGAAGGGTATAAAAAAATACCGGTCTCGCTGGAGGCGCTGGCAGAGGACGGGAAACAGATCGATGGCCTGATCTGCCTCGGAACCTTCAGCCGGTCCATTGTGGAACGAATCCGAAAGCTGCACAAGCCGATCGTATTTGTAGATGCGGTAGGCGACGAAGAGTGCTTTGATTCCGTGGTCATTGATTTTGCCTACGCCATTCAGAAAGCGCTCTATTATCTGCTGGAGGCGGGTCATAAAAAGATCGCGTTTATCGGCGGGATCGAGCGGGATCAGGACGGTGTGCTGGTAGAGGACAGACGGGAGATCTTATTCCGGTCGATCATGGCGGAACGTGGTCTTCTGCGGGAAGAATATGTACGCACGGAAGGATACATGCCAAAATCAGGCTACCGGCAGGGAAAGGCGCTGTTTGAAATGGCGGATCCGCCGACGGCGGTGTTTACAGCAAATGATGCGCTTGCAGTCGGCTGCTACAGAGCTGCGCAGGAAGCGGGTCTTTCGATACCACAGGATCTGAGCGTGATGGGGTTTAATGATATTTCCATGGCGAAATATCTGGCGCCGCCACTCACGACCGTACATATTTACAAGGAATTTATGGGAGAACAGGCGGTGAATCTGCTGGCAGAACGGATTACGTCCGGCCGGGAGATCAGCATGCGCATTTCTGTTCCGACGACGCTTGTCATAAGGGAGAGCGTTGCGGTGCTGGGTGCGGAAAAAGAAAAGTAATCAGGAAGGCAAAGAAAATACGATGGCAAAGCTTTATTTCAGATACGGGGCGATGGGATCCTCCAAAACGGCAAACATCCTGATGGTGCGTTATAATTATCTGGAAAAGGGCTTGCGGCCGCTTCTGGTAAAGCCGCTGATCGATACCCGCTATGGAGAGCGCACCGTGCAGTCGCGCATGGGACTGTCAGCGGAATGCGTGCTGTTCCATGAACTTATGGCCATGTCGGAAACGGATATCCAGTGGTACGATTCGATCCTTGTGGATGAGGCGCAGTTTTTGACGGCGGCAGAGGTGGATTTCCTTGCGGACATTGTGGACCGGCTTTCCATCCCGGTGCTCTGCTACGGGCTTAAGATCGACTTCACGGGACACCTCTTTGAGGGAAGCCGGCGGCTTCTGGAGGTGGCGGAGGTCATCGAAGAGGTTCCTACGGTCTGCTGGTGCGGAAAACGTGCGACCTTCAATGCGCGTTTTGATGAAAACGGAAGAGTGCTGCGGGAGGGCGAGCAGGTCGTCATGGGGGCGAATGAACAGTATACCTCGTTGTGCAGGCGGCATTATAAGGAAGGGAAAATCCGTCCGTAAGCCACTCAAGGCGGTTTTGAAGCGGGGAAGTATCGTTTGTCTGACAGAATATTTAACAGATTATTTCACAGATTATTTTACGAAAAGAGGCAGTGATGGAGGATATAAATCTTAAGGACCTGAAATTTGATCCGTTCAGTGCGGAGGATGTCAGAAACCTCCGGGAATATTTCTTTATGCGTCCGAATAAAAGCTGTGACAGCGCGCCGCTGGACAGCTTTATCTGGAGAAATTATTATGACGTGCGCCGCTGTGTTGTAAACAACGAGTGCCTTTTGATGCTGGAGAAGGAAGATGCCGGATATGCCGGATGCATCCCGCTCTGCAGCGAGGAGAAGCTTCCGGAATATTTTAAACTGCAGGAGAGATACTTTAACGAGGTACTGGGAGAACCGTTCCAGATCTATCTTGCGGATGAAGAAGGCGTTGAGGTGCTTAAGAAAGCGGGACTTCTTGAAAATTATGAGATCCGGGAGGAAGAGGATCTGAAGGATTATCTGTATGATGCAGAGGCGATGCGCACGCTTGCGGGAAGAAAGCTTGCCAAAAAGCGCAACCACATTCACAAATTTGAAGAAACCTATGCCGGTCGCTGGGAATATAAGACATTGACAACGGAAGACAAGCTGGATATTCTGTCTCTGCTTGCCTCCTGGAAGGAGCAGAAGGACGAGGTCGGCGAAGGCGCTGGCATAAACGCAAAGGAAGAGACTTTTGACGCGATGGAATCCCTTGACGCGGAAATCCTCGGCGTGCATGAGATCCTTAACAATGACAGCGTATTTGAAAATGTAAAGATCGGCGGCATTTATATTGACGGAAAGCTCTGCGCTTTTTCGATCGGAAATTATAATGAGCGCGAGAAGATGGCGATCATCGATATCGAAAAAGCGGATCCGGATGTGATCGGTCTGTATCAGGTGATCAACCAGCAGTTTCTGATTCACGAATTTCCGGATGCACTGCTTGTAAATCGCGAAGACGATGTGGGGCTTGAGGGACTGCGCCGCTCAAAGATGTCCTATTATCCAATCGGTTTTGAGAGAAAATATATGCTCCGGCAGAAGGATTTTGTCAAATGATAAGATTCTTAAAGGAAGATGAATATGGCAGAACGCGTGCGTTAAATGATCTGTGCTTTCCGGATGAGGAATTCTCTGCGGCATATTATGACGACGGGATCGTAAAAAAGAGCCGCATCGCGGTAAAGGAGATCGGAGGAGAAATCGTCTCGGAGGCACATGCCGCGCCGCGGAAGCTGTGGTACCGGGATCCGGATGGCAGACCGTACAGCGTGGAGGTGCCGTATATTTTCTGTGTGGCGACGCACCCTGCGTACCGTCATCGCGGCTATATGGATGAGGTTCTTAAGCTGATGCTGGATGTACTCAGAGAGGACGGTGCTCCCTTTGCTTTTCTGGTTCCCGTGGATCCGGCGATCTACAGGCATCTGGGATTTGTACATGACTGGACCTTTGGCGGAGAAGAGGCGGAGCTTCTGTATGCGGATGACGGGCTTACGGAATGCTCGGCGAAGCTTCTTTGCGCGGCGGAATTCCGGAAACCGGAACGAATCACGCTTTGACAGAGAAGCATAAAAAAGTACCCCAAAAGCGGATAAAAAAGAAATACGGAATACAGAAAAAAGCCCTTGCATCCCGGGGCTTTTTTTGTTAAAATAATAGCCCGTGACACATTAACCTTGCTCCCGTTTCGGACGGGGGCCGGATGACCACAAGGAGGTAAACATTATGAATAAGTATGAGTTAACAGTTATTCTTAGTGCGAAACTCGATGACGAAGCAAGAGCCGCAGCCGTTGAGCAGCTGAAGGGTTATATCACCCGCTACAACGGAACTGTAGGCGAGATTGATGAGTGGGGCAAGAAGAGACTTGCTTACGAGATCCAGCATGAGATCGAGGGATTCTACTACATCATCAACTTCGAGGGCGATCAGAACACCCCGAATGAGCTTGAGTCACACGTTCGCATCATGGAGCCTGTTCTTAGATACTTAGTAATCAGAAAAGAAGACTAATTATTGAGAGAAAGTGTGAAAGTATGAATAAAGTAATTATAATGGGCAGACTTACAAGAGATCCTGATATCAGATATACGCAGGGCGACAACAGCATGGCAATTGCAAGATATACCGTTGCCGTTGACAGAAGGATGCGCAGGGATGCCGCTGACGGACAGCAGACAGCAGACTTCATCGGATGCGTTGCATTCGGCAGACAGGCAGAATTTGCTGAAAGATACTTGCACCAGGGAACGAAGATCCTTGCTACCGGCAGGATCCAGACAGGCAGTTATGTAAACAAGGATGGTCAGAAGGTCTACACGACAGATGTGGTGATCGAGGATCAGGAATTTGCAGAGAGCAAGGCAGCACAGGATGGAAGAGGCGCTTCAGGCGGCAGCTCCTTCGGCGGCGGTCATTCCTCTGCTCCGGATTTCGGCTCACCGGTCGGCGATGGCTTTATGAACATTCCCGAGGGAGTAGAAGACGAGGGTCTTCCGTTCAACTAAAGAGCGGGACCTCTGAGGCTGTACTCCGCAGAAGAATAACAGGAGGACTATACGATGGCATTTCAGAAAGCTGAAGGCAAAGAGGCCGGCGCACGTCCAAGAAAGATGGGCGGTTTCCGCAGAAGACGTAAGGTATGTGTATTCTGCAGCGAGAAGGCTAAACCGATCGATTATAAAGACGTTGCAACATTAAAGAAGTACATCTCTGAGAGAGGCAAGATTCTTCCGAGAAGAATTACCGGAAACTGCGCGGCTCACCAGAGAGAGCTCACCGTAGCGATCAAGAGAGCAAGACACGTTGCTTTCCTTCCGTACACGGTAGAATAAGCTGACGCGATCAGACTGAAAAAACACAGAGGGCTTCGTATGAGAAATCATCCGGAGCTCTTTTTTTGTCATGGATGACTGCGTTCGGTGACGGAATGAAATATATATATTTATTAAGAAAAAGAACGATTGAAAAATGATCTATTTGATTTCGTAATAAATCAGACCCCTTAGACTGTATTGCTTGAGGGGGAAATCTGTTTATGATAAAGTTAAAAAGATTTGGGGTAATGGAAAATATGAGTAAGCAAAGCAGGTGCTTTGCGGGAGAAGGCATGGATTTTAAACGGGGAAGACAGAAAAATTCTACAGCGGATACATGGTATTACCGGGCGTTGGACCGCGGTATTTTTTACCTGATGGCGGCGCTTGTGCTTGTATTCGTTCTCTGGCCGCTCCTGTGCATCGCAGGAAAGAGCATACAGGCGGACGGCGGCATTAGCTTCCGTCACTATCATTCCCTTTTTACGGACAATTTCAAGCTGCTGAAGAACAGCTTTTTTGTGGCGATACCGGCAGCGCTTCTTTCGACGCTGATCGGTGTGGCGGTGGCATTTCGCGTCGCGCTTTCAAAGGGGCGCATCCGTTCTGTGCTGATGGCGATCCTGCTGATGACGATGGTATCGCCGCCGTTTATTTCTTCGCTTGTCTATATTCAGCTTTTCGGAAGAAGAGGCTGGATCACGCACGGCCTGCTGGGGCTTATGATAAGTCCGTACAATCAATGGGGCATTATTGCGATGCAGAGTCTGCACTTTGCTTCGCTGAACGCGATCTTTATGATCGGTCTTCTGAATAATCTGGATCACAACATGATCTATGCGTCCCGGGATCTCGGAGCTTCGCCGACCGAAACGCTGAAGGGGGTTGTTTTCCCGCTGATGCTGCCGGGAGCCGGTGTCTGCTTCATTCTGTCGCTGATCCGTTCGATCTCCGACTTTGGGACGCCGATCGTCATCGGCGGAAGATTTAATACGCTGGCGGCAGCCATTTACATGAAGCTGATCGGATACGCACAGCTGGAAGAGGCTTCCGCAATGAATATGCTGCTGCTGATCCCGGCGGTCATTGTATTTGTTCTGTTCCGCTGGCTGATGAAAAAGTCGGACGGCATGATCAGTACGGGCAATGCTGCAAAAACATCCGGGAGTCTGCCGATGAAGATCCGCGGACCGATCAGCTGGGGCATCAACCTGATTTCCTTTGTGTTTTACGGGATGATGGTGATGCAGTACCTCTGTATTTTCCTGACGGGATTTCTGAAGTCAAAGCGCGGCGTATATTATTTTACGCTTGAAAATTTCAACAGCCTGTTTGCCTACAATATCGACAGTCTCGTGCGAAGCGTACAGTATTCGCTGCTCGTTGCGGTATTCGGAACGCTGTTCGCCATGCTCTTCGCCTATTATCTGGAGCGCAGAAAGGTGCGCTTCAAGGGATTTTATGATTTTGTCTCGACGATGCCTTATCTGCTCCCGGGAACCTGCTTTGGTATCGGCTATATCCTTGCATTTAACAAGGGACCGCTCAGGCTGACCGGAACCGCGGCGATCATTGTGCTTAACATGATCTTTAAGCAGCTCCCCACGATCACAAAGCTGTGCGGAACTTCACTTGCACAGATGAATGCGCGGATGGAGGACGCGGCGAGAGACCTCGGTGCGGGCAATTTCTTTGTGACAAAGGACATCGTGCTTCCGAATCTGACGCAGACCTTTGTGACCGGATTTATCTACAATTTTACAAGCGCCATGACGACGGCGGGGGCGATCATGTTCCTGATCAGTTCCCGGCATAAGGTGGCGGTATACACACTGTTTGACGCAATCAATTCAGGCGAATACGCGGTGGCTTCCCTGATTTCCACGATGATCATAGTGATCACGCTGCTGGTGACTGGCGCGGTATCCGCAGTTATGCTGCGAAAGCCGGGAAACAGAAGCCGGACGGCAAAATAATTGCAGCGAATGCGGTATGTGCAGATGCCTGTGAGGGCATCGCGCAGCGGAAAACAGGAAAGGGAACGGAAACTATGGCTTATATCGAGCTTAAAAATCTGAATAAGGCATTTGGCGAAAAGGTGGTCGTAAACGATCTGAATCTCTCGCTGGAGCGCGGAAAGATCCTCTGCCTGCTGGGACCCTCCGGCTGCGGAAAGACGACAACACTTCGTATGATCGGCGGCTTTCTGGAGGCGGACAGCGGCAGCATTTGCCTGGATGGAGAAGAAATATCGGCACTTCCGCCGGAGGGACGGCCGGTTGCAACAGTATTTCAGTCCTATGCGCTCTTCCCCAATATGACCGTCATTGAGAATGTCATGTACGGTCTGAAATTCAAAGGCATCAACCGTGCAAAAGCGCGGGAGATCGCGCTTTCGAAGCTTGAGGTAACGGGACTTGCGGATTATGCGGGTGCCCGTGTCAACGAGATCAGCGGAGGGCAGCAGCAGAGAGTGGCGCTTGCAAGAGCGCTCGCGGTGGAACCAAAGGTGCTGCTTCTGGATGAGCCGCTGTCGAACCTTGATGCGAAGCTCCGGATCAGAATGCGGGATGAGCTTAAGGAACTGCAGAAGCAGCTTGACATGACGATGATTTTTGTTACGCATGATCAGGAGGAGGCCATGGTGCTTGCTGACAGCATTGCGATCATGCATGACGGCTATCTCATACAGACGGGACCGCCGCGGGAGGTCTATGATCATCCGGCGACACAGTTTGCAATGGAATTCCTCGGAAGTGCCAACAGACTGACGCTTTCTTCCGGAGAGGTCATTTATCTGCGACCGGAAAAGCTGCGTATTCTCGGGGCTTATTCAGACGGGGCAATGCGGACGGCGGAAACGGAGAAAAAAGCGGGAACGCATCTGATCTGTGCGGATGTTGTGCGGGGAGAATATCTTGGATTTTATACCCTGTATTTTGCGCGTACGGATCAGGGGGAAGAGATCGTACTCAGAAGCGTGGATGGAAATTCTGTTCCGGAAGGGACAAAGCTGATTTTAGCGTTTGAAGACGCGGATGTGCTGATGAGAGGCGCACAGTAAAACAGCCCTGAAACCGGGAACGGTTTTAAAATAAATAAGGGAAATAAGAATGATTTCCGGGATACGGCAAGTCCGTTCCCGGGCCGCGCAGAACGCGGCGGAAAAGGAGGAGAACTATGAAATTAAAGCATTTGGCAGCCGGTATGGCAGCAGCAATGCTGCTGACAGCGTGCGGAAGCTCTGCACAGACGGCAACGACGGCGGCACAGGCAGAGAGCACAGAGGCTTCTGCAGAGGAAACGACTGCTGCAGAGACTGCTGCGGAGGAGACAGAAGCGGCAGCAGCGGCAAGTGGTGAGCCGGTGAAGATCGTCTGCACCAGCGAGGATTATGTAAAGCTGTTTGACAAGTTCACGGCAGAGACCGGAATTCCGACAGAGCTGCTTTCCATGTCTTCAGGAGAAGTACTTACGAAGATCAAGGCAGAAGGCGGCACGCCGATGGCTGACCTCTGGTTTGGCGGCGGAATTGACGCATTTATGGGCGCAAAGGACGACGGACTTCTGGAGCAGGTGAATTTTGACGGCGCTGATGCGCTTGCACCGGAGTATAAGGATGAGGAGAACTACTGGTTTGCAAAGGGCATTACCGTAGTCGGCTTCCTTGTAAACAACGATATCATTGACGAGGCGGGTCTTACGGTTCCGCAGAGCTGGGATGATCTGACCGATCCGTCCTATAAGGGTGAGATTCTGATGTCCAATCCGGCAATTTCCGGAACAAACTATGCTGTTGTAAATGCAATCCTTCAGACGAAGGGCGATGAGGACGGATGGGCTTATTTTGAGGCGCTCAACCAGAACATCGACTATTATTCCAAGCGCGGCAAGGATCCGAAGGTAAAGACGATGGCGGGCGAAGTTGCGATCGGTATCGTTCCGATGGACAAGGAAGTTGACAACATGCACGAGGAGCAGAATGTAACTGCGGTTTATCCGTCAGACGGCATTCCGTATGTTCCGGAGGGCGTTGCAGTATTTAAGAACGGCAGCAATTCAGAAGGCGCAAAGCAGTTCATCGAGTGGTTCTATAACAATGATGAGAACCTTCAGCTCGTTGCAGAGATCGATAACAAGGATACTGTAAAGATGATCAAGCCGTCCATGGAAGGACTGGAGCTCACCTTTGATACTTCCAAGCTGATGAAAGAGGATCTCAGCCTCTTCGGCGCAAACAGAGATGACATTCTCGCAAAGTGGGAAGTACTCGCAGGCGACAAGTCAGAGGAGTAATCAGGAGAGCTGCAGGGCGGATGCGGGTGATAAACCTGCAGAAGCCCGATGTAAATCGAGAATAACAGACCAGAGGGATAAGACATGCTGATCGATCTGCACATGCACGAAAAGACGTTTTCCAAAGACAGTTTTTTAAGTCTCGAAGAAATTGTAACACTCGCAAAACAGCGGGGGCTTGATGCCGTCTGCATCACGGACCATGATGATATCGGAATTCGTGAGACAGCGGAGCGGTACTCGAAAGAAACCGGATTTCCGATCTTTGTCGGATATGAGTTTTACTCCCTGCAGGGCGATATCGTGGCTTTCGGCGCGCCGAAGGTTCCGCCGCAGCGTATCGATGCACAGCCGTTTATCGACTATGTGAAGTCATGCGGCGGCGTCTGCATCGCGGCGCATCCCTTCCGGAATAACCGGAGGGGGCTGGAGGAGCATCTGCTGGAGGTGCATGGTCTCGATGCACTTGAAGTGCTGAATGGAAGCACGCTGCCGGATGCGACGGAGACCGCGCGGCAGTATGCGGAACGGCTGGGGCTTCAGACAGTAGGTGCAAGCGACTGTCATGTGCGTGGAAAAGTTGGTGTCTGCGCGACCTGGTTCCCGGAAGAGGTGCACACGATGGAGGAGTTTATCCGGGCATTCCGGACACAGAAGCTCTGTCCGGCGCTGTATCAAAACGGGAGATATGTGATCACGGACCGGCTCGCAGAGCCGATCGGCCAGATCGAAGAAGAAGTCGCAGAACTGGTTTAAGTAAGCTGTAATGAAATGAACGGGCGTACATCGGAAGATGTGCGCCTGTTTTGTGGGCATTTATAAAGGAAATGAATTAAGTTTCATCACATTATAAAAAATGCGAATGAAACTTCGTTCATTTCCTTTTCCTTATTATAATAGATTCGCTGTTTTACAGCCTTCCAAAAACGGGATTTTGGAATGTGGAATGAGTTAAAAAGAAATAAAGATATAAGGAGAAGAAAAGTATGAAGAAATTTATCAGTGCAGTGCTGGTTGCTGCTATGTCTGCGGGAATGCTCGCGGGCTGCGGCGGCGGACAGTCATCCTCTGCCACAACCACAGCGGCAGCAGGCGAAACGGCAGCAGCAGACAATGGTGCAGGCGAAACAGCAGCGGCAGAGACTACCTCTGCAAGCAAGGTGTTTATCCTGCCGATCAACACCAACACGGTAGCATCCATTACCCCTTATAATGTATACGGAAGTGATGACCTTCTGATCGCAAGTGCACCGGCATTTGATCCGCTGTTTGTTATCACAAAGGACGGCACCAGATGGTATCTGGCAGACAGCCTTGAGCAGACCGCTGATGACGGCTGCCATTATCAGCTGAAGCTGAAGGACGGTCTTACCTGGCATGACGGCGAGCCGATCACCGTTGACGATGTGATCTTTACCGTAGAGGCTCTTCAGGATCCGACCAATGGCGGTGCGATCCAGTATGTATCCTATAATGGAAAAGATATCGAGGTTACCAAGGTTGATGATCTGACTGCGGATATTACGCTGCAGGAGCCGTACAGCGCATTTGAGACCGAGCTCGGAAGAATGCAGATCTTCCCGGAGCATGTGTTTGATGGCAATACCAAGATCAAGGACAATGTGGAAGCGCTCAACAAGGGAATCGGTTCCGGTCCGTTCAAGCTTAAGGAGAACAATCCGGGACAGAGCATCGTTTACGAGAGATATGATGATTACTACAGAGGCAAGGCTGACCTTGACCAGGTCGTAATCAGGATGATGCCGGACGAGAGCGCGCAGGAAGCAGCGCTGCAGAGCGGAGAGCTTTCCATGATGCGTATCACAAACCCGACGAAGCTTGCAAAATACAAGGCTGACGAAAACTACACGGTATACAACATTCCGGAGGGACGCCTCAACTATCTCGCATTTAACTACCAGAGCCCGCTGATGAAGAACATCGACGCGAGAAAGGCGATCTGCCTCGCACTGAACGGAGAGGAGATCATCCAGGGAGCATATGGCTCTGAGGAGCTTGCGATCGTTGCGAAGAACTTCTGCTCACCGGAGAACCTGTACTACAACGATGAGATGGAAGGCTATCAGCAGAACATCGAAGAGGCGAAGGCGCTTGCAGAATCCTCAGGACTTGCAGGACAGACGCTTCATTACATTTACAACCAGCAGCGTCCGAACATGAAGGAGACCGCGCAGATCGTACAGCAGCAGCTGCAGCAGATCGGCGTAAATGTAGAGATCGAGGGCATGGATGGTTCCGCGTTCTTCCCGCACCTCTTCGCTGCATGGATCTCTGGTTCGTTTACCGAGGATACTTCCTGGGATATCGCTTCAAATGGTATGGATCAGATGAATGCTGACCCGGCTACCAAGCTTACGAGCTGGACCGGAGACCCGCTTGACAAGGGCTTCTATGTAAGCGATGCTACCAACAAGCTCTGGACCGAGGCTTCTCAGGCGCTCACAACTGAAGAGAGGGAAGAGAAGTACAAAGAGCTCCAGGTACAGATGAACGAGGATTACTCCATGTATCCGATGGCAAATACCAACTACGTGATCGTAGCAAGAAAAGAATTTAAGGGGCTTGACGATATCAAGAGAGTTCCGATCTTCGAGGATTATCTGAAGATTACGATGGAGTAAAATAACAGCACGAGGGAATAGCATGAAAAAGTTTATTAATACGGTGCTGGTTGCCGCAATGTCTGCATCTATACTTGCAGGCTGCGGCGGCAGCCAGTCATCTTCCGCAACAACTACAGCTGCAGCATCCGGAGAAACGGCAGCGGAAGACAACAGCGCAGCTGAGACAGCAGGAACAGAGGCAACAGCGACAAGCAAGGTGTTCATTCTGCCGATCAATACGAATACAATCCCGTCTCTGACTCCTTACAATGTCTATGGAAATGATGACCGTTTGATTGCGACAGCGCCGGCATTTGATCCGTTATTCATTATTACAAAGGATGGAACGAGATGGTATTTGGCAGACAGCCTTGAGCAGACCGCTGATGACGGCTGTCATTATCAGCTGAAGCTGAAGGACGGTCTTACCTGGCATGATGGCGAGGCGATCACGGCAGATGACGTTGTATTTACGGTTAATGCATTACTGGATGCAACTAATGGCGGATCACTTCAGTATGTATCCTACAATGGAAAAGATATTGTAGCAGAAAAAGCCGATGAACTGACAGTGGATATTACGCTGCAAGAGCCGTACAGTGCGTTTGAATCCGAGTTTGGAAGAATTCAGATCTTCCCGGAACATGTATTTGGCGGAGATACGAAGATCAAGGATAATATTGAAGCGCTCAATTCCGGCGTAGGTTCCGGTCCCTTTAAATTAAAAGAAAACAATGAGGGACAGAGCATCGTTTACGAGAGATACGATGATTATTACAGAGGCAAGGCTGACCTTGATCAGGTCGTAATCAGAATGATGCCGGACGAGAGCGCACAGGAAGCAGCGCTGCAGAGCGGAGAACTTTCCATGATGCGTATCACGAACCCGACGAAGCTTGCAAAGTACGAAGCTGACGAGAACTATACGGTATACAACATTCCGGAGGGACGTCTTAACTATCTGGCATTTAACTACCAGAGCCCGCTGATGAAGAACATCGACGCAAGAAAGGCGATCTGCCTCGCGCTGAACGGAGAGGAGATCATCCAGGGAGCATATGGCTCTGAGGAGCTTGCAATCGTTGCGAAGAACTTCTGCTCACCGGAGAACCTGTACTACAACGATGAGATGGAAGGCTATCAGCAGAACATCGAGGAAGCAAAGGCACTCGCAGAATCCTCAGGACTTGCAGGACAGACGCTTCATTACATTTACAATCAGCAGCGCCCGAACATGAAGGAGACCGCACAGATCGTACAGCAGCAGCTGCAGCAGATCGGCGTGAATGTCGAAATTGAAGCGATGGACAGTGCTGCATTCTTCCCGCATCTGTTCGCTGCATGGAGAGGCGGTAATTTCACGGAGGATACTTCCTGGGAGATGGCATCAAATGGCATGGATCAGATGAATGCTGACCCGGCAACCAAGCTTACGAGCTGGACCGGAGATCCGCTTGACAAGGGCTTCTATGTAAGCGATGCTACCAACAAGCTCTGGACCGAGGCTTCTCAGGCGCTCACGACAGAGGAGAGAGAAGAGAAGTACAAGGAGCTTCAGGTACAGATGAATGAAGACTACTCCATGTATCCGATGGCAAATACAAACTACGTGATCGTGGCAAGAAAAGAGTTCAAGGGACTTGATGATATCAAGAGAGTTCCGATCTTCGAGGATTATCTGAAAATCACCGTAGAATAAACAATAAACAGATCATCCGGGAGAGGCCGTTTTTGCAGAGCAGCTGCAAGACGGTCTTTTCCGGCATACTGAGAGGAAAAAACCAGTGAAAAATTATATCATCAGGAGATTCTTACAGCTGATACCGGTCATCATACTGGTCAGCATGCTGTCTTATCTGATCATACAGGCGGCTCCGGGAGACCCGATTGACAACTACTCGAAGCCTGGCATGACACAGGAACAGCTTGATGCCATTCGTCAGGAATACAATCTTGACGGCTCGGTGGTGCAGCAGTACCTGACCTGGGCGGGGCATGTTGTGAAAGGAGATTTTGGAACATCCCTGTATCAGAACCGACCGGTCGCGGAACTGATCGGAGAAAGACTTCCCGCTACGCTGATGCTGATGGGCTCGGCGTTATTGCTGTCTTTGATCGTATCCATTCCGCTGGGACTTTGGGCAGGACTTAAGAAAAATAAGCTGACGGACAATATTATCGGAATTTTGTCCTATCTGGGCATCTCCATTCCGCCGTTCTGGCTGGCTATGATCTTTATCATTATCTTTGCACTTAAGCTTCACATCCTTCCCAGCGGCGGCATGCGGACAGTCAACGTGTATACGAATATCGACGTCATCAGGCATATGGTAATGCCGGTCATTGTACTGAGCCTTAATAATACTGCGACCTTTACGCGATATATCCGTTCCAATACGATCTCACAGCTTGAGGAAGACTATGTGCTGACTGCGATCGCAAAGGGAACGAGCCGTCCGAAGGTGCTGTTCCGTCATGTCCTGAAAAACTGCCTGCTTCCGATTATTACGCTTGCGGGTATCAATATTGCGGGACTGGTATGCGGATCGTTCGTCGTGGAAACTGTTTTTTCCTGGCCGGGCATCGGAAGACTGGCGATGGACGCGGTAAATTCCAGAGATTACCCGATCATCATGGGCTTTACGATGTTCTCCTGCATCATATTGCTACTGGGTAATTTCATAGCGGATATCCTGTATGCAGTAGCAGATCCAAGAATCAGACAGGGAATGGGGAAGACAAATGGCAGATAATACTTATACAATCAATCAAAACAGCTTTCAGCGGACTAAGGCCGTTGAAAAGCAGGTGTCTGCCGATTATGAGCGCGGTCTGCTGAAAAATATTCTGAGAACACTTACGGAGAATAAGCTTGCGATGTTCTGTGCGGTTATGCTTTTTCTGATCGTACTCGTCTCGCTGCTTGCGCCGCTGAGCCCGCATGATCCGGATGCACAGGATTTCCTGAACAAGCTTCAGCCACCGTCCGCAGAGCACTGGTTCGGAACAGATGAGCTCGGCAGAGATTATTTTACGAGAGCACTTTACGGCGGCAGAATCTCCCTTTCGGTGGGCTTCCTGTCCATGCTGCTCTCCACTGTGATCGGAACGCTGATCGGTACGACGAGCGGATATATGGGCGGCAAGGTCGATATGTTCCTGATGAGATTTACGGATATTTTTATGTCCGTACCGAGCTTCCTGCTGATGGTTGTCATCAACTCCCTGTTTCCGCCGAAGGTATACTCCATGGTCATCATTCTCGGATTGTTTGAGTGGTGTCAGATCGCCCGTATCACGAGAGCGGAGACCCTGTCCTTAAAGGAACGTGACTTTGTACTTGCTTCGAAGCACCTCGGTGTAAGCAATATTCAGATCATGTTCCAGCACATTATTCCGAATATGAGCTCCTCGATCATCGTGGCGGGAAGCCTTGCGGTCGCACGTGCGATTCTTACAGAATCGGCTCTGAGCTTTATGGGACTCGGCGTACAGCTCCCGAAGGCATCCTGGGGAACGATGCTGCAGGGCGCACAGGTTTATATCATGGATATGCCGTCCCTGGCGGTATTCCCGGGACTGTTCATCGTGATGACCGTGTTCAGCTTCAATATTCTCGGCGATGCGCTCAGAAATGCGCTCGAACCGCGCACATTAAAGTAAGGAGGGGGATACAATGGAAAAGATTTTGGAAGTTAAGAATCTGAAGGTCTCCTATCATACTTATGCGGGAGAGGTGCAGTCCGTAAGAGGTGTGTCATTTACGGCAAGAGAGGGAGAGACGCTTGCGATCGTAGGAGAATCCGGCTGCGGAAAATCCGTTACGGCAAAAACGATCATGGGTCTTATCGCAACGCCGCCGGGCGAGATCAAGGCAGAAAGCAGCATTCTGTTCGAGGGGAAAGATATCCTGAAGCAGAGTGAAAAGGAGTGGCAGGCATATCGCGGCGCAAAATGCTCCATGATCTTCCAGGACGCACTGGCATCCTTAAATCCGACGATGACGATCGGAAAACAGATTCTGGAAAATATTACGAATCATTTTAAAATGCCGCACAGGGATGCGGAGAAGAAAGCGGTAGAAATGCTGGAGCTCGTCGGCATTCCGGATGCAGTGCGCGCGATGCGGAAATACCCGCATGAGCTTTCCGGCGGAATGCGCCAGAGAGTGATGATCGCGATCGCTCTCTCCGGAGATCCGAAGCTTTTGATCGCAGACGAGCCAACGACCGCGCTGGATGTGACGATCCAGGCGCAGATCATGGATCTGATGCAGGACATCCAGAAAAAATTCGGTACGACGATCATCCTGATCACGCATGATCTCGGGGTTGTCGCTGACGTAGCCGACAGGATCGTCGTGATGTATGCGGGCCGGATCATGGAAAAGGGCAGCTGTGATGAAATATTCTACGGACACAGGCATCCTTATACCTGGGCGCTTTTAAACGCTGCGCCGAGCCTTGACCTTAAGAAAAAGCAGAAGCTGATGTCGATCGAAGGCATGCCGCCGGATCTGATCGATCCGCCGAAGGGCTGCCCGTTCGCGGCGAGATGTCCTTACTGCATGAATGCCTGTGTGGAATGCTTCCCGCCGGAATATACGCTGGAGGAAGGACACAAGGTATCCTGCTGGCTGTATCATCCGGATTCGGGGTATCAGGATATTGAATTTGGAAGGGAGGCGGAGATCTGATGAGCGAAAAAACGCCGATCATGGAAGTGCAGAATTTGAAAAAGTACTTCCGCATTGATTCAAAGCATACGCTGAAGGCGGTAGACGACGTTTCCTTCCAGATTTACGAGGGAGAGACACTGGGTATCGTAGGGGAATCCGGCTGTGGAAAAACGACCTGCGGGCGAACCTGCGTCGGCATTTACCAGGCAACAGAGGGAAAGGTGCTGTTCCGCGGAAAAGACATTGGAAAGATGAATGCCGCTGAACGAAAGGAATATACACGCCATGTGCAGATGGTCTTCCAGGATCCATATTCCTCGCTGGATCCAAGAAAGACAGTCCATGAGATCATCGCGGAGGGAATGCGCGCGCATGGACTTGTGCATTCCAAAGCGGAAGAAATAGAAGAGGTGCAGAAGCTTCTTCAGCAGGTAGGATTGAATGCAGAGCATGCGAGCCGGTATGTGCATGAATTTTCGGGCGGCCAGCGTCAGAGAATCGGAATTGCGAGAGCGCTTTCCGTAAATCCTGAATTTATCGTCTGCGACGAGCCGATCTCGGCACTTGACGTATCCGTTCAGGCGAGAATCGTAAACCTGCTGATCAAGCTGCAGAAGGAGCGTGAGCTTACGAGCGTGTTTATTACGCACGATCTTTCGATGGTAAAGTATATCTCTGACCGCATCGGAGTTATGTATCTCGGAAAAATGGCGGAGCTCTGCGAGGCGGAGCGCCTGTACGAAAATCCGCTGCATCCGTACACAAAGGCACTGCTTTCGGCAATTCCGATCCCGGATCCGAAGGTGGAAAAGGAACGCAAACGCATCCATCTTGGGGGAGAGGTACCGAGCCCGGTGAATCCGCCGCAGGGATGCCGTTTCTGCGGGCGCTGCCCGTATGCAAAGGATGTGTGCAAAACAGTTTCACCGGAGCTTCGTGAGATCGAACCGGAGCATTTCGTTGCATGCCATCTGTATGAATAGGCCGATCAATAACACAAAGCAGTTATTTTAAAGAAGGGCTGTCAAAACAGGGCTGCCGGAAAAAATAATCCGGCAGCTCTTGCTTTACCGGGAGCGGACAGATAAAATAAAGTCAGTACGGAAACTTAAGATGCTAATCGTTGTGCAGCAGAATAAAGGAGGAGTTTCAATATGAAAATGGTTACACTTCCGGACGGAGTCCGGGTACCGGCGGTCGGTCAGGGAACCTGGTATCTTGGAGAAAATAAAGGCACGGAAGCGCAGGAGATCGAGGCGCTCAGAGCGGGAATTGACGCGGGACTTACGCTGATCGATACGGCAGAGATGTATGGAAGCGGCGCTTCGGAGCGCCTGATCGGAAAGGCGATACAGGGATTTGACAGAGAAAAGCTGTTTCTTGTGTCAAAGGTTTATCCGCATAATGCAGGACGTGCGCATATTTTCCAGAGCTGCGAAAACAGCCTGCGGCGCCTCGGAACAGATTACCTCGATCTGTATCTGCTTCACTGGCGCGGTTCCGTGCCGTTCCGGGAGACGGTGGAATGCATGCAGGAGCTCATCCGGCGTGGTCTCATTCGCAGATGGGGCGTTTCCAATCTGGACATCGACGATATGGAAGAGCTCTGGCGTGTTCCGGGCGGCTCCGGCTGCAGTGTCAACCAGGTGCTCTATCATGCGGCATCCCGCGGTATTGAATACAGCCTGCTTCCGTGGATGCGCACCCATGGCGTACCGCTGATGGCATACTGTCCGCTTGCGCAGGCAGGGGATCTGGACTGGAAGCTTTATGAGAGCCAGGTGCTTCAGGAAATCGCCGATGCGCATCATGCAAGCATTGCGCAGGTGCTGATCGCATTTGCTATCAGGGATGGAAGCACGATCGCCATTCCGCGAAGCGGAAAGAAGGCACATACGCTTGATAATGCAAAAGCAGCAGCGCTCGTGCTGAGCGAAGCAGAACTTGCGCGTATCGATCAGGCATTCCCTGCACCGAGACGGAAGGAACCGTTGGATATTGTTTAATATTTCCCCGGGAGAGGACTGAAAGATGCTGATTCTTCAATTAGCGCTGTACTGCCTGATATTTACCGGCATGGTGAGACTCTCTGCGGCAGGCGGCGCAATCAACTGTCTGTATTTTTATCCCAAAGATGTTCAGGACCGGGCAATTGCGCTCGGTCTTACAGACCGCGGGACGATGAACCGGAAGAAGCTGCGGTTCATGCCCTGGTTTTATGCGGTCATGCTGATATCACTTGTGCTGATCGTTGGTCTGTGGAATGGAAATACGGATTTTAAAAGCGCATACTGGCAGACACTTCTGTTTCTGGAGGTCATGAACTGGTATGACGGGGTCGGCATCGACAGATTCTGGGTAGGGCATAGCCCGTTCTGGATCCTGCCGGGGACAGAAGATCTTGCATATGTGCAGACCGGGAAGCAGATCCTGAAAAAAAGAGGCTGCCTGACGGTGATCATGTTTTTTGTGGCAGCGGTGGTGAGCGGCATTGTTGCGCTGCTGTTTTAGGAATCATTCAGGTGTAATGCATCGTCAGGGGCAGAGAGACATATATTTCTGCAGAAAACAAGTATGTAGAGCTAAATTAAAATTATTCCAGGATGGAATTTGACAAAATATACCAAAATTCATTTACTTTATCAATTTAATACGATTGATTTTCGTCAAACAACACAAACTTATGCACTACGCATAAGTTTTTTCTATATTTCTATTATTCTCTATAATATTTTCCGAAGAATATACAGGTTCACTGGTAATCGCTGATAAAATAAAATAGTAAGCTTTTGGTTATAAGAACTCTGTTATTTTGAAAATAAGAAAAGGAGAAAGTATGAAAAAAATTGTTTCGTTGTTATGCGTGACTGCCATGGCGGTAGCGTCACTGGCAGGATGTGGCGGAGGCGGATCTGCTGCTGAAACAAGTGCTGCAGCCGGAACTGCTGCACAGACTGCAGCCGCGGGGGGTACGGCGGAAAGTAGTGGTGAAAAAGTATTTTCCATTGCGATCGACTATATGCCGGAACGTCTGATTCCGAACCATGGAACGGACAGTGTGACCGTTATGACACAGGCGATCTATGATCCGCTGTTTTATGATACGCTGGATGGCTTCATTCCGAAGCTTGCCGACAGTCTGGATATTTCGGAGGATGGTCTCACCTATACGGTGCATCTGAATTAAAATGCCAACTGGAGCGATGGAGAGCCGATCACGGCAGACGATTTGCTGTTCTCGATTCGCTACAGCGAAGTAAGCGGCGGAGGAGTTTCCAATTTTTCCTCTTATAAGGGCCAGCCGATCGAACTTACGAAAATTGATGACAAAACGCTTGAGTTCAAGCTGCCGGTTGTAAATCAGCTTTTCATTTACAGACTTGCGAATATGAATGTGATTCCGGAGCATGGATTTGACGGAGATGCGACAATTGTAAAGACAAGTGATTATATGATTACGCCGGGAATGGCTACCTCCGGTCCGTTCCAGGTAGCAGAGGTGAATGCAGACAGCATCGTATATACTGCGAGAGATGATTATTACGGCGGCAAACCAAAGGTAGATAAGGTCGTATGTAAGGTACTCGGTGCAGGCGGAACCAAGCAGGTGGCTTTTGAGAGCGGCGAGCTTTCCTATATGCGTGTCATCACAGCGGAAGATCTTGAGAAGTATTCTGCTGATCCGGACAACTACAACATTACTTCCATTTCCGAAGGCAGACTGAATTACCTGCAGCTCAATCCTTACGGACCGGTTATGTCCACGCTTTCCGATGATGCGAGAAAAGCGATTTTCCTCGCACTTAATCAGGAAGAGATCATTATGGCTGCATACGGAAGCGAAGAGCTTGCGCGTCCGGCAAACAGCATTCTTGTACCGGACCAGAGCATGTATGACCCTGATTGCCCGGGATATACGCAGAATATTGAAGAGGCAAAGGCGCTTGCCGAGAGTTCCGGTCTTGCAGGAAAGACGATCAATTATATTTACAATGCTGACAGAGCAGGAATGGATGCGGTCGCGATCGTTATCCAGCAGCAGCTCGCAAATATCGGTGTAAACGTTTCGGTAAGAGGTCTTGATTCTCCGACATTCTTCAGTACCTTCTGGGGCAAGGGATCAGGAAATGGTAATGAGAAGACCTGGGATCTCGGATCAAACGGATGGGATTCTCAGTATGGACGCACGATCGTTCAGGCAGGCTTCTATCTCAACAGTGCCGAGCAGTGGGGCTGGAGTGAGAAGATCTGCAATCTGACGGATCAGATCAACGAAACCAATGATCAGGACGAATATAATGAGTTGGCAAAACAGCTTCAGAGAGAGTGTCTGGAAGAGTATCGGATGTATCCGCTTCCGTATCCGAATTATGTGATGGTGTCACATAAAAACGTGAGCGGGCTTGATACGATCCCGATCGTTCCGGAATTTGCGGATTACGCATCGATTACGGTTGAATAAGAGTGAGCCGCCTCACGATGTGAGGCGGCTTTTATAAACACTATTCTCGCTGTCTGAAAGCAGGCGAACAGTGTTTCGGAGGAGCAAAATGCTGAAATATTCCATAAAAAGATTTGGACAGCTTGTTGTAATTATGCTGCTGATCTCCTTTTTTTCCTTTGCGGTGATTTATTTTGCACCGGGAGATGCGTCTTCGCTTTATATCTCGCCTGATATGACGGAGGAACAGAAAACGGCAATTATTGCAGATCTGGGTTTAAACCAGGGGATGCTGCAGCAGTATATCGGCTGGGCAAAACGTGCGATTCAGGGAGACTTTGGAATCTCCCTTGCAAATAAGACGCCTGTAACACCGCAGCTTTTAAACAAGCTTCCGGCTACGCTATTGCTGATGGGAAGTTCATTGGTGCTGTCAGTCGTACTAGCAGTGCCGCTGGGGCTGATCGCGGGGCGGACAAAAAACTCCATATTGGATAATCTGATCAGTGGGATCGCATATGTTGGAATGTCGCTTCCGTCATTTGCTTTTGGCATGCTGCTGATCATTGTTTTTACGGCAAGGCTGCGACTGCTTCCCTCTTCAGGAATGAGAACCGGAGGCGTTAATTCCACAATAGATCTGATCAGGCATATGATCATGCCATGTCTTACGCTCAGCATGGCAAACCTTGCAAGATATATTCGTTATATTCGTGCCAATGCGATCGGGCAACTAAGCGAAGAATATGTTCTGACAGCAAAGGCGAAGGGAACTTCCGATCTGAAAATACTGTTTCATCATGTCCTGAAAAATACGCTGCTTCCTATTATCACGCTGCTTGGTATGGATATTGCAACGCTGGTCTGCGGTTCGTTTATCGTTGAGACTGTATTTGGCTGGCCGGGTGTCGGCATGACCGTTATGTCCGCGATCAATGCCCGGGATTATCCTGTGATCATGGCGTATGTGATGCTTTCCGGTCTTATACTCGTTGTCGGAAATTTTGCGGCGGACATTTTATATGCAGTTGTGGATCCGAGGATCAGACGGGGGATGGAATAATGGTAAATGAACAGTACATCACAGATGATCTTTTTCAGCGGGAAAGAGATACAGAGGCGGCTGATATCTACATCAAACACAGTCTGCTTCGTGATATAAAAAAGGAGTTCTGGAATAACAAGCCGGCACTGATCTGTGTGTTTTTGCTGGCGATCGTTGTAGTGGCAGCGCTGCTTGCACCGCTGAGCCCCTACGAGCCAAATGCGATCAATGCAATGCAGCGTTTAAAGCCCATGTCCGCGGAACACTGGTTTGGAACGGATGAGTTCGGTCGTGACTATTTTACCAGGATTCTCTACGGCGGAAGAGTATCGCTTGCGGTCGGATTTGCGTCCATGATCGTAACGGTTATTATTGGAACGGCGATCGGCATTCTTTCCGGATACATCGGGGGAAAGCTGGATATGATGCTGATGCGTTTTACTGACATCTTTCTTGCGCTTCCGAGTACGCTTTTGATGGTCGTTTTGAATACACTGCTTCAGCCGGGTCTGATAACGCTTGTCTGTGTATTAAGCCTGTTTTCCTGGGCTTCGGTTGCACGTATTACGCGGGCGGAAACCATTGCATTAAAGGAACGGGATTTTGTGGTTGCATCCAAAAATCTGGGTACCGGTAATCTGAAGATCGCGCTTGTTCACATTGTCCCGAATATCTTGGGACCGATCACGGTTGCGGCAAGCCTGGGCGTTGCGAATGCGATCCTGACGGAATCGTCGCTCAGTTTTCTGGGTCTCGGCGTTCAGGTTCCGCAGGCTTCCTGGGGTAGTATGCTACAGACGGCACAGGGAAATATGATGAATAATCCTCTGCTTGCGATTTTTCCCGGAGCGTGTATTCTGATTACTGTACTGAGCTTTAACCTGATCGGAGATGTACTCCGCAGCGCATTAGAGCCCAAAATCGTCAAATAAGACAGGAACGGAGAAAAAAATGAATGCATTAGTAGAAATCAAGGATCTTGCCGTTTCCTATCAGACTTATGGGGGAGAGGTGCAGTCCGTAAGGGGCGTTTCCCTGAAAATAGAAAGAGGAAAGACGGTGGCGCTTGTTGGAGAATCGGGATGTGGAAAGACCGTGACCTCCAAAGCAATTATGGGGCTTGTAGAAACCCCCGGGTATTTAAAACCCGGAAGCAGTATTCTTTATGCCGGAAATGAGATTACGGGTTTTACAAAAAAACAGTGGAACGCTTTCCGGGGAAAAGAATGCGGCATGATCTTCCAGGATGCGCTGGTTGCGCTGAATCCGACAATGCAGATCGGCAGGCAGATTCTGGAAAACCTGAAGAATCATTTTCCGGAGATTGGAATGGATGAAATGAAAAAGCGTTCCGTTGAAATGCTGGGAAAGGTAGGGATTCCGGATGCGGAGCGATGCATGAAAAAATATCCGCATGAACTTTCCGGCGGCATGCGTCAGAGGGTTATGATTGCGATGGCAATGATTACGAAGCCTTCTCTTCTCATTGCGGACGAACCGACGACGGCGTTGGATGTTACAATTCAGGCTCAGATTCTGAGACTGATGAAAGATCTGCAGAAAGAAACGAATATGGCAATTCTTCTGATCACGCATGATATGGGAGTTGTTGCAGAAATTGCAGACGAGATCGTCGTCATGTATGCAGGAAAGGTAGTCGAACAGGGAAACAGCAGGGATATTTTCTATCATCCGCAGCATCCTTATACGAGTGCATTGCTTGCCTCCGTTCCGAGAATTGATGAAAGTGACGGAAGAGAGCTTGTAACGATCGAAGGAAATGTACCGAATATGCTTCATCCGCCGCAGGGCTGCGGTTTTTACAGCCGCTGTCCATATGCGATGAAAGTCTGCAGACTATATCAGCCTGATGTAACAGATCTGGGCTGCGGTCATGAGACATTTTGCTGGATGCAGGACAGCCGTGCAAAACAGTGTATGGAAACTGCTGGACGGGCAGGCGGACAAACGGAGACGGGAGGAGTAATATGATGAGCGAACATTGTGCGGAATTAGAAGTAAAGCACTTGTGCAAGTATTTTCCTGCCGGGCGGAAAAAAGTGCTGCATGCAGTCGATGATGTAAGCTTTCGCATTGAAAAAGGACAGACGCTTGGAATTGTGGGAGAGTCCGGCTGTGGAAAAACGACCTGCGGAAAAACGAGCATCGGCCTTCTGAGCAGGACCAGCGGAGAGGTGCTGTTCAGAGGCGTAGATATTCACAGTATGAGCAAACAGGAGCGCTTTGAACTGACTGGGCATGTACAGATGGTCTTTCAGGATCCGTATGCCTCACTTGACCCGCATCAGCTGGTTTATGATATTATAGCGGAGGGAATCCGCAATCATAAGCGGGCAAAGAACCGGGAAGAAGAAAAACAGATGGTTCTTGAGCTTCTGGATATGGTTGGGCTTCGTCCGGAGCATGCTTCGAGGAATGTACATGAGTTTTCCGGCGGTCAGCGCCAGAGAATTGGAATTGCGAGAGCGCTGTCGGTCGATCCCGACTTTCTGTTCTGTGATGAGCCGGTTTCGGCGCTGGATGTTTCCATTCAGGCGCAGATTATCAACCTTTTGATCCGGCTGAAAAAACAGCGGGGACTTACCATGATGTTTATTGCACATGATCTGTCTGTCGTAAGGCATATATCTGACAATATTGCTGTCATGTATCTGGGAAATATGATAGAATATTCTCCGGCGGCAGATCTGTATAAACATCCGTATCACCCATATACGGAAGCTTTGCTTTCTGCCATTCCGATTGCGGATCCGGATCTTGCGCAGCAGCGGAAACCGATTATTCTGGAAGGGGATGCACCGAGTCCGGTCGATCCGCCGGAGGGATGCGGGTTCTGCGACAGATGCAGTAAACGAATGAATATCTGCAGAAAGAAACGCCCCGAGCTAAGGGAAATTGAAAACGGACACATGGTAGCGTGCCATTTATATAATGAAATTGAAATAAAAGAGGAGAAGAAAACCAATGAAGTATGATTTTACAAGCATCATTGACAGAAAAGGAAAAGACGCGATTGCGGTAGACGTAATTCCGGAGTGCATGACGCCTGCAGTGGGACATGAAATCAAGGTAAAGGAAGGCTTTGACATGATTCCGATGTGGATCGCCGATATGAACTTTGCGACGGTTCCGACCGTGGCGGAAGAGATGATCAGGCGCGCGCAGCATCCGCTGTTCGGATACTTCAGACCGAGAGATGAATATTTTGCGGAGATCATTGACTGGCAGAAGCGCAGAAACGGTGTGGAAGGACTCGAGCCGGAGCATATCGGCTATGAAAACGGCGTGCTCGGAGGCGTGACCTCGGCGCTTCGTATTCTCTGCTCCCAGGGCGGCAATGTGCTTGTAAATTCCCCGACTTATGTGGGCTTTACCAATGTGCTTAACAACAACGGTTTCCATATCGTTCACAGCCCGCTCGTAAAGGATGCAGACAATATGTGGCGTATGGACTTTGAGGATATGGAGAAGAAGATCGTGGACAACAACATCCACTGCGCGATCTTCTGCTCGCCGCATAACCCGACGGGACGCGTATGGGAGCGTGAAGAGATCGAGAAGGCAATGGAGATCTTCAAAAAGCATGAGGTCTTCGTTATCTCGGATGAAATCTGGTCCGACATCATTCTGTTCGGCAACAAGCACATCCCGACCCAGTCGGTTTCTGAGGATGCGAAAAACAGAACGATCGCATTTTATGCGCCGTCAAAGACCTTCAACCTGGCAGGACTGATCGGAAGCTATCACATTGTATACAGCAAGCTTCTGCGCGACAGACTGCTGAAGGAGAGCTCGCTCTCACATTATAATTCAATGAACGTGATGTCCATGTATGCGCTGATTGGCGCTTACAGCGAAGCGGGTCACGAGTGGGTGGCAGAGCTTCGTGAGGTCATCGGTGAGAATGTAGCTTACGCATGCGACTTCATCGAGAAGAACTTTAAGGGCGTAAACGTATCCCGTCCGCAGGGAACCTACATGCTGTTCATCGACTGCGAGGAATGGTGCAGGGAGCACGGCAAGACGCTCGAGGAGCTGTTGAATGCAGGTTATGAGGTAGGTGTGTTCTGGCAGACCGGCAAGCAGTTCAATGGTCCGTGGAGCATCCGCATGAACCTCGCACTTCCGCACGAGCGCGTGAAGGAAGCGTTTGACCGCCTGCAGAAGTATGTATTTTAAAGAAATGAATTAACTGATACTGACGTACAGATAAAACTCTGTGGGACAAACAGTCCCGCAGAGAAAAAACACAGGAATAAAACCGAAATGACACAACAGACAAACAGGAAGGATGAGCTGCTCGAGGGCGCCATCCTTCCGACTCTATTAAAACTTTCGCTTCCGATCATGGCGACGGGCTTTGTACAGATGGCCTATAACCTGACGGATATGGCATGGATCGGTCTTCTGGGGGCAAATTCCGTAGCGGCAGTCGGCGCTGCGGGGATGTTTATGTGGCTCGCCCAGGGCATCATGAATATCGCTAAAATGGGCGGACAGGTCACGGTCGGACAGTCGGTCGGGGCTGGAAACATGGAGGAAGCGCGCGGATTTCTGCGGACGGCTATGCGTATTGCACTTGTACTGGCACTCGTTTACGCGGCGATCTGCCTGTTGTTTGCCGACCGGCTGATCGGATTTTTTCAGCTGAACGGGGAGGCGACCGCGCGGGAGGCGGAGGTCTATCTGAGAATTACCGGAGGCTGTATTCTGTTCAGCTTTTTTAACCAGACGCTGACAGGCATTTATACCTCGGTAGGAGATGCAAGGACGCCGTTTCTTGCAAACTGTATCGGTCTTTTTGGAAATATGCTTCTCGATCCCGTGCTGATCTTCGGACCGGGACCGGTTCCCGGGATGGGGGTGGCAGGTGCGGCGCTTGCCACGGTCTCGGCACAGGCAGTCGTGTGTGCCGTCCTGTTCGGCATGCGGAAACGAAGCGGGGCTGCGGTATTTACGGATAATCCGCTGTTTCGGAAGACGGAGCGATGGCAGTATCAGCGCGTGCTTCGCATTGGGCTGCCTGCTTCGGTACAGACGACGGTTTACTGCTTTATCAGCATGGTTTTAACCAGACTGGTCGCTGGCTGGGGCGATGCAGCGATCGCGGTTCAGCGCGTAGGTTCACAGGTCGAATCGATCGGCTGGATGACCGGAGATGGGTTTGCAGCAGCAGTCAATGCGTTTATGGCGCAGAATTTCGGTGCGGGAAACAAACAGCGTATCCGGCAGGGCTACCGGACTTCTATCGTGCTCATGGTGATCTGGGGTGCGATCTCTTCGATCGTGCTGTATTTCGGTGCGGTACCGCTCGTGAGCCTGTTTCTGCATGATCCGGAGGTGATTCCTGCGGGAGCGGATTATCTGCGCATCCTCTCTTACGGGGAGATCCCGATGTGTCTTGAGATCATGACAGTGGGTGCTTTGTCCGGTCTCGGACTTACGGCGTTAAGCTCCGTGATCAGCATGACGCTTACGGGCGCACGCATTCCGATCGCACTTGCCTTGTCCGCTTCACCGCTCGGACTTAACGGTATCTGGTGGGCCTTTGTATTATCAAGTATTGCAAAGGGGGTAGTGTTTACTTGCGCATTTTTGCTTGTGCTCCACAGGCAAAACAGCCAAAAAGGTTGAAATTTCAACGAATTGTTTATAAATTTCAAACAATATATTTAAATTTCCTTACAAATATATTAAAATGCGATTGTAATAGTATGGCAAAGTGCACGAAGCGCATCGGGGTGAGGAAAAAACTTGTATTCAATGTGCACACAATGTATTTGGAGGGGTTATATGAAGAGGTATCCAAGAAGAGCAGCAGCTGCCTTCCTGAGCTTCGCTATGGGCATGTCGTCTCTGTCCGGCACCGCATTCGGTGCACCGATGATGATGTCCATCGGAAGGAGCAGCGGAGACAGCGACACCCAGATGGTCTCTGAGAAGGAACGCGTCTACGTAAGCCGGTATGACGGCTCCGAGCGGTCGCAGGACTTCAATGACAACTGGAGGTTCTATCTGGGAGATGCAGGAAGTGCGGCGGGAGGAACCAGTTTTGATGATTCTGGCTGGGATAGCGTAACACTACCGCACGATTACAGCATCGAGCAGGAGTATTCCAAAAACATGGAGGCAGAGAGCGCATATCTGCCCGGCGGAACCGGCTGGTACCGCAAAACATTTACCGTACCGCAGAGTGCGGCGGGCATGCAGACGCGAATCGATTTTGACGGCGTCTACATGAATGCAACGGTTTATATCAATGGCAGGGAAGTGGGATCACATCCTTACGGATATTCTCCGTTCTCATTTGATCTGACACAATATCTGAACTACGGCGGAGAAAACGTGATCGCGGTCAAGGTCGATCATAAGACGCCGTCAAGCCGCTGGTATTCAGGAAGCGGCATCTACAGGGACGTGAAGCTTACCATGACACCGATGGTGCATGAAGCGCTGCACGGAACCCGCATCACAACGCCGGACATTGAACAAGGAAACGGTACCGTCCAGGTCAAGACGGAGATCGTGAATGATTCCGGCAATACCCAGGAAGCAACTGTAACATACAAGATCTATAAGAAGGGCGACAGTGAGAAGACAGCTGTTGCATCGGGCACGGCAGGTGCGGTTACACTTAGTGCAGGCGCCTCTGAAACCGTAACGGCAGAGCTCAGCGTGGATGCACCGGAGCTTTGGAACATTGATGATCCGAACCTTTATGTTCTGGAAACGAGCGTAACGACCTCTTCCGGTTCGGATGTGAGCGAAGCGGACTTCGGTTTCCGTTACTTTAAGTTTGATTCAAGCGAAGGATTTTTCCTGAACGGAGAGCCGGTCAAGCTGAAGGGCGTCTGCATGCACCACGATCAGGGATCCCTTGGCTCCGAGGCATGGACGAGAGCAATCGAGCGTCAGGTGGAGATCCTGAAGCAAATGGGCTGCAATGCGATCCGTGTAACGCACAATCCGGCAGCACAGGCGCTGATCGATATCTGTAATGAAAAGGGAATGCTCGTGATCGAGGAGATGTTTGACGGCTGGACCGATGCCAAGAACGGAAACTCTCACGACTATTCCGAATGGTTCAGTGAAGAGATCGGCGCTTCCAATGCAATCCTTGGAAAAGAATCCGGATCCATGACCTGGGCGGAGTTTGATCTGAAGGCAGTTATCGCGCGTGATTACAATGCGCCGAGCATCATCTCCTGGTCGCTTGGAAATGAGATTATCGAGGGAACCTCCTCCGGAGGCGCAGGTTATCCGGAACAGGCGAAAAAGCTGATCACATGGGCACAGGAAATCGATACGACGCGCCCGATCACGACCGGCGATAATAAGATCAAGAGCGGTAATTCATACATGTGGTCGGTAGCAAATGCGCTGCATGAATCGGGAGGTATTGTCGGTTTTAACTATGCGAATATCGATAAGTACGATACTTACCACAGCACATATCCGGACTATAAGTTCTACGGCTCAGAGACAGCATCATCGATCAACAGCCGCGGCGTATATAATACCTCGAACTATAGTCAGGAGCTTACCTCCTATGATGAATCCGCGGTAAGCTGGGGTCATGTTGCGAGCCAGGCATGGTTTGATACGATTCGCAGGGATTTCCTCGCAGGTGAGTTCGTATGGACGGGCTTTGACTACCTCGGAGAGCCGACGACCTGGAACGGTACGGGAGCCGGTGTAGTAGGAACCTGGCCGTCTCCGAAGAATTCCTTCTTCGGCATTATCGACACGGCAGGCTTCCCGAAGGACAGCTACTATCTGTATCAGAGCCTGTGGAACGACGATGTCAATACACTCCACATCCTTCCGGCATGGGAGAATGAGATCGTAAAGAAGGACAGCTCAGGAAACGTCAATGTCGTAGTATATTCTGACGCACCGACGGTAGAACTTTTCTTCACACCGGCAGGTTCGGAGGAAAGACAGAGCCTTGGCTCGAAGACGATGACGACGCTTAACAGCCAGGCAGACAGCGGAAAGACCAGTCATTATACTTATCAGATGTATCTTGAGAACGGAAGCGGTTCTGATAATCACAAGAACCTCTATCGTACCTGGAGTGTACCGTATGCAGACGGAACGCTGACAGCAGTTGCAACGGATGAGAATGGAAATGAGATTACAGATACTGACGGCAGAAGTCAGGTAACGACATTTGGAGAGCCTGCACAGCTTGCGATCTCCGCAGACCGCGAAGCGATCGATGCGGACGGCAAGGATCTCGTCTATGTGACGGTAGATGTGCTGGATGAAAACGGCGAACCGGTAGCAGATGCGGAAAACCGTGTGACCTTCTCGGTAGAGGGCAACGGAAAGCTGCTCAGCGTGGATAACGGCCGCTCACAGGATCATGATTCCTATCAGGCGGATAACCGCAGAGCCTTCTCCGGAAAGGTACTTGCGATCGTGCAGTCAACGGACGAAGCGGGAAGCTTTACCGTGACGGCTTCGGCAGACGGACTTGCGAGTGCTTCTGTAGACGTGGATACGGAAGCGGTTGAGAAGGCACCGGAGACAGAGCAGCAGATCACAAGCTATGAGATTTCTAAGAATTACTATGTCAAGGTCGGAAACGCACCGGAGCTTCCGGATACGCTGACCGTATATTATTCGGATGGTGAGAGCGCAGAGCGTGAAGTGACCTGGGAGAGCGTAAATGACAGCCTCTATGAGCAGGAGGGAAGCTTCCTGATAAAGGGTACGGTAGAAGATACTGCGGTATCCGTCAGCATCAACATGATGGATAATATTGCGGCAGTGCTGAATTATTCGACGACCGTACGCAAGGGCGAGGCTCCGATCCTGCCGCAGTCGAGACAGATCGTATCCGAGGATGGAGAAGTTCTTAACATCTCGCTGCCGGTAGAGTGGGAAGAGAAAGACGCGTCAGAGTTTGCGGAGGAAGGCATCGTAACTGTAAACGGTACGGTGACTGCCTTTGGTGAGCCTGTTGCGGTAACGGCATCCGTACGTGTACAGGAAGAGGAAAATACGATCACGGACAATGTTGCAACGAAGGCGAAGGTATCGCAGAATATACCGAAGGAATATCAGTCTGATACACTCTCTGCAATCAATGACGGAAGCACAGCGAGCACGGAGAGCCAGGACAGTAACTATAATAACCTTTCCCGTTGGAGCAACTGGAACTGGACTTATAAGGGAAATCAGGATACTGATCCGGCACAGCTTACCTTTACCTATGATACGCAGGAGGTACTCGGACAGGCAAAGATCTATTTCGTGGAGAATGGAGCGGATCTGAGGCTTCCGGATGCAGGTCAGACGAAGTGGTATATTTCCAATGATATGGAGACCTGGACGGAGCTCGCGACGGAAGAGACCATCGCTGATGCAACAACGTCACAGTATGTAACCTGCTACACCTATGACTTTGCACCGGTGCAGGCAACCTATCTGAGGATAGAGATCCACAACTCAACGACTGCGGATGTGGCATCTGGTAAGAAACCGACCACGGGTATCACGGAGGTTGAGCTCTATCGTTCGGAAGGAAAATTTGTTGCAAAGAGCGATACGGGTCTTTCCAGACTGGTAGTGAATGGAACGGAAGTAAGCTCTTCGGCACTCAATGAAGGCAGCTATAACACGCCGATGGCGGTCATTGAAGAAATTGAAGCAGAAGGAAAGAACAATGCAGCGGTAACCATTCTTCCGGAGAAGGATGGCGTAGTCAGGATCCTGACTGAGGCAGAGGACCATTCTGAGCGGGATACGTTCCTGATCAACCTTGGTGCGGAAAGCGAGCTTGGAGCGGATGATGCATCCATGGATTATCCGTTGGATAAGCTTACAGTATCGGCAAGTAGTGAAGAGACAGTTGGCGAGCAGGCCGGAATGGCGAGAGCAATTGACGGCGATACGAGTACCTTCTGGCACACCAAGTGGAAAGACATTGCTTCCGATTATGTGGACGAGCTCTGGCTTCAGGTAGAACTTGAAGATGATGACACAACGCTTGACGCGGTACGTTATCTACCGAGACAAACTAGCCACAATGGTCGTGTCAACGGATATGAAGTAAGTGTCAGCGATGATGGAGAAACCTGGGAAATCGTAGCAACCGGAAACTGGGCAAGTGATACGCAGTGGGTGCTTGCAGAATTTGACACACCGGTAAAGGCGAAGTTTGTAAAACTGCATGCGACAAGCACGTACGGAGATACGGCAAATAAGTTTATGTCAGCAGCGGAGTTCCGCGTACGTACGGGCAGGGAGACGACTGAACTGACAGAGGAAACAGCGACTGTTACGCTCGATCAGGATATTTACGAGCTTGGCGAGGACGGCGCAGCGGTGAAGCCGCAGGTGACCGTAGAACTGAAAGACGGCACGAAGCTGAGATATGGCATTGACTATACGCTTAGCTATGAAAACAATGATGAACCGGGTATTGCGACAGTTACCGTGAAGGGTATCGTCAACTATTCCGGTAAGATCACTGTAGAGTATAAGATCATCAGCGACAAGACGCAGGAGATCACAGTCGAAGGCGGAACGATCACAAAGATCGACGGCGAAGCAGCTGAAGGTGAAAGCACGGCATCTGTAGAAAGCGGAAGAGAGCTTACGGTAACGGCAGAGGCAGCGGAAGGCAGGGTATTTGACCACTGGCGTGCAGTTCCGGCAAATCTTCTGACAGAGGCGCAGACCACTGAAGAAGAAGTAAGCTTCATCGTACCGCAGAGCCGTGTACGTCTCGTAGCGGTTACCCGCGGAGAAGATGAAGAAAAGCTTCAGGAAGAGGCTTATTCGACGGCATCTCCGGCAGACTGGTTTGCTTATGCGGATGAAGCGGAAATGGCTGAACTGCTGGAGGCAGCGCTGGATGATGACGACCGCTTTGCACTCAGCAAAGGCGGAACCGTAAGTCTTACAACGCAAATCAGCAGAACGGCAACTGCACCGTCAAAGCAGAAGGTATTTGCAAACTACATTGCAAACGCGGCAACCCCGTCTGATGCTAAGCGTGAAAACAGCGATGCGGATGACGAGCTTACGGCAACACCGTCTGCAGCAGCAAGACTGCGCCGTGCAGCACGTACAGCGTCAAATTCTGAGGCAGAGCGTGAGACAGAGACAGAAGGCATTAACTACAAGAGCCTGATGAGCGCAGCGCCGGCTCCGATGACTGCAGTAAAGGAAGAGCTCGGCATTGCAGAGGACAAGGAGCTTGCAAAGCAGATCAAGCTTGCATTCTGGGTTAGTACGGAGACAGAAAAGACAACAAAATATAGTGGTAATACGAAAACTGTGAATCTGACGGATAAGAATCTCCCGACATATACGGTTACGATGGAGCTTCCGGAAAAGAACAGAGACATGGAGCATTACGGCGTCTACGCATATATGGTTGAAGAGGAAGACATTACCATTTCGACCGTAGCATGTGAGGTTGAGGGAGACCTGCTGAAATTTGAGGCATCTCCGGAAGGGCTGTATGCAGTAACCTATACGCAGTGCTATGACGTTATCTTTGAGGACTGGGACGGCACGGTGATTTCAAAGCAGCGTGTTCCGTACGGCATGGCAGCAGAAGCGCCGGAGGATCCGGTACGCGAAGGCTATGTATTTACCGGATGGAACAAGGACTTTGATGAGATCACGGCAAATCTGACTGTCAGGGCACAGTATGAGAAGGCAGAGGAAGAGAAGACAGCGGATAAGACAAAGCTGCAGTCGAAGATCAGAGAAGTAACAACGAAGCTTGAGACGCTCAAGGAAGAGGATTATACGGAAGAAAGCTGGCAGACGCTGATGGATGCGCTGACGGATGCGGAAGCGGTTGTTGAAGATGAGAACGCAACGCAGAAGGAAGTGAATAATGCGCTCAGCAGTCTTGCAAAGGCCCTCAGCGGACTTAAGAAAAATCCGGAAGAGGAAAAGCCAGGCAAACCGCACAGCAGCGGCGGAAGCTCCGGCGGCGGATCGAGCACGATGAGAAGAGCAGTACCTGAGTATTACACCAGCGGAAACTGGAGTGAAGGTGAAACAGGCTGGACTTTCCGCCTGACAGATGGTACGGCAGCGGTTTCCAGATGGATCTATACGAACTGGAACCGCGAGTACGGCTGGTATTTCTTCGACGAGAACGGGCTGATGAAGACCGGATGGATCGAGCTTGACGGAGAGACCTATTATCTCAATCCAGAGAGCGAGGGCATCCGCGGCAGAATGATAACCGGATGGAAGCAGATCGAAGGCAAGTGGTATTACTTCAGCGATGTTTCTGACGGAAAGCGCGGAAGAATGCTGAAAGGCACAGAGACCCCGGACGGATATCAGGTAGGTGCAGACGGAGTCTGGGTTCAGTAAGCTGCAGACTTCAGAAGCGTGTAAAGGGGGAAACGGGCATTCGAACGTTTGCCCGAAGGAAAAAATACTATATTGAATAAACGGCGGGGAAGAAATTCCCTGCCGGGCAGAAAAGGCTGCCGCGAATCCGTGATAAGCGGATTTTGCGGCGGCCTTTTGCCGCAATCGAAAGGCTTCGCATTATTCTGCTATATCTGTTATAATGGAGCCATCAAAAACTCAATCCGTAAAACAAGATCAGGCGATAATTGATGGGAAGATATACAATGGCTGAAAAGAAAAATAACAAACTGCAAATCCGAAATAGCACGGTGGATTTTCTTGTATTTACAAAAGACGCTCATGAGGACAGTATTGAAGTCCGTGTGCAGGATCACGATGTATGGCTGACACAAAAGGCAATCGGTCAGCTTTTTGATGTGGACAGAAGCGTTGTTACAAAGCACCTTAAAAATATATACGAAAGCGGCGAATTGTCAGAAGATTCAACTTGTGCAAATTTTGCACAAGTTGCGGATAACGGAAAAACCTATCGATACAAATTCTATTCGTTGTCTACTATTATCGCCGTCGGTTACCGCGTCAACTCTGGAAGGGCAACACAATTCCGGCAATGGGCAACAAAGGTGTTGGATACCTTTGTTAAGCAGGGATATGTTTTAGATAAAAGCAGGCTTATCAATGGTCAGATCTTCGACGAGGATTATTTTGACCATCTGATTTACGAAATACAGGAAATTCGGGCTAGTGAGCGGCGCTTTTACCAGAAAATCACGGACATTTATGCCACTGCTGTAGATTACTCTGTTGACAGCCAGATTACGAAAGATTTTTTTGCGACGGTACAGAATAAGATGCATTATGCCGTTCACGGAAATACCGCAGCTGAGGTTATTGTCGCAAGGGCAGACCACACAAAGGAACATATGGGATTGACTTCATGGCGCAACGCTCCAAATGGAAAGATTGTGAAAGCCGATGTTTCTATCGCAAAAAACTACTTGTCCGTTGATGAGATGCAGGAACTAAACGAGATTGTTACGATGTATCTGGACTATGCTACAAGGCAGGCAAGACGGCATATTCCCATGACAATGGTGGATTGGGCTTCTAAGCTGGATGCGTTTTTGCAATTCAACGATGCGGAAGTTTTGCAGGACAAGGGAAAGGTTACTGCGACAATTGCCAAAGTTTTTGCAGAAAGTGAATTTGAACAATACCGGCTTATCCAAGACCGATTGTATCAGAGTGATTTTGATCGTTTAGTTGCTGACACACAATTAAGTCAAAAATAAGATTTTAGGACAGTTGAATTTCAACATAAAGTTTATACGAGGTAAAAAGAGAAGTGCAGGCAGTGGGGAAGAGCAGGGAACGCAAGGAACGGAATATGACGGAGGGATGCATCTGGAAGCATATCCTCTTTTTTTCGCTTCCGCTGATGATCGGCAATTTGTTTCAGCAGCTGTATAATACGGTGGACACCATCGTGGTGGGCAATTATGTGGGAAAGGAAGCGCTCGCGGCAGTCGGATCTGTAGACAGCATTATTTTTATGTTTATCGGATTGTTTTCGGGGCTTGCGACCGGTGCCGGCGTGGTCATCTCGCAATATTACGGCGCAAAAGACGAGAAGAATGTGTCAGAGGCGGTACACACGACGATTGCATTGACGATCGTTATGAGCATTGGCACGACTATTCTGTCGCTGCTTCTCGTTCCATTTCTTTTAAATCTGATGAATACGCCGGATGATGTGTATGATCTGTCGGCCACTTATCTGCGCATTTATTTTTCCGGCATGGCGGGGCTTCTTTTTTACAACATGGGATCCGGTATCATGCGCGCGGTAGGGGATTCCAGGAGACCGCTGTATTTTCTGATCTTCTCCGCACTGACGAACATTGTGCTGGATCTTCTGTTTGTGATGAAATATCAAATGGGCGTTGCAGGCGTTGGATATGCGACGATTATTTCGCAGGGGCTTTCAGCTGTTCTGATCCTGATCGTACTGTGCAGGGAAACGCACTGTTATAGGGTAGTACCGCGGAAGATCCGGATGAACCGTTCCATGCTGGAACGCATCATCAATATCGGATTTCCAGCTGCCTTTCAGATGGCTGTCACTTCATTTTCAAACGTCTTTGTACATTCGTACATCAACAGCTTCGGATCGGCTGCCATGGCGGGCTGGTCCTCCTACGGCAAGGTGGATAAATTCTGTCTTTTGCCGATCCAGAGTCTTGCGCTCGGCGTGACGACCTTCACCGGACAGAACGTCGGAGCGGGACGGCTCGACCGCGTGCGCCGCGGAACGAAGACCGGGCTCATGATGTCGATTGCGGTATCGATATGCATCATTATTCCGGTGTGGATCTTTGCAGGGACCACGATACGGCTGTTCAGCAGCAGCGAGGACGTGCTTTCTTACGGAACCTTGTTTGTGCGGCTGATGATGCCATTTTATGTATCACTCTGCATCAATCAGATTTTTGCGGGAACGCTGCGCGGCGTAGGAAATACAAAGGCGCCTATGCTGATCATGATGGGAAGCTTCATCGTGTTCCGGCAGATCTATCTCTTTATTATTTCACGGCTGTCAGATTCCATTATACCGATCGCACTTGGATATCCGTTTGGATGGATCCTGTGCAGTGCATGCCTCGTGTTCTATTACAGGAGGACGAAGCTGACGCGGTATGCGGTGACGGGATCGGAAGAGACAGGGTAATCATAGAAAAGGGTAATAAGATTGTTTAAGAGGATTGGTGAATGGACGTCAGGTCTCTAAAGTATTTTATTGCGGTTGTAGAAGAAAAAAGTTATAGTCGTGCAGCAACCCGACTTTGTATGTCGCAACCACCACTCAGTCGAATGGTAAAGCAATTAGAAGAAGAGCTGCATACAGAATTATTTAAAAGAAATACCAGACATCTGGAATTAACAGATGCGGGATACCTTTTATATATGCGTGCCCATGATCTGGTAGAACTGCTGGCACATACAGAAAAAGAAGTTGTAGAACTTGGTAATGGATGCCGAGGTATTGTTAACATTGGAACATTAATGTCTCTGGGAAAAACATTGCTTCCAACTTTATTAGCACCATTCTCTAAAGAATATCCGGAGATTAGTTACCATATTGAGGAAGGCAGAACAGTTAATATTGCTGACTGGATTGAAAAAGGTATATGTGATATAGGCTTTATTCGTTTCCCAATTAATGAAGAGCAATTTTGCTGTAAAGTAATTGGAGAAGAAAAACTTGCCGCAGTTTTCCATAAGGACCATCCTCTTGCGAGACGTGAAGGAACGAGCGTGTTAATGGAAGAAATTAAGGGTGAACGATTTATTCTCTCTAAAAAAATCGGGAATAGCTTGCAGGAGTATTACCATAGACAGAACCATGAAATCCATATTATATGTAGTTGTTCAGATTTTGGACTTACTGCTTCTTATGTAGCAGAGGGTATGGGAACTGCAGTTTGTCCGGCAACAGAACAGAATGGTGCAGATAATCTGGATGTTGTTTATAAAACGATCGAAGATGCACCGTTTACCTCAACGATGGCGGTGATTTGGCGCAAAGAAAGATGTTTGAATGGCGCATCAAAATCTTTTTTAAATTATGTACTGGAGCAACTAGAAGGAAATTTAACGGTTAGAATTTAAATTGAAAAAAGAGAATTGATTAAAAAGAAGTGATTTATACTTATATTGTATATATTGCTTCTTTTTTAGAATTGGTTATTTATATAAATGCGTGGTATCATCAGATTAAGGAATAAAAATTAACAAAAAGAAACAAAGGCATCAAGCGGAGTTTGAGATTGGATTATTAAAATAACATATTAAATAAAGACCGGTCAGGAGGAGAATACGAACAATGATACAAGAGACCCGGAGAGCAGATGGAATTTATATTACAGATGAAAATGGGAAGAGATATACTACTTTAAATGAGATTGCGAGCTGTCTTGGTTATCAAAATAAGAAATTTTTAGAAAAATTACATGTTTGTCTGGATAATTGCATGATTGGACATGTACCAGGAGTTGGAAAAGAAAAAAAACGTTTGCTGCAGAGACTTTTAGACGAGGCAAATGGTGATTTTAATAAAGCGTATCTCATGGGAATTGGTGGTGAAGCAGTTGATTATGCGGTAAAGATTGCAAGGCGTGCAACAGGAAAAGAGGAAATAATTTCATTTTGGCATGCTTTGCATGGACGATCTTATGCGGGAGCCTCTTTAAGTGGTGTTGCACTTAGAAAGAGTGGTTTCGGAAATCCGATGCCAGGTATCATTATGGTTCCATATCCTTCAGAAGAAGCAGAACAATTTGCTGAAACAGAGGGGGTTTTAGGACCATTTGCATTTTTAGAAAAGCAGCTACAGTATGCATCTGCAGGAAGTTTGGCAGCAATAATAATTGAACCGATACAAGCGCTTGGCGGAATGGTTAGTCCGTCAAAAGAAGCGATGCAGGATTTACGAAAATTGTGTGATGAGAAGGGCGCATTATTGATTTTTGATGAAATACAATGCGGATCCGGACGTTGTGGGAGTATGTATAGTTACCAACAATTTGGTGTTGTACCGGATATCGTGCTTCTTGGAAAGGGATTGTCAAATGGAATGGGTTATGGTGCCATGCTTTTAAATGAACGTGCATCTTGCGGGGTAATAGAAGCAGCGTTAAAAGGGGGATGCAGTGATAATGAATTTGCATGTGGAGTTACAAATGTTGTTCTTGATATATATCAAGAAGAAAAAGTGTTTGAAAATGTAAAAAAACAGGGAAATCTATTTCAAACACAATTGTATCAGGGACTTTCGAAAAATCCCATTGTAAAGCAAATTTCAGGTCGGGGACTTGGAATTGGAATAGGACTAGAGGCAGGATACGCGGAGATAGTACAGCAGCAGCTTTTTGAGAAAGGAATACTAATTGGTGTTTCGGAAGATTATTTACTTATTCGTCCGCCATATATTATTCGAGAAGAAGAGACAATGTATTGTGCAGATATAATCATTCAGACTTTAAATGAAGTATATCAAATCCAAAATGCAGAAACTAAAGAGAAGAAATATGATTTAAACCAAAGACGGCCGGTATTAATACCGGAAACAACATATGCGAGCAATGAAATGATGCGGGAAGACATATCAAAAACTCGAAGAAAGGTTACTATATGAAAAAATATCTTTTAAAACGTTTAGTTTTTATTTTCATATCATTGTTTTTGCTAATTACAATAACATTTTTTTTGATGCATGCGGTGCCAGGGAATCCGTTTTCCCGAGAAGGAAAAACATCTGAGGCAGTCGAAGAAAAGCTTAATGAGCGTTTTCACTTAGATCAGCCGGCGACAGTACAGTATTTATACTATTTGAAGGGGTTAACAGAATTTGATCTCGGACCTTCAATTAAATTTGAGAATTATGATGTAACAGATTTAATTGGAAAGGGATTTCCTGTTTCGGCAAGATTGGGATTATTGGCAACAGCAGTGATGGTTATTTTTAGTATTCCAATTGGAATAGCGGCAGCAGTAAATCGGGGAAAAATAAGTGACAAGATATTACTTGCTCTGACAACGTTTGGCATAGGTGTTCCATCATTTGTAATGGCCTCTCTTTTAATTCGAATTTTTGCAATTGAATTGGAGATTCTCCCGGTATATGGTGTTGATGAGTGGAAAGGATATGTTCTTCCGGCTGCAGCGCTTTCGGTGGGAGCAATTGCCAATTTAACAAGAAGAGTGAGAACATCTGTATCTACGGTGCTGTGTATGGATTATATCGTCACGGCGCGTGCGAAGGGGGCTGGACGGTTTCGGATTTTATTTATCCATGCACTTAGAAATAGCTTAATTCCTATTGTAACGGTTTTGGGTCCGACGATTGCAAGCCTGGTGACAGGTACCTTTGTTATTGAAAAGATATTTGCAATTCCCGGGATGGGCAGATATTTTGTAGAGGCAATTAATAACAGAGACTATACGATGATTATGGGAATTACTATTTTTTATGCAATTATTTTGAATGGAATGATGCTTGTAGTTGATATTCTGTATTCATTGATTGATCCGCGAATACGATATGAATAATGGCGGTTAAGCAAGGGAAGAGAGGTATGGGATGAATGAATTAAAGTTTCAGAAAGACGATTTTAAAAAATTAGATCTAAAAGATCTTTCTGAAAATGAGACTCCGGCTTATGGAGTGAGTATGCGTAAAAGAATTATGCTTAGGTTTTTAAGAAATAAGCTTGCTATGGTCAGTCTTATTGTAATTATCTTATTACTTACGGCAAGTTTTGTTATTCCTCATTTTTATCCATACGAGTTGAACGATCAAAATTTAAAAATGCGTGATATTGGTCCTGTATTTAAAGCATATCGTATGTCAGATGGAAGGAAATATCATTTTAGCGTTGATATGAAAGTTTGGTTAATTAAGGATACAGATGGTTTTATGATTCCGATGAACCAAGTTGCAGAAAATTTGAAAAAAAAGGAAATATATTTTGAATATGGTGATGCAAAAGTAATGCTTAATTACAATAATAAACGGCTAAAACTTACGGATATGAATGGACAAAAAGGGGAAGCCATTACAGTATTTAATAAAGAGCATATCTTTGGTACGGATGCCTTAGGAAGAGATTTGTTTATTCGTGTTTTATATGGGGTTCAGGTTTCTCTGGAGATTGCGGTAATTGCTACACTTGTAAATGTACTGATTGGAGTGAGTTATGGTTGCATTGCCGGTTTTTCTGGAGGAAATATTGACAATGTTATGATGCGAGCAGTGGACATCATAGGAAACATCCCGTTGTTATTGTACGTTATTCTGCTTATGGTGGTAATCGGAGCGGGACTTAAGAGCATCATTATTGCAATGTCTTCGGTATTCTGGATCGGAATGGCAAGGCTTGTGAGAGGACAGGTATTATCTCTTAAGAATATGGAATATATTCAGGCGGCGAAAAGTATTGGAACTGGAAATGCCAAAATCATACTGGGACATCTTTTACCTAATATTCTTGATCAAATTATTTTGAGTCTGATTTTAGCGATTCCGAATGCCATTTTTACGGAAGCATTTTTAAGCTTTATTGGATTGGGAATACAGGAACCGCTTACGTCACTGGGATCACTTTGTAATGCAGGAATGGATGTACTTGTTACCTATCCATATAGAATGTTTTTTCCGGCAGTATTTATCTGCGCGATTATTTTTTGTTTTAATTTTATTGGAGATGGTTTGCGGGATGCAATGGCTGTTAGAATGGCTCGATAATAAAATACTGAAGTAAACGTGCGAGGCAACAGCGTTTTGGTAGGGGGAAATAGATGGATAAATATTTGCTCGAGGTCAAAAATTTAAAAACTTCTTTTTGGAGAGAAGACAAAAGTGAAATAAAAGCGCTTCGTGGAGTTAGTTTTGCCATTAAACCGGGAGAAATAGTGGGTATAGTAGGAGAATCGGGATGCGGTAAAAGTGTAACGATGAGAAGCGTTATGGGATTACTTCCATCAAACGGTAAAGTCACAGCAGGAGAAATTTTGTTTAATGGGCAGCAGCTTCTTACATTATCAGAATCTCAAATGAATAAGATCAGAGGAAATAATATCTCTATGATTTTTCAGGACCCGATGACTTCACTTAATCCGCTCCTGAGTATTGGATATCAAATCAAAGAGCAGATTAAGCTCCATAGAAAAGCAGCGAGTAAAGAATTACTGCATGACGAGATAATAGCACTTTTACGGAGAGTTGGTATCCCGGAACCGGAAATGCGATTAAAACAATATCCATATGAGTTTTCCGGAGGAATGATACAGCGAATTATGATTGCTATGGCGATGTCAAATAATCCTCAGCTTCTTATCGCGGATGAACCTACAACGGCATTGGATGTAACGGTGCAGGATCAGATATTACAGCTTATGAAAGATATAGCGGAAAAACATGGAAGTTCGATTATTTTAATTACACATGATCTGGGTGTGATTGCGCAGGTATGTAAGAAAGTGTTGGTGATGTATGCAGGAGAAATCGTAGAGCAAGGGGAAATTCACGAGATTTTTAAAAAACCATCACATCCATATACACAAGCGCTGCTGCGTTCGTTGCCTTCATATCAAAGAGATGAGGAAAAACTGTATTCTATTGCCGGTTTCCCTCCATCATTAGACCGGGAATTACCAGGATGTGGATTTGCGTCTCGCTGTCAGTTTGGAGTGAATTTATGTGCGAGGTGTTGTCCGGAAATGTATTCAGTTTCTGAAACTCATGCGGTGAAATGCCATAATTATGCTTCATCTGTATCAGGAAAACTGTTTTCACTGAGTGAGGAGGCAGTTGTATGAATAAAAGATTAAAACAAGCAGATATTCCTATTCTGGAAACCAAAGATCTTAGAAAATATTTTCAGGTGCGCGGAAAGTATGTAAAAGCAGTAGATGGTATTAACATAGAACTCTATAAAGGAGAAACGCTTGGGATTATAGGAGAATCAGGTTGTGGAAAAACAACTCTTGGGAAAACCATTATAGGACTACACAAGAAAACATCTGGAGAAATTCTTCTTGATGGAATAGAAGCTTGTCAAAAGGAGCCTTCATTTAAGCGTCGTGTTCAGATGATTTTTCAGGACCCCTATTCTTCGCTTGATCCGTCATGGGATGTATATAAGATTTTGGAGGAACCTCTGGCAGCGCATTGTATAGGAACAGCAGCAGAACGGAAAGATATCATTGAACATTTTCTTGATAAAATGGGCCTGAAAGCATCAATGTTAAGAAGATTTCCTCATGAGTTTTCCGGAGGTCAGCGTCAGCGTATTGGTATTGCCAGAGCTTTAATTATGCGCCCTGAAATCGTGATTTGTGATGAACCGATTTCGGCATTGGATGTGTCAATACAGGCACAAGTGATAAATCTTTTAAAAGAAATACAAAAGGAAATGAATCTTTCGTATTTGTTTATTGCGCATGATTTATCAATGGTGAAATATATTTCTGATCGTATTGTGGTTATGTATCTTGGAAATATTGTTGAAATGGCAGATAAAAGCGAATTAGTAAAGAATATGTGCCATCCATATACAAAAGCGCTATTTGAAGCTGAACCCGTGGCTGATCCGGATCATATTATGGAGCACAAAGGAATTAGTGGTGAAATTCCAAGCCCGATGAATCCGCCGTCAGGATGTAAATTTTGCACCAGGTGTCCATATGCAAATGAAGGGTGTATGCAGCAACAGCCAGAATTTACAGAGATTCAAACAGGTCATTGGGTGGCTTGTCACAGATGGAAAGAATTATCAGTATAATAATTAATTTTACGAATAGGAGGAAACAGTATGAAAAAGACACTATGGAAACAATGCTTACGTATTGGATTGATGGGAATGCTATGCGTTTCACTTGTTGCTTGCGGTGGCGATGAAGATGACGGAGAGATTATTTTGGATGAAGCTGCTGATACAGCAGAGGCAGAAGAAGGCTCTGAAGCAGGCAGAGATACTTTAAAGTTTATCATGACTGCAGAACCGGATTCCATAGATCCAACTCTTGCAGCGGATTCGGCGTCTCCTTATATTATTTCGAACTGCTTTGAAGGGTTGACGGTAATGTTAGAAGATGGTTCAGTCATGCCAGGGACGGCTGAAAGCTGGGAAGTAAGCGAAGATGGACTGGTATATACATTTCATTTAAGAGAAAATGCGGTCTGGTCAGATGGGAAAGATTTAACATCTGCAGACTTTGTGTATGCTTGGAAACGCTTGCTCAGTCCGGAAGTGGCAGCAGATTATGAATGGTTTATGGGTCCGTATGTGCTGAATGGAGACAAGTTTTTTGCTGAAGAGTGTAATTTTGATGAAGTAGGAATAAAGGCGCCGGATGGAGATACAATTGTTGTAACGTTAGAGCATCCCTGTGATTATTTTCTTGAACTTTGTGCAACACCGGCGTACAGCCCGGTTCGGGAAGATATCGTAGAAGGAAATCCGTCATGGAGTACAAATCCCGAAACATATATTACGAATGGACCATTTTGCATTTCCCAAATTGCAATTGGTGAAGGCATAACGCTTGTAAAAAATGACCATTATTGGGATGCAGATAATGTGGCGCTTTCATCAGTGGAATATGATTTTGTCGCAGATGTAACCACCGCATTGCAGGCCTATGAAAAAGGTGAAGTTGATGGAATGGACAAAGTTCCGGGTACAGAGTATTCGAGATTAAAACTGGAGGATGATGGATTTCAGGCGAGAGATAAGATACAAACGATTTTCCTCAACTATAATGTTACAGATCCGGTACTTTCAGATGTTCGAATCAGAAAAGCTCTTAGTTTAGCCATTGATAGAGATGCAATTGTAAATGAAATTAATAATGGAGTAGGTAAACCGGCATACGATCTTGTGGCTCCGGGTATTTCCGTTGATGGTCAGGATTTCAGAGAATATGTGGGTGAATCAGACTATGCATCTATGACCTACGAAGAGCGGTGTGATGAAGCAAGGAAACTGCTCGCAGAAGCTGGATACCCGGATGGAAATGGATTTCCGGAATTAGAGTTTCAGGACTATAATAGTAAGCTTCCGACGGCTATAATCAAAATGTGGGAAGATCAGCTTGGTATCTCTACGATTACATTAAATACAGTAGAATGGAAAGTCCATATTGCTGAAATGAAAAAGCTGGATATTCAAATTGCACGCGGTGGATGGACTGCAGATTTTCTGAGCCCTACAAGTTTTCTTTCTATGTATATTGCAAATAGTGGAAATAACTATACTGGCTGGAAGGATTCAGAATATGATGCATTAATTGCGAAAGCTGAAACTGAAAGTGGTACACAGGCAATGGATGATTTTGCAATAGCTGAAGAAGTTTTTATGGATGCTCAGCCAATTATACCGCTTTATTATAATGAGTTTACTTTCCTGATGAACAATCATTTAAAAGGGTGGTATATGACAGCAAATGGGTATCTCTCTTTGAAAGGCGCTTATTTTGAATAAGTATGGAGTAAAAATGATAAAAAGAATTGAAGATATGGTAATGCTTCCGGAGATTTTAAAAATCTCCGGAATGTCTTTTCCGGACAATCTGAAGAAAACAGATTTTCCAAACGTAAAATTATTTCAACTACGATATAAAGTTGACGAATATGAGGTTGAAGGTTTAATTGCAGCTCCAACAGATTATATTGAAAAAGAATATCCAGTGCTTATTTTTAATCGCGGAGGAAATCGTGATTTTGGGAGGTTAAGAGAAGGAGTAATCATACGGTATGCATCGTATGGCTTTATTTGCATGGGATCTAAGTACAGAGGAAATGAAGGAGGAACCGGGAAAGAAGACTTTGGAGGAGAAGACGTACATGATGTAACAACGTTGATCGATATTGCAGAAAAACTCTCATTTGCAGCCGCTGGAGGTGTGTTTATGATTGGCCATTCCAGAGGTGGGATGATGACTTGGCGTGCAATTAAATTGTGCGGAGATAGAATTAAAGCCGCAGCTGTGAAAGCGGGGTTATCAGATTGTGTCGATATGTATGAGAGTCGGACAGAAGATATGAAAGATGATTTTTTTGAGCTTGTAGGAGGTGCACCGCAAGATTATCCGGCAGAGTATGCGCTGCGTAGCGCAGTATGTTTTGCAAAGCAACTGAAAGTTCCCGTTCTAATTGAGCATGGGACAGAAGATTGGCGGGTGAATTTAAGTCAAAGTGTTCGGATGCATGAACTTTTGGATAGATATGGAACGAAAAACAAATTGATTATCTATCAGGGAGCGGACCATTCATTAAAAGGATATCCGGCTGATAAGGATATCATAGAGTGGTTTATTCAATATGGATATCCTAAAGAATTGCTGAGAAAAATGCCAAAAGAATGTTAATTTGAGAGGAGGAAGATAAATTGGGAAAATTTTTAAATGAAATGACGTATGAAGAATGCGAACAGGAAATCAATGAAAACACAATTATTGTAATTCCTTCTGCTGGTGGAACGAAAGAACATGGATATCATCTTCCAATGGGGACGGATATGTATGTAACAAAGTATATGGCACGCTGTGTGACAAAAGCATGTAATGTTATAACGCTTCCGATTGTATCTTATGCATACTATCCTGCATTTATTGAATGGAAGGGAAGCGTTTCTTTAGGATATGAGACATCGATTCGCGTTATACAAGATATTATCGAAAGCTATGTTCGATTTGGAGTAAAAAAATATCTGATTTTAGATGGCGGAGTATCAACACAGGCTCCAATGCGTATTTTGTCAAGTGAGATGTTTAATAAACATCATATTCATGTTGCAATTTCCAGTGTGGCTGCGCTTTCTGCAAAAGGAGACGCAGAAGTTTGTGAGCAGAAAAGTGGAGGGCATGGAGACGAGTCTGAAACGTCATGTATGTTATTTTTACACCCAGAACTTGTGCATATGGAAAAAGCTTTTGAAGAATACCGAAAAACGCTTCCGGGAATGTGTGAAAACGGGCAGCAACTCATTACAATGTGCTCTGCTATGGACACACCGCATGGAATTACTGGAAATGCAAAACTCGCGACAGCAGAAAAAGGAAAAATAATTCTTGATTATATGGCGGAAGGACTTATCAGATTTCTAACGGAATTTGAGAAATGGAATGTGTAAACTATGAATATACAAAAAGAATATGAGAAGGAATTGGAACTGTTTATGAAGGAAAAGCTTGAAAAAATCATAAACATACCAAGTCCGTCAGGGTACACAAAAGAATTAATCAGATATCTTAAAACGGAAAGCGAGGCATTAGGTTTTCAAACAGAATTAACACGGCGCGGAGCTCTTATTGTAACTCTTTCGGACAAAACAAAAAACAAACGATTACTTGCGGCGCATTGTGATACGCTTGGAGCAATGGTGAGAACTGTCATGGAAGACGGTACATTAAAGCTTCTTCAGATTGGCGGATATATGCTGGAAAGTGTTGAAGGCGAATATTGTACAATTCATACACGGAAAGGGAAAAAATATACAGGAACCATTTTGACATCAGCCCCATCGGTTCATGCTTATCCGGATAGTGCCAGAGAATTAAAACGAACAGATGATGCAATGAGAATTCGATTAGATGAAGATGTTCATTCCAAGGAAGATGTTTTGAAAAAGACAGAAATTAGACGAGGGGATTTTATTTCTTTTGAACCGAGATTCCAAGCTTTTGAAAATGGGTATATTAAATCAAGGCATTTAGATAACAAAGCAAGCGTAGCTGTGTTTATGGCTGTGATGAAAGCAGTAGCAGAAGCCGTGATTAAGCCAAAGATTGGAAGCCAAGTAATGTTTACCAATTATGAAGAGGTTGGTTTTGGTGCAAGTTATATACCGGACAATATTTATGAAATGATAGCGGTAGATATGGGATCCGTTGGAGATGACTTAGAAGGTGATGAGAAAAAAGTATCTATAGTAACTAAAGACATGCAAGGACCTTATGATTTTGATCTTGTAACAAAGTTAATAGATTTGGCTGAAAAAGAAGAATTGGATTATGTAGTGGAATGCTATCGGCGTTACAAATCAGATACAGCAGCCGCAATTGCAGGAGGCAGAAATATTCGCCATGGACTTGTAGGACAAGGTGTTCAAGCCTCGCATCATATGGAGCGCACACACATTCATGGAATGATACAAAATTTCAAATTGCTTGCTTCATATATCGAGAGTGATAATGATTTTTAATTAGTTAATCGTTTATATTTTCTTAAGTATTTAAAAACATTGGGGCATTTAGCTCTGCTGTTTTTGTTAAATAAACGAACAATTTAAAAATAGAATTGTAAGCATTTTAAAAGATATATAAAGTAATTGACAGACCCCACGCAGGCTTGGCATGGAAGAGGCGATGCGATATAATACAAGAAAAATCCGGCACGTGGAAGCGATGCTGGAATTTCTAAAAACCTTTGCACACTATGAGAGGTTTGAACAGATCAGGGAAGAGCTGATAGAGATAGCAGAAAAAGGAGGGGAAGTCAGGATGTGTAATCTGGTGGATCAGTGGATCGATATGGGCGTGAAACAAGGGCTTGCTGAGGGCATTGCATTGGGGCAGGCGGACGGACGTTACATTTCCCTGCAGAATATTATTAAGAACGGCATTTCAGAAGCGGAGGGGATTCGGCTTTTGAATTTCTCAAAGGAAGAGACGGAAGGGTATCATAGCTGGCTTTCGGGAGAGGGAGAAAAACAACTGCATACAGTTTAAATGCATCTAAACTCAATTAATAAATAAGAAAAGCCTGTGGATTAATAATGGTTTGTATCATTATTGGTCTGTAGGCCTTTTTGTATTTCCCGGGATTCTTTACCTGAAATTTACAGAATGCCGCCACTTTTACCGATTCTTTACAAAACCCCGCTTGCGATTTTACATTGTGCCGATATTATAAGGACGAACTCAGAAAGAGATCATGATAAG